>CAZDRT010000001.1:0-41602 GCA_964507815.1 uncultured Puniceicoccaceae bacterium
TTCCATTCTCATCCCCGCAATGCGGCGGCTGAGGACCCGTCTTCGCAAAACTTCGTATTGTTCTGTGACCGCCCCCCAGTCAAATCCCGCTGACAGCAACCGACTGGAGATCTTGCTACGCCGTGGCACGGCAGCCGCCCTCCCTCAACCGATGGAATATCGGCCCATTTCAAAATCGCGATGTTTTGCGATTTTTCTCCCCGCAGCACTTGTGACACCCCATGCCCCGCGGGCACTCTTTTTCTCTTTGCTTCCTTCAAATAAATATGAAATAAATGAAACCATGAAGGATGGAGCCGCCGATGCCAACCAGACCGCCCTCGCACCTCTCCGCGAGGAGATGGTGGATTTTATGGTGCGCCTCTTCCGGCTGATGGGGTTGCCGAAGACGATCGGTTCGATCTATGGGTACATTTATGCAAGCGTCGATCCGGTGTCGATGGACGACCTGACGCGTGCGCTCGGGATCAGTCTGGGTTCCGCGAGCCAGGGTTTGCGGACGCTCAAGGTATTTCGAGCGATCCGCCCGGTGTACGCGCCCGGGGAGCGGAAGGAGCGGTTCGAGGCGGAGACGGATTTCCAGCGGTTCGTCGGTGTCTTTCTCCGGGGCGAACTGGAGCAGTATGTGGAGAATACGTCGAAGCGAACGGAGAGAATGAAGCTCCATCTCGCGGAACTGCCGGTGGGGTCGGACAAGGAGTTTTTCGTCGCCCGGGTTCGCCGCCTTTCGGGAATGAACGCCCGGGCGAAGGCGATGATCCCCCTGCTCGAAGAGGTTTTCTCATCCGACTGCGGGCAAGAGGAGACGAGCGCCGATGGCTGAAACCCGGCAGGCCCTCTATCTGTTCCGGCAGTTGTTCCGGCGGTTTCTCGCTCAGAGTCACAAGGGCAGCCTTCTCGGCGTCACTTGGTTGGTCTTCGCGCCGTTGTTGCAGATGGCGGTGTACACGGTGGTTTTTGGAATGATTTTCAACGGTCGCTACGAGGGGGTGGAGGATCAAACGAAGTTTGATTACGCGCTGGGCATTTTCCTGAGCCTGACCCTTTTCCAGGTTCTCGCCCAGGTTCTGGGATCGTCGCCGGGAGCGGTTCTCGGACAGCCCAATCTGGTCAAAAAGGTGAAGATGCCGCTGGAGGTGATCGCCCCCGCCCACGTGGCGGTGGCGTTGTTTCACTTCCTGATCGGAATGGTGCTGGTTTTCGCCTTCATGGTGTTGCTCGGAAAACCCTTTACCTTCTCCTTTCTGCTCTTTCCCGTGCTGGTCGGCCCGGTCGTCCTGATGGCCTTCGGACTCGGGTGGCTGCTGGCGGCTCTGGGGGTGTTTTTGCGCGACATTCAGAATATGGTGGCCCCGCTTTCGATGATCATGCTCTATTCGAGCGGGGTGTTTTATTCGACCGCAATGGTGCCGGAGTCGATCTGGACTTTCCTGCGGTTCAATCCGCTCATTCACGTGGTCGAACAATCCCGGCACCTGCTGCTTTGGGGAACGCCGGTGGAGTGGGGGGGGATCTGGTATTCCTACGGGTTCGGCGCCGTTTTGCTGGTGCTCGGCTACTGGACCTTTGCCAAGCTCAAGGAGGCCTTCGCGGACGTGGTATGAGTGCGGAGCAAGAGTTTTGCATCGAGGCGGTCGGGCTTTCGAAAGCCTATCGGATCTGGAAGGACCCGGCGGCGCGGTTGAAATACCCGCTTCTGCGGACGCTCGGTCGGGCCCTTCCACCGCGGCTGTGCCCGGATCGGTGGAGTCCGGCCAGCGAGGGGCGCGAACACGGATACTACCGGGACTTTTTCGCTCTGCGGGATCTTACGTTTTCGATCGGACGGGGAGAGATCGTCGGTATCATGGGGCGCAACGGGTCGGGCAAGAGCACCCTGCTTCAGATTCTGGCCGGGACTCTCCGTCCGTCGCGGGGCGAGTTCCGGGTGCGGGGTCAGGTGGCCGCTCTCCTGGAACTGGGCTCCGGCTTTAATCCCGATTTCACCGGACGGGAGAACGCCCTGCTCAACGCGGCCATTCTCGGGCTCTCCCGGGCGCAGGCGGAGGACAAGCTCGAGGAGATCCTGGCTTTCGCCGACATCGGGGATTTTGTCGATCAGCCGGCGAAGACTTACTCCAGCGGGATGATGGTGCGCCTGGCTTTCGCGGTGCAGACGGCCATTGTTCCGGACATCCTGATCGTCGATGAAGCCCTTTCGGTGGGCGACGAGGCCTTCCAGCGCAAGTGCTACGCCCGGATTGAAAAGCTCCGGGAGCGGGGCACGACGATTCTGCTGGTTTCCCATTCCTCGGCCCAGGTTGTCCAGCTCTGTGACCGGGCGATCCTCCTTCACCAGGGGGAACTTCTTCTCGACGACGAGCCGTCAACGGTCGCCAAGCAGTACCACCGGCTGATTTACAGTCCGCCGGAGCGGCAGGAGGCGATCCTCGACCGGATTCGCGCGGGGGACCTGGCCGACGAGGAGGCGGAGGAAAAGGAAGGCGTGTCTCTCGACGAGGGCTTGCAGATGCTCGAAGGCGAGGAAGGGGATGAAAGCTTCTTCGATCCCTCGCTGGTTTCCCAGTCGCGGGTCGAATACCCCTCCGGGGGAATCCGCCTGTCGGACCCGATGATCTACAACGCCCGCGGCGAGAAAGTGAACGTGCTCTCGTCCGGGATCAAGTATCGGCTTTGCTATTCGGCGGTGGTGGAAGACCATGCGTTTCAGGTGGTTTTCGGAACTTTGCTGCGAAACAAAGCGGGATTGGATCTATCCGGCTTCCGGACCCGGATCGACCACGCCGTTTGCGAGCATCTGGAACCGGGCCGGATCATCGACGTGGAATTCCGGTTCCGCTGCCTGTTGGCGGAGGGTTTCTATTTCCTGAACACGGGCGCGGAGGGGGCGAACGGTTCCGGAAGAGTGTTCTTGCACCGGATCGTCGATTCCATTTGCTTCCGGGTTTTGCCCGAGAAGAATCCGCAGGACGCCGGGATCACCCGTTTGTTCGATCAAGTGCAACTTCGTTTTCAAGGATGACATTCGACGATTTCCAGTCTTTGGAGGGTTTTCTTCTGGTCCTCGGGAACGCCCGCAGCGGTTCGACCCTTCTGGGTGCTTTGCTGGACGCCCATCCGGAGGCGGTGATGGGCAACGAGACCCTGTCGTCTCAGGAATTCTGGAGAGAGCGCGACCGGCGGAGCATTCTCGAAGAGATCGCCGCGAATTCGGACAGGCACCGGAACTCGGGAAAGGAGTGGGAGGGCTACCAATACGGAATCCGGGGTTCGGATCGGAAGAGTGTGGTTCGGTTGGCCGGAGACAAAATCTGGAATCCGGCGACTCTTCTCCTCCACGGGGATCACGCCCTCTGGCCTCGATTGGAAGAGACTCTGGGAGTGCCCGTGCGGGCGTTGCACGTGCTGCGCGATCCTTTTGATGTCGTGGCGACGATGAGTTTGCGGAGCGGGGCATCCCTCGGCGATCGGATCCGCTGGTATTTCATGCACTGCGAAGCGGTCATGGCCCTTTCCGAGCGGCTGGATGAATCGACGCTCCGGACCGTGCGATTGGAGGAATTGATCGCCCGGCCGGGGGAGGAAATGACCGCGCTTTGCGGGTGGCTCGGTCTGGACGCGGGGGAAGACTATTTGAATGCCTGCCGGGAACGGGTTTTCGCCCGCCCGAGGCGGACCCGATCCGATGTTTCGTGGGAAGCGGAGGAGATTCGCATGATGGTGGAGAGGGCCGGGGACTACTCTTTCCTGCACCCTTATATTGACGATTGGGGTGACGATCCGCTTTCAAGCCCGGAATCGACATGAACGACACCTCCCTCCAAGCGGGCGATCCGCACTACCAGGCCTATGTGGGCCCCCCCGGGCAATACGATATTATGGGGGCGACCCAGTTCCGGTTGCTGACGTCCCTGGGGCTGCGGGCTTCCCATCGACTGCTCGATTTCGGCTGCGGATCGCTGCGGGCGGGCCGGCTTCTGATTCCCTATCTCGACGAGGGGAGGTATTTCGGGATCGATCCGAATCAGTGGTTGATCGACGAGGGCATTCGTAAGGAGATCGGCGGGGATCTGGTGCGCATCAAAAAGCCACGGTTCGCGAACGGAGACGATTTCTCGACGGATCTCTTCGGTGTCTCCTTCGATTTTATCGTGGCGCAGTCGATTTTCTCCCACACGGGGAGGGATCTTCTGGAGAAAGCGTTGCGGAACTTTCGGTCTTCGTTGGCGGACGGGGGCCTGGTCGCGGCCACCTTTTACGAGGATCGGCGGGATTTCGAGGGAGAGGGTTGGATCTATCCGCACTGCGTGCGCTACCGCCCCTCAACCATCCGCCGGATGGTCCGGGACGCCGGCATGGTCGCGGGAAGGATTCCGTGGCACCACCCGCGCCAAGTCTGGTATCTGATGGCGAAAAGAAGCGCCTGTTTGCCCTCCCGCTCCGCGCGACGGCGCCTCTCCGGGATCGTGCTCGAGCGGCCAACGGATGGATGAATGATTTTATGAAGACCGCATACGTAGTTCTCGGCATGCACCGCAGCGGCACCTCCCTTGTCGCGGGCTGTCTGCACGAGGCGGGCGTCGATTTCGGCCGCAACCTCATTCCTTCGAATGAATTCAATCCGACGGGTTTCTGGGAGCTGTCCGCGCTCAACGTCACCCACGACCGTCTGTTGCGGTCGGCGGGGTTGGCGTGGGACGCGCCCGCTGTTCTCCCGGAGGGCTGGTTCGAGTCGGAGGAGGCCGAGAGAGGACGGGCTGATCTTGTGGAAATTCTCCGCTCCGAGTTCGATGGGGTCGGGAATTTCGGCCTGAAGGATCCGCGGATGTGCCGGTTTCTTCCCCTTTGGAAAAAGATTTTCGCCGACCTCGGAGTGCATCCGCGGTGGATTTTCGTCTTCCGCAATCCGGAGTCGGTTGCGGCTTCTCTGCACCGCCGGGGCGGAATGCCCCGCGAGCAGGCGCTCGCGCTCTGGGCTTCCCACAACTGGGATGTGCTGGCCGGCAGGGAGAACGGGGACGATTGGCTGACGTTGGCCGCCGAGGATTTTCTTTCCGATCCCGTTGAAGGCGCCCGGCAATGCCTCGGAGGCGATTGGTTGCCGGGGATCGAGCCTTCGCTCGCGGCCGAACGGGTGGGCGAATTTTATCGGCCGGATCTCCAGCACACCGCCAGGGACGCGGATCCGGGGAAAGGAGTGGCGGCCTCCCTTTACCGAGTTCTCCGGACCGATCCGGACGCGGCGCGAACCCTGGCCGAACAGGGTCGCCTGGTGCTCGCATCGATGGCCGCGGAATCCCGGCGGCTGGTCGCCGAACGGGAGCGGATGGCCGCCGCCGCCGCCGCCCTGGCGCGCGGGAAGCCCACGGTTGCCGCGCAATTCTATCCGATGGACGATCAGCTCTCCTTCTCCGAATGGGAAACAGCCTATGCGGCGATCGCGCCGTTTGGGTGGACGGAGGTGGATTTCGGGTGCGACGCGGAGGACTTCCGCGGGAAAGATTTTTTCCGCCTCGATCCGGTCAATGCTCCCGGGGAGGTGCGGTTGATCGATTTCCGGCTGGTCGCTCCATCCGGAGCGGAGGCTCCCGTCGATTTCACCGACTGCATGTTGGACGGGGATGCGCGCGAGGTTTCCCGATTTTCCCGGAGCTTGGCTTTTCATTCCCTGGGTTCGGATCCCCAAGTGCTCGTTCCGTCGCCGATTACAGTGCCGGAGGGGCCCTTACGGCTGCGGGGGAGAATCCATTTCGTGCCCAGGCTTTCCGGTCTGGCGCGGCTGACGGACGAGTTGAAATCGGTCCGTGATTCGCTTGGGGAGAAACGTTCCGAAATCGCGCAACTCAAAGAAAAATTCGCGGAAGAATCGAAAGCACTCGGTGGTTCGATCACTGGGATGACCGGTAAAATCGAGGAACTCGAAGGGAAACTGGCGGCGGGGGTGGCCCGTCACCGACGACTGCACCAGCGGAGCCATGCGGTTGACGAGGCGATTTCCGAACGTTTGAAGCAGGAGTTCCTCCGCGAGTACTTTACCGGAAAGGATCGAAAAGCGACCGCCCGGCTGGAAACGTTGCGCCGGGCGACCGGCGGACCTTCCGATCCGGGCGATTTACTCCGTTGTTTGGAAGGAATCCTTCGGGAGAAGCTTTTTGATTTCGGAGAATATCTGGTCTCTTATCCGGACGTTCGGGGGGCGACTGTCAACCCGTTCGCGCACTATCTGCTTCACGGATGGCGGGAGGGTCGGCGTCCTTCCCGCGGTTTCGATCCCGGTTACTACCTCGCCGCCTACGCGGATGTGCGGGAGGCCGGGACCGAGCCTCTCCTCCACTATTGGATGCACGGCCGGGCGGAGGGCCGGGTTCCGGCTCCTCCTCCATTGGTCCGGGCGATCGCCGATCAAGAGAAAGGGGAGCCCGGGTCCGGGGGCGTTTCCCCGGGCGCGCGCCGGTGTGTGATCTTTTATTCGGGGGAACCCGGCACCCCGGGGCACACCTACCGGATCGACCGCCTGTGCGAATTGCTGTCGCCGGATGAATTCGAGATCATTCGGTCCGGACCGGGGCTCGAGGAGGCGGCGAGGGAGGCTCTCGACCGGGCGGACTGGCTGTGGATCTGGCGGGCGCCGCTTGGCCCCATCCTTCATCCGCTGATCGAGGAGGCCCGACGGAAAGGGGTCCGGATCCATTTTGATCTCGACGATTTGATGATCCGCCCGGAGTTGGCCGATCCCGAGGTGATCGACGGCATTCGCTCCATGGAACTGCGGAAAGAGGAAACCTTCGATCTCTACGCCCGCACCCAGCAGGCGTTCCTTTTGAGCGATCAGGCCTCCGCCCCGACCAGCCCCCTCGTCGCGGAGATGAGCCGGTTCTACATTCCGACCCTGCTCCTGCCCAACGGCTTTTCCAGCCGTGAACTGGTCGCCGCCCGGGAGGCCCGTCGCGAGAGGCCGGACGATGGCAGAATACGCATCGGATACGCCTGTGGCTCCCGAACCCATCAACGCGATTTCCGCCGGGTTCTGCCGGGGCTCCTGAAGGTTCTCCGCGAGTTTCCCGAGACCGTGTTCGTGACCTTCCCCGATGCTTTTCTCCTACACGAGTTTCCGGAGTTGGAGGCGATGGGCGACCGAATCGAGGGCAGATCCATGGTGCCGGTGCCCGAGTTGATCCAGGAGTACGCGCGGTTCGATATCAATCTGGCACCGGTGGAAACGGGGAACCGTTTTTGCGAGGCGAAGAGTGAGCTGAAGTATTTTGAGGCGGCGCTGGTCGGAACTCCCACGATCGCTTCGCCCGTTCGTCCCTTCCGCGATGCCATCCGGCCCGGCGAGAACGGATTGCTGGCCGATTCCGAGGAGGAGTGGACCTCGGCTCTTCTCTCTCTGGTCGCCGATGCGGACCTGCGCCGACGGCTCGCCGACCGGGCGTCCGAGGAGGTTCTTTGGAATTTCGGTCCACACCGCCGCGGTGTCCTCCTTCGACAGGCCTTGCTTACGGGCGCGCGCCATCCGGGAGCGGCCGCATTCGAGTGGGCGCACCATCTCGAAAGACGCACCGCCCTCCCGGGACAACCCCGCTCGGGGGACTACGAGATTCTCTTCCGCGAGGAACGCCATTGCCGGAGCCGGGTGACCGTCGTAATGCCGGTTTATAACTACGCGCACTATTTGGAGGAAGCCCTCGGATCAGTGGAGCGGCAAAGCCTGGCGGATCTGGATCTGGTCCTGGTGGACGACGGATCGACCGACCAATCCGTCGAAGTCGCCCTGTCGTGGCTCCGGCGATCCGCGGCCCGTTTCGGGTCCGCTTCGCTTCTCCGGCACCGGACGAACGCGAAGCTCGGGGCCGCCCGGAATACGGGCGTTCGCTTTGCGGAGACTGAGTATTTCTTTCCGCTCGATCCCGACAATTGGCTGCTTTCGCCGTGCCTGGAAACTTGTCTCCACTTTCTCGATCGGAGTCCTGCCGCGTTTGCCTATCCCGATTTGGAGGTGGTTGGCGCGGATCGGCACGTCATCACCGGCGTGGACTGGCATCCCCTCCGCTTTGCGAGCGGCAACTATATCGATGCCATGGCCCTGATCCGCAAATCCATGTGGGTCGCTCTAGGCGGCTACACGGCGGACCCGGATTTGCTCGGATGGGAGGACTTTGAATTCTGGTGCAAGGCGGTCGAGGGCGGTTTCCACGGGCGGAGGGTCCCGCTCAAGCTCGCCGCCTACCGCATCCACGATCAGTCGATGCTCAAGGAGATCACCGACCAATCCGATTTTAAGCGGGGGATTCTCGAGAAGATGGAGCGGTTGCATCCGTGGCTGGATCTGAGCCGGGAATAGGCCGATGGTAAAACCCCGCACGGTCGCCGACCTCTTCGCCGTCCTCCTTTTCGTGGGTGGCGTGGGGTGGAATCTTTTCTGGACGCCCGCTCCGAACCGGGTGGTTCTGGAGGTGGAGGAACTGAGCGCGGATATGTCCCTGCAGGTCTATTACCAATACGACCGTATCGGGCTGCGGGATTACTTTGAGTTTCGTTCGGGGACCGAGTTCGTTCATCGGGGGGACGGGGTGCGCCGGGTGGCCTTTGATCTGCCCGGCGGGCGGGGTTTGCGCGAGTTGAGGATCGACGCCGGTCCGACGGGAACCGGGTTCACCCTGCGGGGGGTGGAGTTCGGCTATTCCTTCGCCTACCGGACGGTGCCGCTCGGGCGGATAGCCCCCGGGGACCTCGCCGGGCGGTTGACCGCGGGGGAAGGTGTGGTTGTCGCCGCCGGGGCGGGCGGGCCGCGCCTCCGGGCGGGCCCGGAGAGTGCGGCGGGGTGGTTTTTGCCGGTGGAACGGATCGAACCGTGGTCGGTCCCGCCGGATGTTCTTTGGCGCCTGCGGTTGCAGCGCATGGCGGTCGCCGCCGTTGCGGCCGGGCTGATCTTTTTCGCGGGAAGGTGGATCACCGGAGGGGCCGGAGTTCGGTCGCTGCGGGGCGACGGACCCCCCGGGGCTTTAAGACCGCCCGAAGACCGCGTAAACGCGGAACTCCAACCGGGGAACGCGGACCAGCGATGCCCGAACGATGGCTCCCCGGGATCGCGGAGCGGCGGGGCCTTTCGCTTGTCCGTGGGTGGACTTTTCGGCCCCTGCGGAATCCGGGGGCTTCCGCTCTTCGCGCTCTGGGTGGCGGTGCTCGGTTTTCTGGTTTACGAGCCGTTTCTCCTCTTTGAGAAGCTCTTTCTGTTCCGGGATGTCGCCTCCGACTCCGTGGACGCGTTCTGGCCGATGTTTTCCCATCTCGGAGAGTTGTGGCGGGAGAGCGGCGTCCCGTTCTGGTCCTTTGCCTACGGCCTCGGCGCGCCCGTCTTCGGGTGGGTGGGCGATCCGTTTCTCTTCGCCCTCTGGGCCTTGCCGCCCGATGTTCTTCCGTTCGGGCTCGGCTGGATCCAGTTTCTCAAAGTGCTCGGGGCGGGCTGCTTTTTCTTTCTCTGGCTGCGGACCGCCGGTCTGCTTCCGACCGCCGCCGCCGTGGCCGCGACCGGTCTGGCCTTCTCGGCCCAGATGATGATCCGGGGGGCGTGGTTCCACTACGCCACGGAGGTGTTTCTCGTCGCTTTCGCGCTCTGGGCCGTCGAATCGCGGGTCAGCAAGGGGCGCACGCTTCCCTTTGTCTGTGCCGTCGCCCTGTTTTGCGTGCGGGGACCGTATGGGCTGGCCCTGTGGTCGAGCCTGTTTTGCGGCTACTTCCTGCTCCGTCTTTGGATGCGCCGAGAGATCGGGTTTCGGCCGGTTCTCGGGATGGTGCCCTTCTTTCTGCTCGGGTTCGGCCTGGGGGCCGTTTTTCTCCTGCCGAACGCGGCCACGATTTTTCTCAGCCCGCGGGTGAGCGGACCGGAGGCGCAGGCGACCGGGTTGCTCTCCCGGCCTTTCTTCGATCTCAATCCGCCGCAGGAATGGCTCTCCTCTCTCGCCGGGCTCTTCGCCCCGGATATTCTCGGCAAGGGCAATTCCTACTCGGGCTGGCGCAACTATCTTGAAGGTCCCCACCTTTACGGGGGGTTGCTGGTGGTGCTCCTCGTGCCGCAGGCCTTCTTCGGACGAAGCAGGCGGACGCGCTGGCTGCTTGCGCTGGCGCTCTGCGCGGTCGGCTTGTACCTGCTCGTCCCCCAGGCGCGCTTCTTTTTGAACGCGTATGCGGCGTCGTACTACAAGATGAGTTCCTTCTGGGTGACGGTCGTTCTGGCCGGCGCGGCCGGTCTGGCCCTCGACCGGATTCTTCGCCGGGGAATTCTCGGAGGGAAGACATTGCTGGTTACTCTGCTCGCCGGTGTCGCTTTTCTGCTGTGGATCCGTTTCGGCGGGTGGCCGGGGCGGTTTGTGCGGATCGCCGAGAGCCGGCTGGTCTTTCAGCAGGTGCTGGTCCTGCTGCCGCTCTACGCGGGGGCTTTGTGGATGATCGCCGTGCCCGCGGGGTCCCGGATCGGCGGGAGGTCATTGGCTCCCGGCGGGACGGGCGCGCGGCTGATCGGGCGGGCCGGTCTTGTTTGCCTTTTCGGGCTCTTGGCCTGGGAGGTGGTGGTTTTCGGTGGGGGCGTCCAGCGGGATCGCCTGGCTCTGCGGGCCGATACCATCGCGACGGGCGGGCTCTACGCCGACGATGCCGCCGGGGCGGCGGCGATGATCGCCGCCGCCGACTCGGGTTTTCACCGGGTCGCCCGGGAGTCAATGTCGGTCCAGCTCAACGACGCCCTGCTCCAGGGGTATTTCGGACTGCGTTCCTACCATTCGTTTCATCCCGGCAGTGTCCTTCGGTTTCTGGGGCACCACGCCTTCGACCCCCCCTACCAATACAGGCGCACGGGCAATTCCTACATCAACGGGCTGGGCGACCGTTATGCCCTGGAGACTCTTCTCTCCGTTGGCTACGCGTTGGCTCCTCTCGACCCGAACCCGCCGGCACCGGGATACGAGCGGTGGGGCCGGGCCGGGGATGTGGCGATCTGGCGCAATCGGTTTTTCGTTCCTCTGGGAAGCGTCTATCGCGCGGTGGTTTCCGAAGAGCAGATGTCCGGCGTCGCCCCCGAAGCCCGCGATCTGATCGCCCTGACGGCTGCGATTGTGCCCGGGTCGGAGTTGCGGCGGACGGGTTTGCCGGTACTCGCCGACGAGGCGATTCGCGAACGAACCGAAGCGGTCTCCTCTCCCGAGGAGTTTTTCCGGTTCTATCAACGCGACGCGGAGCGGCTCGCCGGAAATCACCTGCGGATCGAAAGTTTCGCCCAGGACCGTATCCGGGGGAGGATCAAGCTGAAGGAACCGGGAATGCTGTTTTTTTCCATTCCGGCGGAGGAGGGCTGGCGATTTCGGGTGAACGGGGAGGAAAGGAAAGGGCTGCTCGTACACTACGGCTTTCAGGGCCTGCCCCTCCCGGCGGGAAGCCATGGGGTGGAGGTATTCTATCGCCCTCCGCTGTTGAACGTCGGGATGGCGATCACCCTGGTGTCTCTGGCGGGGGTGATTTTGCTCGGATGCCGGGTATTGCGGAAATCCGTTGTTTGCGTTAGGTAACCGGTTGAAACATGACGTACTTTTCTAAACTGGTCGCGTTGACTGGCCTCTATTTTCTCAGCGGTCAGGTCGGTTGGCTTTTCCCCGAGGCCTTTTACACGATTACTCCGCTCTGGCTTCCCGGCGGAGTGGGACTGGTTTTTCTGTACTTTTGGGGGTATCGGTACTTTCCCGCCGTTTGGATCGGCCTGTTTCTTCTGAATCTGATACACGGAATGGAAGGGCGCGAGTTCGCGGCTCTGACGGCGACCGCTTCGACCCTGGCGACGCTCACGGCCACCGTTCTTCTCCGGAACCGCGACTTCCACCCTTCGCTCAACCGGGTCAAGGATCTCTTCCCCCTCGCCTTTTCGATCATCATCCTGACTTCCCTCTCGGCACTGGGCGGTGCGCTGGCGGTATTCAATTTCACCGATTCGGACGAACTCGAATTTTTCCGCGTCTTTTTCACCTGGTGGGTGGGGGAGGGAATCGGTGCCCTGATCGTGGCCTCTCTCGGCTTCGTCTGGTCGGTGAATCCCGGCTTCAACCGGCAACGGCGGTTGGAAATGGCCACTTTGATCGTGGGAGTCATCGGCATCAGCATCCTTTGCTTCTACAACGACGGGTCGGATTGGGTGGAGCGGTTCCAGTTCTCTTTCGTCATTTTTCCCTCACTGGTCTGGGCCGCGCTCCGCTTCGGTCCCCACGGCACCACCCTCGCCACTTTGTTGGTCGGCGTGATCGCCTTGCTCGGCACCGTCCAGGGCTACGGGGTTTTCAGTTTCGCCGACGCGGCACAAAATCTTTTCCTTTTGCAATCGTATCTCGCCGTCATCTCGCTGACCGGTCTCGTTCTCAGCTCGGCGTCGATTCAGCAGTCGGAGAATGAACTCGCTCTCCGCGAGGCCAACGAGCAACTGGAGCAATCCGTACGGTCCTTTTCGAGTACCGCGAAAGAGGCGCGGAAGGCGAACCAGAAGAAAAGTGAGTTTCTCGCATTGATGAGTCACGAACTCCGCAACCCTCTCAATGGGGTGGTCGGGTTCACCAGTCTCCTCATGAATACGGACCTGACCCGGGCGCAGCGGGATCATATCGCCATGATCCACTCCAGCGGGGAGACGCTTCTGGGCATGATCGACGAAATCCTCGATTTCAACCGGATCGATTCCGCCCGCCCCGACCTCGACGAGACGCCTTTCTCCCTGCGGCGCTTGATCGGCGATGTGGCGGATATCTTCCGGCTCCAGTCGGATCGGAAGGGAGTCGCCCTCTCGGTCGATTATCCGGACGATGTCGGCGACTTTTTCTCGGGCGATCACCAGCGGATTCGGCAGGTGCTGAACAATTTGGTCGGAAACGCCGTGAAGTTCACCGAACGCGGATCGGTGGTGATCCGGGTCGCCGAAGAGCCGTGGACGGATCCGAAGGAGGAGGGACGGATCGGGGTGCGCATGGAAGTGGTTGACACGGGAATCGGGATCGAAGAAGAGGAGGTTTCCCGGCTTTTCGCACCCTTCTCCCAGGCGAATCAGAGTATCGCCGGGCGTTTCGGTGGAACGGGCCTGGGGCTCGTGATCGCCAAGAATTTGACGGATGCCCTCGGTGGCCGGTTGACTCTGGAAAGCGAACCGGGCCGCGGGACCACTTTTGTGTTCACGGTGCCCATGATGCGATCCGACGCCGGGGCCGTGGTCGCCGAGGAGACCGAGACGCACTCCCGGGAATCCCTTTCCCGGTTCAAGGAGATCCCGCCCAGGCGGATTCTCGTCGCCGAGGATAATTCGACCAACCAGCGGGTCATTCAGCAGCTGTTGGACCGCCTCGGTCACAAGGCGACCGTCGTCGGCGACGGCCGCGAAGCGATCGAAGTGCTGAAAAAGGAAACCTTCGATGTCCTCCTTCTCGACATCCGCATGCCGGGCGTTGACGGATATACCATCGCCAATGCGGTGCGGGAGGGAAGGTGCGGTCTCGAAAAGCGGACGATTCCGATAGTCGCGGTCACCGCCCACGCCATGGCGGAGGACAGGGAGAAGACGCGGAAGGCCGGTATGGACGGGCACCTGACGAAGCCCTTCGATCTTGAAAAGCTGGCCCGGGCGCTCGCCGAAGTCGATTCGACCGCCGACACGGGCGAGAATTTGGGTTGAAAGACTCGCTTCCCTTCCCAACCCTGTCGGACTTTCATCCATGATCATCGAACCAAAAGTCCGAGGCTTTGTCTGTGTGACCGCCCATCCCGAAGGGTGCGTGGCCAATGTGAACGAGCAAATCGAAGTAGCCCGCACTGTCGGGAAGACCGCCCGGGGGCCGAAGCGGGTGCTCGTGATCGGTTCATCGACGGGGTACGGCTTGTCCTCCCGGATCGAGGCGGCCTTCGGGTGCGAGGCCGACACGTTCGGAGTCTTTTTTGAAAGACCCGCCTCGAACGGGCGACCGGCCTCGGCGGGGTATTACAACGCCGTTGCTTTCGAGGCCGAGGCCGCGCGACAGGGTCTGTATGCGGGCAGCCTGAACGGAGACGCCTTTTCCGACGAGTTGAAGGAGAGGGCCATGGCGAGGATCAAGGAGGAGATGGGGCCGGTCGATCTCGTCGTTTACAGCCTCGCCTCGCCGCGGCGGACCGACCCCGCCGACGGCCAGACCTACAAATCCGTTCTCCGGCCGATCGGAAGCCGGTTCGAGAGCAAGACGGTGGACACCGACAAGGATGTCGTCCACGAGATCGCGATCGACCCAGCGGAAGAGGGCGACGTCGAAGCCACGATCAAGGTCATGGGGGGGGAGGACTGGGAGCGGTGGATCGACGCCCTGGCCGGGCACGGTCTTCTGGCCGACGGTTTCCGGTCGGTCGCCTATTCCTATGTGGGTCCCGAACTGACCTGGCCCATTTACAAGAACGGGACGATCGGAAAGGCCAAGGAGGATCTCGACCGGGCGGCGGCCGGGATCGCCTCCCGCTATTCCGACCGGGGCGGGGCCGCCTATGTGGCGGTGAACAAGGCCGTGGTCACCCAGGCCAGTTCCGCGATCCCCGTCGTGCCCCTCTATATTTCCATTCTTTTCAAGGTGATGAAGGAGAAAGGGATCCACGAGGGGTGCATCGAGCAGATCGCCCGGCTGTTCCGCGACCGGCTGTACGCCGGTGGTCCGGTGGAACTCGGGCCGGACGGACGGATCCACGTGGACGATCTCGAGATGCGGGCCGACGTCCAGTCGGCCGTCGCCGAAGTCTGGCCCCGGATCGGAACGGAGAACCTGCGGGAACTTTCCGACTACGCGGGATACCAAGCCGATTTCCTGAAATTGTTCGGGTTCGGAATCGGGGGGATCGACTACGCCCGCGATATCGATCCGGACACCGCCCTCCCCGGCGGGGCGGATTGGTAGGATCGGGAGAATTTTCTTCTGATGGCGGACCATGCGACAAGCTCTTCGGGGCGGCGAAACGCGTTCGCGGTCCTGTTTGACTGGGACGGGGTGGTCGTCGATTCGTCGCGGCATCACCTGCTCTCTTGGCGGGCTCTGGCCGACGAAATCGGGCGCTCGATTTCCGACGAGCAGTTCCGGGAGAGCTTCGGACAGATCAACAGGGTGATTATTCCGGATCTTTTCGGGTGGTCGCAGGATTCGGAGGAGATTGACCGTCTCGGGAATGCCCCCGGCGCGGTGCGTCGTGCTCGAGGACAGCCATCACGGGCTCCGGGCCGCGGCGGCCGGCGGCATGCGCGCCGTGGGGGTGTTGACCACCCATCCCCGGGAGAAGCTCGGAAAAGCCGATCTTTTCGTCGGGAGTCTCGCCGATCTTTCCGTTGATCGCCTCCGGAGACTCGTTGAGAGCTGAAGCCCGCCGCCCACGGGTCAAACCACAAGTGCGTGGAATAAGGAAGGGATTTTTTCCAATTGTCCGGTGGTCTCCCGGGAACGATATTTGTTCGAATCCGCAGAGAAAATCGCACCCTAGTTTCGGTCAGGATTGTTTCTATGATTGCACTTTGGTGTAAAGATTCGCGCATTGAAGTGCTATTGTGATTCGCAGTGGAAGACACTACTCTCTCCCTTTTGGCAAAAATCTCCACCACCTCTCCGAACTCACGCTTTACGGTTTCGCGAATATGACTATACTTCGATTATACGCAGGGGGACTCCTTCTCTTCGCGGCCTCGCTCAGCGGTGGGAATCTCCAACTCCAGCCGAAGGATACCGATGCGGGCTACCTGGCGCGGCTCCTTCTCAATGAAACTCCTTTTCCCGGTGAAAAGGGTTGGGTGAGCGAAGCGGACTCCAAGGCGACCATGTCCTCGATCCTCTGGGTGCTGAATTCCCGGATCCGGTATATTCCGGCGGGCTACCGGCAAACCGAGATCGCCACGGTGAAAACCTCCAACATCTTCGATGTCATCACCGCCGGCGGGGTTCATGGTCAATGCGAAGGCTTTTACCGCGATAGCTCCGGCAAGCTGGCAGCGGTCCCCCGCGTCGAGAAACGCATCCAATACTTGTCGAAAATCGGAGACAGTGGACCTCCCGGGAAATTCGCGAGCCTGATCAACTATGCCCAGGGGCTCGCCAACTCTTATCTGGCCCAAGACATTTCCACGCGAGACCTGTTCGTGGATCTCCAGCTCATCTCTTCGACCCCGGTAACCGGTCGCGCCTATAGCTGGATGACCGATGCCCATCACTACAGCCCCGGAGGCGATTATATTCGAATCCCCGACTCGGATCGCGGAGCCCTGGGCGGCAACCGATTCTTCACCTTGAAAAAACGCACCCAATGAACCGCACTCTCACTCTCCTCTTTCTGCTACCCGGATGCCTGCTCGCGGAACTACCTGATCGCGAAACTCTCTTCGAAACGGCACGCCACCTTTACCGGTGGAATATGGATGAAACCCACCTGGAGCAAATGATCCAGAACGACGAGGTTGTTTTCTTCGTGCGGGAGATTCCCCTTGAACTGGATACAGGAGACCAAAGCGAAGCCGCCGAAGTCATCATCGGTGGAACCGGATTCGGGGCCGACCTGAAGAAATCGGATTACTCCATCCCGGAGATGGGACTCAAGGTAAAGGACAGCGAATTCAAAATTTTCAGCGTCTTTCCCTCCGATGCGACACCGGGCGATGTCGATTCTTACCAGGTTTTCCGCTACCCCTATAAGGAGGTGGTGGATTACCTTTTCCAGACTCGGAGCGATCTCGCTTTTCCGGATGACAAAATGCTGGCCCGCCTGCGCGAAACCGTGGAAGAAATGGTTTGGGAAGCTGCCGAACACAAAGGAATCCAGCTGGGCGAGGATCCGGAGATTCTGCATTTTTCAAGCCTTTCCCCCGTCTCCGATGAGATCTGGTTTTTCTGGGAACGGGCGAACCTCTTGATCCACTACGTATCGGAGTTTGATCTGGACACGGAAGAAGCCTGGGAGCACGCGGACATGGCCACGACCCTCTACGATCTCGAAGAGCAGGTGGTAGTCTCACTCCACGAAGTTCCGGGCAGCAATGCCTACCTCACGCGGGATATGGCGGGCCGGGCTCTCTTCAATTGTCTCGTTCTCGGAAAACGGATCGAGGTCATCCCGAGTGAAGGCTAGACGCGATCGAGCCATGGGGGCATTTCAACCGGCGGTATGGATCGTCACCTTCATTCTGGTTTGGAGCGCCTCCAACAGCCAAGTGCTGGCGGATACCGATCTAAGGCAGGAGTTACTATCGCCAGCCGAAACCGGCACGCCGCGGCAGACCCTGGAGTCCTTCCTCGAATCGACCCAAGAAATTGAAAATGCCTACCAGGAGATGGCTGCGGGAGGTTCGCGACCGGCTGACTTTGATTGGTTGATCGCACGTGGTCTCAGCACTCTCGACCTCAGCCAAATCCCGGAGTATCTGCTTCGCCAGAAAAGCCGGGAGAGCGCCCTCATGTTGCGGGAGGTCCTCGACCGAGTGGAACTCCCTGATTTGTCAACGATTCCCGGTCCGGGCGATTCGGAGATTCCGGCCACCTACACCATTCCCGGCACGGTCATCCAAATCACCCGAATCAAAGAGGGGCCAAATCAGGGCCATTTTCTCTTCTCGTCCGAAACGGTCGGCGCCGACGTGAAAACGGCGCAAAACTACCAGTTTGGAAATCCCCGGAATTCAGGCGATAATGTCGCTGAAGAACGAAGAACATGCCTTATTTAAGGCTTTTAGGAAGAAAAGGACGGCCAAGCTCACGCCACTTTCAAATCGGTAGAATCAGACCAGTTTCAGGCTGGCCGCGACAGAA
The DNA here is from genome assembly GCA_964507815.1 of uncultured Puniceicoccaceae bacterium. GTDB lineage: Bacteria > Verrucomicrobiota > Verrucomicrobiia > Opitutales > Puniceicoccaceae > Puniceicoccus. Next base: position 17,820 of record CAZDRT010000001.1, read on the forward strand.
ACGACCACCCTGCAAATTCTTCAGGATCTGGAAGAAGCCGACATCCAACTCATCCCCCCGGCAAGGTGGATCCAGCGCGAAGGCGACGATCAGGCCTCTGAACAAAAAAAGAGTCCGGGAACAGGTTCGTTGGAAGGGGTTGGAGTCCCGCATTCATGCGGTCCCTTGCGGAATCAGGGGACTGGCTAAATCCGGGACTTGTAGGGGGCACTTCGCTTTGGAACCCGATGTCCGAACGGAATCAATCCCAGCCATCACCATAACGGTCGATGGGATAGTCTTGCCAAAATTGCTTAGCGGCTTCCAGTCCCACTGCCTGCAAGTAGGCTTTTGCACTGGACCAAGGCCAATCCTGCCACCGTCGAACGTAGCCATGTCTGACTGGGTTGTGATGGATATAGTTCATCGAGGCAAAAAAATGTCTTTCCGATTTCTGCCGGGTCTCCGCTGATCCGTGAAAGACTTTTCTTCCACTCGTTCTCTCCTCTTGATTCCAAGTGCGCGACGAGCGACCGTGTAGTTTCCCCAAAACACTCCGGAGTGCCCTTATATCCTCGCAGCTCACTAATGCGTGGTAATGGTTGGGAAGGATCACATGAGCAAAAATATCGGCACAGTGTGGTTCCAGTGTCTGCAGAAGGGACTCCTCAAAACCACTTAAGCGATCCGTGGAGTGTGCGATGTGGTCGGCATGTTCAAAGCAGGAGGCTGTGATCAGAAACCGGTCTACTTGACCATGACTTGTCCATACTGGGGGTCTTCGCCAAGAGCCTCCGCGCTGCACTCGTTGCCGGAAGACCTCTTCCCGCTGGGATTCTGTCATCTTGCGCCACGCATACATTGGGTTGATGTTCGGACTCAGGACAGGAAGGGTCAAGGCTTGAGGCGGAGTCTCATAGGTGAAGGGACCGCCTGAAGGCGGAACTCCAACAGGGATCCCTGCGCGTGAAGGGGTTGGAGTCCCGCGTTTACGCGGTCCCTTGCGGCGAAATCGGGGGGACCGGCTAAAGCTGGGACTCCAACGGGGAAGACGAACCAATTCCGAATTCCTCCGTTCACTCCTAAGAGCCGAACCAATCTTCGACCGGCAGTCCGGGAATTCCGTCGAAATGGCGCACGTTTCCAGTCGCCAAAATCAACCCGTGTTCATGTCAGCGGATACGGACGGTTGCAGACAGGATCCCGATCCGGAAGTTTCAGGTCGTCATCCAGCGGCCCATACCGGGCCTGACACTCTTCTACGGTGTCCCAAACCGTTTCCTGCGAATCCTTCGAATCATAGGGAACGATTCGCACCAGAGGCTTGCCGTGCCGGGTCACTACCAGCGGCCCTTGCCCGCGGGCAACTTTTCCCCCAACTCGGAGAGGCGGTTCTTCGTCTCAAATACTCCCATGGACTTCATTTTTGGAATTTTAGCTGTCTAGCTGGACTTTGCAAGGAGAAAAGTCCGCCGGGGAAGACGAAGGGTGCAATTTCGATCAATGCTCGAAACGAGACGTAGGGCCGCCGCTCGCGGCGTGCCGCGTAGGGGTCCGGCACTATGCGTTCGGCGGCATCGCGCGCGCGAGCCCTACGACCTGCAACTAAATTCTGACATCAATCGAAATTGCACCCGACTTGGGCCGAAAACACCGAAATCGCTATCGCGCTTCCGCTCCGGGGAATTTGGATGTCTCGGACTTGGTTTCTAAAAGTAGAAGGGCGGCCTTGGCCCCCGCTGCGGTGCCTCAGCCTTCCCGCCGCTCGGAATCGGACGGCAAGCCGACCGACCACGGGGAACGACCGAAGGCATTTTCCTCTTTCCTCTGAACACCATTCCCGCTAGGCACTCCGCCGATGAAGAAGCCGATTTTTCTAATATTGATGTTTCTACCGCTAGTCCTGAAGGCGGCTGATTCATCCACGGAATCGTCCGATACGGATGGCACAGGCAGCCAATCATCGCAAGAAAACCAGGGGTCCGATTCCGACTCAACGTGGATCGACGGCACGCATGACTGGCTGTATAACGAAGCCCACGGCAAGGTCGTCTGGTTCGACAATCAGTTTGTTCCCGCAGGAAAGGAACCCTTGAAAGTCCCCCCTTCGCGATTCCGTCTTGGGCTTTACGGGGAGTTTGATTTCGGGGCTGCTGATAGTTTCAAGCTCAAGCCCATCGTTGACCTGGGCACGGATGTCAAACTCCCGAATCTTGAGCGGCGCCTGCGCGTTTTCGTATCCACTCGGGATCAATCCGCTCTTCCCGGGGAATCCACGACTGAATCCAATGACGGTCTTCGCATTGGTGCCTCCCGCAATTTTTTCAAGAACTGGGACACCTCCGCCGGGGTCAAGGCGGATTGGCCACCGGAGGCTTTCGTAAACGCCCAATGGGCTCCCACTTATCAAACGGGAGAACACTGGACGCTCTATCCGAACGCCAAGGTATTCTGGGATAGCAAGGAAAAGATCGGATTTCTGGCCGCGATGACCGCCGACTACTGGCTCAATCGATGGATCTTCCGGCAGACCCTTTCCTACGAGCTGACGCTTATGCGCAAGGGTCCTCTCTACAAAGATTTGGCGGGTGGCCGACTCCTACAGCTCCGAACTGTTCTACGAGGATCTGCACTTCGATGCGGGAATGGATTTCCGCTTTTTCATCCGCAACAGCGTCGTCCGGGAGCATGTCCGCCTGCTCGAAGTTTTCGACATCGATATGGGCGGGCAGACTCCACATGGCTCCCGTGGCATAATCGACGGCGAAACCGATCAGACCGAGGACGTTCGCCCAGTAGATCGGGGAAATCCCCGCCTTCAGCTCGAAGGATTCGTCGGCCGTGCTGATCGTATAGGTCTCCCGGTGAAAATCGTGGCCCTGCGATTTCAGGCGCACAATGTCAGGGGTTGTGCCCGCGTAAATGAATTCTCCACGGCTGTCCCGGATCTCGTAGGGAACGCTTTCCAGGAGGCACCGGATTTCAGGTCGGTTGCTCGTTGGTGGCTTTTTGTTCCTCGTCCAGCGTTTCGAGATTCAATCCCTTGGTCTCGATGCCGAACCAGGCGGTGATTGCCGCGCCCACGAGGGAGGTGCCGACCAGGATGTAGAGAAGATTGGCCGTTCCGATATCGGTGAGGAGAATCGGGAAGAGGAAGGCCGTCGTGACGGCGCCGATCTTGGCGAAGGAGGCAGCGAAGCCGGCGCCCTTGCCCCGGACACGGGTCGGGAACACTTCCCCGGCGAGGAGGTAGGTCATCGAGTTGGGACCCAGATTGGTCATGAAGTTAAAGAGCATGAATCCGGCGAAGATCAGGAACATGTTGGTCGAGCCGTCCGGGCGGAGGGAGAGGGCGGCCAGAAGCAACCCGATCGCGCACCCGATAAAGCCGAGGACCTGCATGCGGATGCGCCCGACTTTATCGACCAGAAGAATGGCACCGACGAATCCGACGACCAGGAGGATGTCCATGATCGCGGCACCCTTGGCGGCGAGCATGTCGTCGTGGAGGACGGAGGCGAGATTGTGTCCGCCTCCCTTCTGGCCGATCATTGTGGCGAGAATCGTCGGAGTGAAGATGCCGATCCCGTACGTTCCAAGGTCCTGCAAAAACCAGGGGACGGAGGCGAGAATGGTCGAGCGCCGGTTTTTCCCTTTGAAGAGCGCGCCGTAGGAACCCTCGGCCTTGGCTTCAACCGTATCCTCGGGGGCTTCGGTCAGCTTGATTTCGGTCGGGTATTTGGGGTGGCGGTTCAGCAGGGAACGGAGCGAGTGGGCCGCCTCTTCGGTTCTCCGGCGGGTCCGCAACCAGTGGGGACTCTCGGGGATGAAAAAGCGGAGGAAGACGATGACCACGCCAATCGGAATCACGCTTCCGTACATCCACCGCCAGGAGTTGGCGTCGCCGTGGAACTTCAGAATGGCGTAGCCCAGGACGGTTCCGAACAACGCTCCGACGGCCTGGAAGGCGAAGGCGCTCAGAACCAGCCGCCCGCGCACCCGGCTCGGAATGCTCTCGGAAATCACCATGTGGGCGGTCGGGTAGTCGCAGCCGAGGGCCGCGCCGACCCCGAAAAGGAGGATAAGGAACGGCCAGAAGGAGGGGCTTAGGGCGACTCCGATCAGGAACAGGGTGAATAGCACCATTTCGACGATGAACATCCGTTTGCGTCCGAAAACGTCCGCCATGCCTCCCAATAGACTCGCCCCGACGAGAATCCCGAAGAGAGGAGCCGCTCCGACCATTCCCTTTTGGACATCGGTCAACCCGAAGTCCAAGGTTAGGAGCGGGATGGCCACCCCGGTCATGAAGACCACCATTCCCTCGAAAAACTTTCCGGCGGACGCCAGCATCCAGATGCGTTTCTGCATGCCGGTGATGCTCGCGTCGGCGACGGCGGTTCCGTCCTTCCAGAACGGAGTTTCATCGATGTAGGACTGGACGGATCGCGGTTCGTTGGTTGAGTTCATGGTAGTAGGAGTGCTGATGGTGAGTATTTGTAGTGAGATGAGACCGTTTGGAAATCACCCGAAAATGGATTCCGCAAGGACGATCTGACTATGTGACGAAATTGTGACACAACGGAGGCTCCGTAGAGTTGGGGCAAGAACCGGAAGGCCCCCGGTCCCCGATCATCGGCGAACACCAAATCCCTACGCTTCAAGGAGAACTCTTGGCGCCGGCTCTTCTCTCTTCCGTGACTGCCTCCTGGAATCACGGAAGGCCTCCAAAGTAGCCGGGTTGCTTCAGCGCCCGGTTTTCGCATTGGAAGGAAATGTTCCGGATCGCCTCAGAGGTGCCGATTCGCTTTGGACCGGGGTTGTCTAAGACCGACAGGCTGCTAGGAGCTGCGGTACAGGTTAACCACCCGTTGACTCTGCTCTTGCCGGACAAAATCCAAAGTCAATTTCGGAATCGTGAAACTGCCCGCATCGCCACTGGTATTCTGGCAGTGGCGCTGGATGACCGCGTAGAGAAATTTGAAGGCATCTCTGGGCTGGTGCATCTGGTCGAGGGCATCCACGATGTCCCGTCCATCCACATTTTCATCAAACAGGTCCTCGAGTTGACCGATCGGTTCCGAAGTTTCCGTCTGGCAATTCTGGAAGCGTGTTGTACACAGATCGTACAGGCTGGCTCCGGTCCAGCGAAGCGGGTTGACCAGATTTTGCTTATCCAGCCGCGCCTGCTGTCTGAATTCGGTATCGGCCTTATCGAGCAGATGTCCGAGTTCGAGCGGCAGCAGCATCTTCGCGCCGAACCCCTCCTGTTGCAGGAATTTATTGTTCAGCAGGGGCCAGACCAGCTTCCGCATGCGTTTGCCATCACTATTGATCAAGGCGGGCTCATCCACCCGGTCGATGAAAACGGTCATCGATTCATAACCGATCCGACGGATAATCTGCAAAAACCTTTTCGTACACTCGTAGCGTTTGTCCTGGTCGTTTTTTCCGGGGAGCAATCGCTTCAGACTATCGCGGTTCGGTAGATTCCACAGAGCCCTGGTAAATGCGGCTTTCCCGCGGGGCACCGCCCGCAGCTCGCGACAAGCCCGACGCGCCTGAAGCCCCTTTGCAAATGAGCGAGCCAACCAGGACAGGCCGAAACCGATGAATCCGGCGCCGCCCAAAGCCGCCAATAGCTTCCATTCCAAGGACTCGGCATCCAAAAAATACCAATAGGCGCCGGCGGCAAGTCCAACAGCGGCAAAACCGGCGGTCAATGCGACGTGGCCTTTGCGGCTGATCAAACGCCCAACCCGCAAAAAGCGCTTTACGCGTTCCCAGCGTATCTCACGCTCCCCGTGGCGCGGGTCATCATAAAGCAAGGCCAAAACCGCCAGGTCCATCCGCAAGTCAGCCGTCATCCCGCGAACGCTCTTCCGCAGTGTGTGGAGCCCGGCCTCCTTTGAACCGGACAGCAGGCTATCGACAAGCTCGGTAACCGCCAGCGAAAGAATCGCATCCTGGTGATCCGTAAGCCTGATTTCATCCAGGCAAGCCGCCGGCTTTCCCGGGCTGATCGAATGCGAGAGCTGATCCAGAAAAGGGTTGAGATCGTCGTAGCGAACCGCCCATACCCGTCGATCATGGTGGGTGCGGTTATATTCCTTCAGGCGCTGCTCCATCATCAGCCGCATGGCCGTTTTGCCACTGCCTTTCTCGCCGAAGACGATCGAGGTGCTCGGAACCGGCGGTTGTCCGAAAATCTTTTGAAAGTCGGGATGCGTGACCGTGTTTTCCATGGTCCGTGCATAGACCGTATCGCTCAGGGCCTCCTCCGCCTGAAAAGGATTCTCGGAAAGGTGCCAGTGCTCGAAAAATTTTTGTATGTTCATGGCATTGCTGTGTGACGAATTTCGGATTCAGAAAGAGGAACGGTCAGACGTTTCCGAAGATTGTATCCGATGCTTCCAAAGCCGCGTCAAGAAAATCCGGATTCTTTCTCGTGAAGGTATTTTAATGCGCTTTTGTAAAAGTGGTCGGGTGGCCTGGGCCCCCGGTCCGTTGGAATCTTGAACAAGGCGGAAAGGATCGGACGGCAATCGTCTCCGCCCCTCCGAGGCTCTCTCTTCTGTGACTATCCGCTGGAATGACGGAAGGTCTTCCTCCGTAGCCGGGTTGCTTCAAACTCCCCGCACTTGTAGTTGCACCCGCCTGGCCGGATGTCCGGCGCGTTTGATTTGATTTCGGCGAAGGCAGCCGTTAGGCCATCCGGGTGGAAATCACCTTGACGACACCCTCCATTCTCTTCCCGGCGGTCAGCCTCCTTATGCTGGCCTACACGAATCGCTTTCTCGCGATCGCCGCCATCACGCGCAACTTGCACGAGCGCTACCGCGCCGAGGGCAGCCCCTCCGTCAAGCGCCAGATCGACAACCTGCGGCGGCGGCTGGTCCTTATCCGCCGGATGCAGGCCACGGGAATCATGAGCCTGATCGCCTGTATCCTGGCGGTGGTGTTTCTCTTTCTGAAAATCCGCTTGCTCGGAGAGGCTCTCTTCGGTCTCGCCCTGGTCTTCATGCTTGCCTCGCTTCTCCTCTGCTTCCGCGAAATCAATCTCTCCGGGCGGGCTCTTGAAATACAACTCGAAGACCTCGAAAATCATGAGAATGCGGAATAATTGACGGGGGTAAGCGTGGTGCGGGGAGTGAGAGGGGGATGAAAGGGCGGTGGACAGGAGTGTCCACTCTCCGGCAATGTGGCATCCGCGCTTCGCGGATGAATCGCAAATTGAACCCGATTCCTCGGGTCCTTGGGTATGGTCTATAGATCCCAGGCTGCTCGCGTGGTTGCGTCGGCCCGTTTTCCGGTTCTACTGTGTGACCATGGAAAACACGATTGCGGACAAATCCCGGGTCAGCTGGGCGCGCGGGCGCCTGGACGCTCTCGCGGCCAACATCGGCTCCGTGATCCGGGGCAAGGATCCCGTGATCGACCAGGTCCTCGTCTGCGTGGTGGCCGGAGGCCATCTTCTCGTCGAGGACCGTCCGGGCGTCGGGAAGACCACGCTCGCTTACTGTCTGGCCCGTTCGCTTTCCGGGGAGTTTTCCCGGATCCAGTTTACCAGCGACCTGCTGCCCTCCGATGTTCTCGGCGTCTCCGTTTTCGACGAGCGCTCGCGCGAGTTCGTTTTCCGGAAGGGCCCGATTTTCGCGAACATCGTCCTCGCCGACGAGATCAACCGGACAACGCCGAAAACGCAGTCCAGTCTCCTCGAGGTCATGGACCGGTCCAAGGTGTCGATCGACGGCGGCACCTACGGGGTCGGCCGGCCGTTTATGGTCTTCGCGACCCAGAACCCCATCGATTTCGAAGGCACGTTTCCTCTCCCCGAGAGTCAGATGGACCGCTTCCTCATGCGGATCTCCATCGGCTACCCCGATCAGGAGGCCGAAATGGAAATCCTGCGGGACCCGAATCTCGCCTACGACGACCTCCGGATCGAGCCGGTCCTGACCACTCCGGAGTTGATCGAGATCCAGGAGCTGGCGTTGTCCGTGTTTCTCGAGGAATCGATCGAGCAGTATCTTCTGCGGATCGTCCAGGCCACCCGGACCGAGACGGAGTTCCGCTCGGGGATCAGCACGCGCGGCCTACTCGCCCTGAAGCGCGCGATCCAGGCCCGGGCGGTCTGCCAGGGCCGCGACTTCGCCATCCCCGACGATGTCTTCGCCACGGCCCTGCCGACGCTCGTCCACCGCCTGGTCCCGCGGAGAGCGACCGCCGATGCGATCGAGGAGCGGAAGACCGTCCAGGGCATTCTGCGGAACATTATCGAGGAAATCCCGGCCCCCTGACCCCGGGCGCCCGACGAAGACCGATCCCATGCGGAGAAGCCAGCAGGCCAGCCGGGAGGGCGGGGGAGCGGACCCGGCGGCCCGTCACCGGCCCCCCGACGGCGACGGGGCCGACGGACCTTCGCGCCCGGCCCCGCGGCGGACCACCTGGTTGGGGCGGCTCTTCTCCCTCGTGGTGCCCCCCCGGGGCCAACGGAACCGACCGACGGTTTCGGGCCTGCTTCTCATTATGGTCGCGGTCGGGATCGGGGTGGCGGCCTACAACACCGCCAGCAACATCCTTTTTCTGGTCCTTTCCTTCGTCCTCGCGCTCCTCATCGTGAACGGAATCCTCTCCGTTCTCAATTTCCGGAAGCTCTCGTGGGAGGTTTCCGTGCCAGGCGGATGCCGGGCCGGGCAGAATCTCCCGGGGACCCTGCGGCTGACCAACGGTAAAAAGTTCTTCGGGTCGCGGGCGGTCTGGTTCCTGGTCCGCGTAAACGGCGGACCGCCGCGGAAGGTCTTTCTCCGCGAACGGATTCCTCCGGGGGGCTCGGTTGATCTCGCCTTCACCCTCGACCCGGCTTCCCGCGGGCGGGCGTGCCTCCGGGTGGTCGGGCCGGAGTCCACCTTTCCCTTCGGATTCCTCCGCAAACAGACCGGGTCTTTCGTGGAGATGGAAACCCTCGTCTGGCCGACCCTCGAGGAGCGGATTCCGAACCCGCCCCAGGCCCGGCGGATATCCTTCGGCGGGGGCGTCCGGCGGCGCATGGGTTCCGGGACCGATCTGGTCCAGTTGCGCGAGTATCAGCGGGGCGATCCGCCGCGGCGGATCCACTGGAAGGCGACCGCCCGCAGCGGACGGCTCATGATCCGGCAGCTCGCCGAGGACGGGAGCGGCTCCTTCGTCCTCCACGTCAACTGCAGCGAGACCCTCTGGCCCGACGATGCCTCCTTCGAAGCCTTTCTGAGCCGGGTATCGACGGTGGCCGGTGAACTTTTCAAGAAAGAGCGGCTGGCGGGATACGTCTTTGACCGGGAGGAGTTCCGTCCCGTCCGCCACATTTCCGACCTCAAGGCCCTGAACGACTCCCTCGCCCTGGCCGGGCCCAGCCCGGGGCACGTGGGAGCGGTCTCCGTCCGGGGCAACCTGATCCGGTTCCGGCCCACCGCGGAGGGTGCCGTCGCCATGGAGACCGCCCTATGAGCGAGAGCCGGACGGTCGATCTCATCCACGTGAAGTGGTTTCTCGGGCAGGCGCTCGCCCTCCTCTCCCTCTGGACGGTCGCCGGGCTCGATCTCGCGCGCGGGCCCGTCCTTGTCGCGGTCTTTGCGGTGACGGCCGCCGTCACGCTGTTTCCGGGACTCCCGGGCCGCATCCGTCCGCCTTTCCGGCGTTTGGCCGCGCCGCTTCTTGTTGTCGTATTCCTCGTCGATCTGGTGTCCGCCGGCCGGGACATCATCCCCCCCATGGTCCGGCTCCTCCTCGTTCTCCTGGCCATCCGGGTGGCCTCCCACCGCTCCAACCGCGAGGATCTGCAGTTGATCCTTCTGGCGATGTTCCTTTCGGTCGTCTCGGGGGTCTTCACCCTCTCGATGCTTTTCGCCGTCCAGGCCTTCCTTTTCGCGCTTTTCGCGATCGGGCTGCTGTACGTGGTCAACCTGCTCGAGTCGTCCGGGGAAAAGGGCGGGGAATCCGAAGACTGGGCGGAATTCACCTGGAAGGAATTCCTCGGCTACGCGCGGCGATCCTTTCACCCCGGCATGATCCGCTCGCTCGCCCTCCTCTTCGTTCTCCTGGTCGGCACGACGGGGATCCTCTTCGTGGCCATCCCGCGCGTCCATCTGGACCAGGCGGTCCCTTTCCTGCGCCTTCCCCAGGCCGGACTCAGCGGGTTCAGCGACGTGGTCCGCTTCGGCGACGTGACCCGGATTCAGGAAGACGACGGGATCGCCATGCAGGTCGATGTGCCGGATATCGAATCCCTCCCCGACGACCCTTACTGGCGGATGCTCGTCCTGGACCGCTATGAGAAAGGGGCCTTCATCAGCAGCCTCTTCGGCTCCGGGGACGGCGAACGCTCCTCCCGTCCGGTGCATACCCTCTCGCCGTTTCCGGATGACTGGTTCGCGGACCCGGGCCGGGGCGACGGGTCCTGGACCTTTTATCTGGAACCGGGCGTCAGCCGCTATCTGCCGATCCTCGGTCCGTTCGCGGAGATCCGGTTCCAGGGCCGCCAGCCCTTCCGGTCGGATCCACAGATCCTGGTCTTCAGCATCCCGCGCGCCTCCGGATCGGTCTTTTCCTACCAGGTGCGGGACTTCCGGTTCGGGGCCAGCGTGCCCGCGAGCGGACTGGACGAGCCGCTCCTGACTTTGGATCGCGCCGCCACGGTGGAGGAGGCGAACGCCTACCCGCTGACCACACTCGGCCTGCCCTTCGAGGCCGGGGACCGGGAATTCCTCCGGGGGCTCACGGCGGAGATTCTGGGAGAGACGCGGGAACGGACCCCGGTCGAGATGGCGGGCGAGATCGCCGCCTACCTGCGGAGCCGCCACTCCTACAGCCTCTCGCCGGGGAGCTTCGGGGGGGGGGATCCGATCATCCAATGGCTGGAGAGCGAACGCTCCGGACACTGCGAGTTGTTCGCGGGCGCCTTCGCGGTGCTCGCCCGCACGGCGGGTATCCCGACCCGGATGGTCGTCGGGTTCAACGGCGGGTCGTGGAATTCCTACGAGGACTACTTTGTGGTCCGCAACCGCAACGCCCACGCCTGGTGCGAGATTTTCGACGGCAACGCGTGGGTACGCTTCGATCCCACTCCCGGCGGCTCGGGCAGCGGGCCCGGCGGCGACTTTTCCGGATCGGAAGTCGGCTTTCTCCGGGAGGCCGGATTCCAGGCCTGGATCGACAGCCTGCGGGTCATGTGGTACCGGCGGGTCATCAACTTCGACGACGCCTCGCAGGAGGAATTCGTCGAGGGAGTATCGACGGCCTTCCAGCGGATGGGAAAAGACCTGCGGGGATGGATCGGCGATATGGGAGATACGGTGGCCGCGAGCGCGAAGAAATATTGGCGGATCCTCGCGGGCACCCCGCTCTCCTGGATTCCGGTGGTTTTTCTTCTCGCGGGCGGCTTCCTGTTGATCCGCTGGCTGGGACGGCACCCCGGCTCTCTCTGGAGCAGGGCTTCCCGCAAATCCCTCCACCCCCTCCGACGCCGGGCCGCCCGCGAGTTGCGCCGTCTCGATTCGATCACTGCGTCGGACGCGTTTTCGGAAGAGGAGGCTCTCCGCGACGAACTGAGGCAGCGCCTCCTCGCCGTCCGCTTTGGAAGAAATCCCGAACCGTCCGAAGCCTTCCGCCTTTTCCGCCGCACCCGCCGTTTCACCCGCGGTCGGAAGAGCGCGCGTTCCGCGAGGTAGAGGAGCAGCGAAAGCCGTTTCCGCAAGGTAGAGGAACGGCGAAAGCCGTTTCCGCAAGGTAGAGGAACGGCGAAAGCCGTTTCTACGGACGGTTTAGAGATTCCGGATTTGCAAAGACGATTCGTTTCCCGCTTATTGAACGGTTTCCGTGTTCCCGCGCGAGGGGCGATCCCGCCCCGGTGGGGACCGGGGCGTACGATGTCTTTTTTTCCCACAGGCCGCACCGTTTTCCGCAAAGTCCTTCCCCTCCTTCTCCTGGGGTGCTCCCTCTCCCCGGCTTCCGGGGTGTGGAAAGTCGGCGAGAATTTCTGGCCGATTTCCGTCGATTCCGAGGAGGGCGACAGGCAAACGCGGGAGATGCTCGGCCCGTTCATCGAGCGGTATTCGGCCCCGGATCAGGACTGGACCGCCGTGCGCCCCCTTTGGATCCGCTACGATGAAAACGTCCCCCTGAATCCGCGGAGTCTCTACGTGCTCTACCCGCTTTTCAGCTATCGGGCGACCGACCCTGGCTACTACTGGAATCTTTTCTACTTTTTCCGCGGGTCCCGGTACGAGACCGGTGGAGAGGTGGACAGCGAGGATTTCGAGATTTTCCCCTTCTACTTCGACCGCGAAAACCACCGCATTCCCGAGCTTTCCTACTGGGGGTTCCTTCCGTTCTACGGCGAGGTGAAGAACCGCCTTTTCCACGACCGCATTTTCTGGACGTTGTTCCCCCTCTACACCGGTTGGGAGAACAACGGCGAAATCACCTACGGCACCCCCTGGCCCTTCGTCCGCTACCGCACGGGGAACGGGAGCGGTGGGTTCGCCCTCTGGCCGCTCTTCGGCACCTTCGAGCGGCCCGGCCACTACCGGTACCGCTACCTGCTCTGGCCCCTGATCTACGAACGGGTCAGCGGTCTCGATCAGGAGGAACCGCAGGCGAGCTACGGGTTCCTCCCCTTCTACACCTACGACGAGGGTCCGGGGGGAATGGTCTCGGAGTCCTACCTGTGGCCGTTCTTCGGATACACCGACCGCGAGGAGCCGTACTACCGGGAAACCCGTTACTTCTGGCCGTTTCTGGTGCAGGGCCGGGGGACCCCCTACGTGAACCGGTGGGGGCCGTTCTACACCCATTCGATCCGCAACGGAGTGGACAAAAAGTGGTTCATGTGGCCGCTCCTGAAGCGCAAGTCCTTCGACACGCCCCAACTGCACGTGCGCAACTGGAGCTTTCTCTACGTCCTCTATTGGAACCAGACCCAGACCGCGCTGGACGAATCGGTCGATTTCAAGGCTTCGAAGACCTTTGTGTGGCCTTTGTTCAGCCACTGGGACAGCGGACAGGGGGAAGAACAGTTCCAACTGCTGACTCCGCTGATCCCCTGGTTCAAGCACAACGAAGTGGTCCGGGATCTCTATTCCCCTCTGTTTGCCCTCTACCGCTATCAGGGGAACGACGAATCCGCCACCTGGAGACGCGATTTCCTCTTCAACCTGATCACGGTGGAAAAGCGGGAGTCCGGGCGGCGGGTCACGCTCGGCCCGGTCCTCGACGTGCGGACCGGCGAAGAGGAGGGCGGCTTTTCGATCCTCCACGGACTGTTCGGCAGGAGCCGCGAGGACGGAGAGACCCATTGGCGGCTGTTTTGGTTCAAGTTATGAAGAAGAACGTGGGAATCCGAATTGAACGCGGGACGGTTTTCCCGCATGATGCGGGGGATCGATGGTGAACCGGTTGAAAAGGTATCTGGACGAAGTGGGCTACCACGTCGTGTTGCTGGGTAGCGCAGCCCGCCACCTGCCGGCCTTGCCGCACCAGGTCAAACGGGTCCTCCTCTATTGCTTCGAGATGGGCTACAAGACCTTTCCCATCGTCGCGATCCTGAGCTTCTTCATCGGCGCGGTCCTCGCGCTCCAGACCGGGTTCGCCCTCCAGCAGGTCGGCGCCCAGTCGTTCATCGGCTCCATCGTCGGCCTTTCCCTCTGCCGCGAGCTGGCACCCGTGATGACGGCTTTCCTCCTCGCCGGACGGGTCGGGTCGGCGACCACCGCCGAGCTGGCCTCCATGAAGGTGTACCAGGAGATCGACGCCCTGCAGACGATGAACATCTCGCCCGATCGCATCCTCGTCATGCCGCGCCTGGTCGCCGTGTTTTTCGTCATGCCGATCCTCACGATGTTTTCGATCTTCATCGGATGGTTCGGGGGCATGGTGGTTTCAAAATACGTGGATTTTATCTCGCTCTCGCCGACGATTTACTGGCGGGGGATGATGGATTTCGTCGTCACCGGCGACGTGACCGACGGCATCATCAAGGGGCAGATTTTCGGATTTTTCGTCATCCTGATCTCCTGCGCCCAGGGGTTGAACACCACCGGCGGTCCCCGCGAGATCGGCTTTTCGGTCACCCGGGCGGTCGTTTTGTCCATGATCTTCATTCTCTTCAGCGACTACTTCATCACGAAGGCCCTCATGTAATCCCATGGCGATTTGTTCCGAAAAAGAGTCCGTTTGCGTCACCGTCGATCAAGTCGGGGTGCGGTTCGGGGAAACACAGGTCCTCTCCGACGTGAGTTTCAAAGTCGATTCCGGCGAAATTTTCGTCATCATGGGTCCGAGCGGTTCGGGGAAATCGGTTCTGCTGCGCACCCTGATCGGCCTGCTGAAACCGACTTCCGGCCGGGTCCTCATCGGTGATTTGGACGCAAACGACCGCCGCACGCACCAGACGGTGAAAACGGCCCTCGTCTTCCAGGCCGGCGCGCTCTTCAACAGTCTGACGGTTTTCGACAATCTGGCCTTTTATCCGAGGGAGCACCGGCTGGCCTCCGAAAAGGACATCCGCTCGAAAGTGGAGGAAGCCCTCGAAATGCTTTCGCTCAAAGATGCGGCGGAAAAGATCCCGGCCGAGCTGAGCGGGGGCATGCGCAAGCGGGTGGCCATCGCCCGCGCGCTCGTCATGGAGCCCCAGCTCCTGCTCTACGACGAACCCACCTCGGAGCTGGACCCGACGATGGGCGCGACGATCAGCGAGGTCATCGCGACCCTGCGCGAAGAGCTGAACGTGACGAGCATCGTCGTCTCCCACGACCGCGATCTGGCCGAGAACATTTCGGACCGCATGATCGTTCTCAAGGACGGGATCATCCGGGCCTCGGGCACCGCGGAGGAGATCATGGCGGAGGATTCCGAGGAAATCCGCGAATTTTTCAGACCGGAAATCGATCTTGAGAATCCCCGGTTTCGCAAGCTTACTAACGGAGGTTAAACCATGAGCGACAAAGCACAATACAGCGGGGTCGGGCTGTTCTTCATCATCGGCCTGGTGATTACGTATTTCGTATATACGTCCCTTTCCAAGATGGGGGCGGGCGACGCCGACGGCTACACCGTCGATGCCCCCTTCAACGACATCCTCCAGCTCCGCGTGGGGGACGACGTGCGGATGTCCGGGGTCAAGATCGGCGTCGTGGTCTCGACCAGGCTCGAGGAGGGGAAAGCGGTTGCGGGCCTCTCCGTGCGCGACCAATACAAGATCCCGGCCGACTCCGAGGCCTCGATTTCAATGGCGGGCCTGCTCGGGACCAACTTCGTCGCGATCGAGATGGGCGGGGATCGGTCGAATTTCCTGAAGGCGGGGGATTCGGTCGCGACCCGGAAATCCGTCGATATCAACCAGATTTTCGAGGAGGTCGGTGCCGTCGCCAACCGCATCGACACGGCGCTTTCCGACATCGGCAACATGTTCGGCGGGAAAGACGGGGGCGGCCTGTTCGCGGAGGTGGAGGCGCTCGTCACCGAAAACCGCTCCCGGATCGGCAACTCCCTCGAGAACATCGAAGCGATCACCACCCAGCTGCGCGAGGGCAGGGGCACGGTCGGCAAGCTCCTTTTCGACGATGCCGGATACAACGAGCTGATGGCGGCGGTCGGTGAGATCCGCTCGGCCGCCGGGCAGGCCGACCGGATGCTCGGCTCCGTCCAGTCCGTCGTCGATCACGTCAAGAGCGGCGAGGGCTCCCTCGGCGAGCTGCTCTACGGGGACGCCATCGCCGACGAACTCAAGGCCACCCTCGCCAACGTGAAGGACTTCTCCGACCGCCTCAACAACCCGGATTCCACCATCGGGCGCCTGCTCGGCGACGACCAGATCTACTTCGAGGTCCAGTCCGTCATCCGCAAGGCGAACCGGACCCTCGACAGCATCGACGACGCGGGGCCGATTTCGGCCGTGGGCGTGGCGACCGGGGCGCTGTTCTGAAAACGGCACACCGGTTTTCCGGTTCCCGGTTTTCGGTCTCCAGTTTACCAGTTTCCGGTTGGAGGTAACCGCAACTGCGTGGAGAAAAATCGTAAAACATCGCTGTTTTGAAATGGGCCGATATTCCATCGGTTGAGGGAGGGCGGCTGCCGTGCCACGGCGTGGCAGTGTCTCGAGTCGGTTGCTATCAGCGGATGGGACTGGGGGCAAACACTGGACGAAAAGAAGTTTTGCGAAGACGGGTCCTCAGCCGCCGCATTGCGGGAAAGAGAATGGAAAGCCACGGAATAAATTCGGCGGCGCGGGCATCTTCCGGAAGTGCATCGGATCCCCCTCCGACGTATCGCGGCGGCTGGGGACAGCCGCCCTCCCGCCGTAGTTCGGCGGCGTACGCACTATTATCGAAAAATTTTGATATTCCCTCCTCGCACTTGTGGTTACACCCAAGATCCCCGGAACGGACTGTTCCGTCTTGACCCCGGCCTTTCCAAGTGCGATTCCTTCAATTCGGAACCCTACTGTTCCGCCGTAAACACCATTCAGAAAAGTTATGACAACCATCACGGACATACGCGCTCGCGAGATCATCGATTCCCGCGGCAATCCGACCGTCGAGGTCGATGTTGAACTGGAGGCCGGCGTGATCGGTCGGGCCTCCGTTCCCTCCGGGGCCAGCACGGGAGTGAACGAAGCCCTCGAGCTGAGGGACGGCTCCCTCTCCGCCAAGGACTTTCCCAAGGGCTTCAGCCCCAAGAAGCGTTACGGCGGCAAGGGGGTGACCCGGGCGGTCGATAACATCCACGATCTGATCGCGCCCGAGCTGTTCGGTCTGGACGCCTGCGACCAGGTCGGGATCGACAAAACCATGCTCGAGCTGGACGGAACTCCGACCAAGAGCAAACTGGGTGCCAACGCCATTCTCGGTGTCTCCCTCGCGGTCGCGAAAGCCTCCGCCGAAGCGCTCGGCCTGCCGCTCTACAAGTACATCGGTGGCCCGAACGCGAAGGTCCTGCCGGTTCCGATGATGAACATCATGAACGGGGGCTCCCATTCCGACGCCCCGATCGATATCCAGGAATTCATGATCATGCCCAAGGGCGCGGAATCCTTCCGCGAGGCGCTCCGGATGGGTTGTGAGATCTTTCACGAACTCAAGAAGGTGCTCAAAGCGCAGGGTTTGAGCACGGGCATCGGCGACGAAGGCGGTTTCGCCCCGAAACTCGCTTCGAACGAAGCGGCCCTCGAGGCCATCGCCTCCGCCGTCAAGGCCGCCGGCTACAAACTCGGAAAAGAAATCTTCATCGCCCTCGACGTGGCCTCTTCCGAATTCTACGACGCCAAAAAGAAGAAGTACGTCTTCGCCAAGAGCGACGGCTCGAAGAAGACCGCCCGGGAGATGGTGGCCTTCTACCAGGATCTCCAGAAGCGCTATCCCATCCTCTCGATCGAAGACGGGTGCGACGAGAACGACTGGAGCGGCTGGAAAACGCTGACTGACGAACTCGGGGCGACCACTCAGCTCGTCGGCGACGACCTTTTCGTCACCAACACGAAGTTCCTCAAGAAAGGCATCGATCTCGGCGTCGCGAATTCCATCCTCGTCAAGGTGAACCAAATCGGCTCCCTGACCGAGACCCTCGACGCGATCGAGATGGCCCGCGAGGCGAAATACACCTCGGTCATCTCCCACCGCTCGGGTGAGACCGAGGATGTGACCATCGCCGACATCGCGGTCGCGACCAACGCGGGCCAGATCAAAACCGGCTCCCTCTGCCGGACCGACCGGGTGGCGAAATACAACCAGCTCCTTCGCATCGAAGAGGAACTGGGCGGAAACGCCATCTACGGCGGAAAGCTCTGACGCCCCCTCCCCGGCCTGGACTGGCTTCCCGCAACCGCCGTCGCCCCCCCTCCCGGGACGGCGGCGGTTGCGCCGGGATCGCGATCACCGCTCCCATTCAATCCCTCACCCGCGTGAGGAATCATCCCACCGCTGTGTCCCCTGCAGGCGGCGGCAGGCCTGCCGGATGCGGGTGCTCCAGCGACCGTTGTAGCGACCCTTGCTCTGGTGGCGGATGCGGTGGACACCGGAGACATCGACGGGGATTCCCGGCGTGCGCAGCAACCAGCGTAGCGCTCTGTCTTCGTAAGCCTTCGCCCAGCGCCGGACCGGTTTCTGGTAATACGACAGGCCCCCGCAGTAGCCGCACGCCCGGGCCGTGTCCCCGTGAACGATCTGGAGCGGACCGGTCGCCCGCCGGGTTTCCTCCTCCTCGAAAAGATCGGGATCCACGTCGGGTCCGAAAGGCCGGGCAAAGTCGCCCGCCAGTATCGGGTGGTCGGACGCCAGGAGCGGAGTGACCCGCTCCCGGTTCGGAAAGACGAGGTGATCCGTTCGCCCCCGGAGCGCCCCGGCCAGTTCATCCAGACAATTCTCCCGGAAAAGAACATCGCAATCGGTAAACCAGATCCAGTCCGCATCCGTCCGCAGAGCCGCCTCGTTTCGGCCGATGGCCCGGCGGAAAAGAGAGGTTTCGGGGAGGGTCCGCCAGTTCCACCGGACTCCTTGCGGCGGCCGGGATTCGAAACGATTCAAAACCCGCGCCGTATCGGTATCCGAGGCGGCGTGGTAAACGGTCACCGTCAACTCCAGAGCCCCGGGGGGGAAGCGGACCACCGAGTTCAACTGGTGGGTCAGGAACGGGGCGTAGCGCCAGCAGTGGCTCACGATTTCGAGGCGCAGGGGGCGGCCCGCCGGCGGCTTCGGCGCGGTCGCCGGCAACTCCGGGAGAAACCAACGGGCGGGCACGTGTCCGCCGGCGGCCACACGCAGCCCGATCCCGACGAACGGATCGGTCCAGCTCGGCTTGAGTTCGGAAGCGGACGGCACATTCGTACGATGCGGGTGCCCGGGGTACCGCGCAAGAATCGATTCCAAGTTTGAGTTGCGCTGCGACCGCCCGGATCTGATAGATTCCGTCCACAGTGGAATTTTTCCTCCAGCCCCTCTCCTTCGAGTTTTTCCAGCGGGCCGTCTGGACCGCCGCCCTCGTCGGATTCACCAACGGTTTCCTGAGCGGTTTCGTCGTGCTGCGGCGGTCGGCGCTGATGGTCGGATCCCTCTCGCACACCCTCCTGCCCGGGATCGCCGTGGCCATTCTCCTGACCGGACTGACTGCCGGGACCGCTTTTGTCGGTGCCCTTGTCTCGGCTCTCCTCGTCGGTCTGGCGGCTCTTTTCGTGGCCCGGACCTCCCGGATCGACAGCCATTCCGCGCTGGCGGTCCTCTACACCACCGCCTTCGCCGGAGGGCTCCTGATCCTCGACCTGATCCCCACTCCGACCGAGCTGGAGCACTGGCTTTTCGGCAATATTCTCGCGCTGTCCGACGCCGACCTGTGGATGTCGTTCGCGGCGGCATCCCTGATTCTCCTTGTGCTGATCGCCCTGGGCCGCCCCCTTCTCCTCTTTCTTTTCGAACCCACCATCGCCCGGAGCCAGGGCGTTCCCACCCGCGGGCTCGGCTACCTGCTCACGGGCATGGTCATTCTCGGCCTGGTGGTCTCGATCCAGGCGGTGGGCTGCATCCTCTCGGTGGCGATGCTGGTCGCCCCGGCGGCGGCCATGCTGCAGTTCGCCCGGAGTCCCCATGCGCTCGTCTGGGGCGGCGCCATTTTGGGCGGGACCGTGCCCGTGGCCGCCGTTTTCCTCTCCTTCTGGCTCGACCTTCGGGCCGGGGCGGTCATCGTGCTTTCCCTCGGGGCCGTCGTCCTCCTGGCCTACCTGTTCGGAGCCAGGCACGGCATTCTCCGTGTTCTCCTCCGCCGCCCACCGACCCGCCACGCCTGAACCGATTCCCATGGGACGCAACTCCGTCAAAAAACTCCGCAAGCCCCCGCGCCACGCCAAGAAAGGCGCGGCAGCCGTCCGCCTTCTCGACGAGAGCGACCTGCTCGACCTGCTCGGGGAAACCGACGATCCATTCCTCCTCGTACTCGAGGGCGTGCAGGATCCACACAACCTCGGTGCCTGCCTGCGCACGGCCTCGGGCGCGGGGGTGACGGCGGTGGTGGCCCCGACGAAGGGATCCTGCGGAATCACCGACACCGTCCGGGACATCTCCTGTGGCGGGACCGAGGACGTGCCCTTTCTCCAGGTGCGGAACCTGGCCCAGACTCTCCGCAAGTTCCAGGAGATGGGAATCCGCCTGGTCGCCACGGCCGACGAGGCGGACGAAAGCCTCTACGACGTGGATCTAACCGGTCCACTCGCCATCATCCTCGGCAGCGAGGGATGGGGGGTGCGCAAGAAAACCGCGGACAACAGCGACCACCGCGTCCGCATCCCCATGCACGGGTCCGTCGATTGCCTGAACGTCTCCGTCTCGACCGGTGTCTGCCTCTACGAAGCCGTCCGGCAGCGGCTGTAGCGGACGGGCGGACCGCTAAAGATCCGGTCGCCGTTCCGCCGTCCGGCGGCGGCGTTGTTCCCTCCGCCAACCCTCGATCCGGGCATGATCGCCGGACAGCAGGACTTCGGGGACTTTCCGACCGCGGAATTCAGCCGGTCGTGTGTATTGCGGCAGTCCGAGCAGTCCGCCCGCGAAACTGTCCTGTTCGAGGGACAGCGCCTCCCCGAGCACGCCCGGAATCTGCCGGGAGACCGCATCGAGCAGAACGGCGGCGGGCAGGGTGCCGTTGGTCAGAACGTAGTCGCCGATGCTGATTTCCCGATCAACGAGAGCCTCCCGCACCCGCTCGTCGATTCCCTCGTAGTGGCCGCTCACCAGTAGCAGATGGGGCAGCCGGGCCAGCTCGCAAACCAGATCATGGTCGAGGCGCTCGCCGTCCGGTGCCAGATAGACGACCGTCGTCTCCTCTCTCCGGAGGGCCTCGACGGCCGCGAAAAGCGGCTCGGGCTTCATGACCATGCCGGCCCCGCCGCCGAACGGCCGGTCGTCGGTGATCCGGTGCTTGTCCGTCGCCCAGTCCCGCACGTTGTGGACCTGGGCCTCGACGAGACCCCGCGCGACGGCCTTCCCGATCATGCTCTCGGCGAGAAACCCGTCGAGCATGGAGGGAAACAGGGTCAGGATGTCGAATCGCATGAGGGTCAGGCCATCTCCAGCACCTTGGCCACCAATCGGTCGATCCCCTTCTTCACGTCGGTCATCCGGGGCCCCAGCATGTAGGCGGGGGTGCTGACGATCCGGTTGCCCTCATCGACAACGATATCGTCCACGGTGCATTCGACCGGGTCGGCCCCCATCGCCCGGAGGGCGGTGCCGGTAGCCGCGTCGTTGCCCACCGTCAACCGGACGCCCTCGGCGCCGAAGACCGCCGCGCCGATCGCGGGGGAGATACAGATCAGGCCGATCGGTTTGCCGGCGGCGCGAAAGCCCCGGAGAAAAGCGGAGACACCCGGATCGACCGAGCAGTCCGCGCCCTTCGAGGCGAAATCGGACAGATTCTTCGCCGCCCCGAACCCGCCGGGCAGGATCAACGCGTCGAAATCACCGGGCGAGAGATCGGCCAGGTCGCTGATCGCACCCCGGGCCAGACGGGCCGATTCCGAGAGGACCGAGCGCGACTCCCCCCCGGCCGCTTCGCCGCTCCGGTGGTCGATCACGTCGGCCTGGGGAATGTCGGGGGCGCAACAGGTCACCCCGGCCCCCGCCGCATCCAGCGCGAGCAGGGTGAAGGTGGATTCGTAGATTTCGCTGCCGTCGTAAACACCGCAGCCGGAGAGAAGAACCGCCACTTTTTTCATGGGATTCGTTTAACATGATCGCCCGTCGGGCGCAAGGTCGCTTCAGTATTCACCGGATTTCATCCCATGTGGTTCAACCGGTCGGTCGGGATGTTTGCTCTTTTTCTGTGACCGTCCAGCTTTTCGAGCTTCGGACGGATGACGAACAGGCAGTAGGGGGCCGAAGGGTTGTTCCGGAAGTAGCCCTGGTGGTAGGCCTCGGCCTCGTGGAACCGGTCCAGGGGCGCGATCTCCGTGACGATGGGATCGCGTAACCGGGCCGCCGCCTGCTTGCGGGAGTTTGCGGCGATCTCCCGCTGCGCGTCGTCCGCGTAGAGAATCACTGATCGGTACTGGCTGCCGACATCCGCTCCCTGGCGGTCGGGGGTCGTCGGGTCGTGGCATTGCCAGAACTTTTCCAACAGATTCCCGGGGGATACGACTTCCGGGTCGAATTCCACCTTCACGACCTCCGCGTGCCCGGTCGTCCCGGAGCAGACGGACTCGTAAGTCGGATTCGGCGATTCCCCGCCGGCGTAGCCGGACACAACCCGCCGCACCCCGGGAATGGTTTCAAACACGGCTTCGAGACACCAGAAGCACCCGCCGCCCAGGACAATTGAGGCATTTTTTTCGGACATGGGAGAAAGGGTCTCCTGAAAAGGACGTTTTGCAAGCGGGGCGGCGTTCTCCCGGCAACGGGTGTAACCACAAGCGCGTGGAGGGAAATTGAAAGGCGCGGAATAGATTCGGCGGCGCGGGAATCTTTCGGAAGTGCATTGGATCTTTTCCGACGTATCGCGGCGGCTGAGGACAGCCGCCCTCCCGCCGTAGTTCGTCGGCTCATGCACAATTATCCGATCAATTTCGGTATTCCCTCCACGCACTTGTGGTCACACCCCCAACTGCAGGGGCATTTGACCTTGCGGCTCGGGTGATCGTGCTCTAGTGAAGCATTCGTGGCGGAATACGGGGAATGGAATCAGAAAGGGGCGACCCTTAGCGACGCAACTGCGAAGAAAGAGTACGGAGTGGATCGGGACTTCATTGTGAAGGGCATTCAACTCGGCAAACTCGAATACCGTCAGGGGGCGATGTGGGGAAATCCTTACATCAGAATATTAAGGAGCCAGCTTGAGTCGTTCATCGCTGAAGAACTGGGCTCGGATTGCTTATCGAACTCCAAGAATCAGACAGAGCTTCGCAAGATCAAGAAGGAGATTGCCGTTTTGAAGAAGAGATTGACTGAGCTACAGATTCGAAAGTCAGAACTCGAGAAGACCAGCCCAAGCTAGTCTCTACCTTCGCTCAGCGAACTGGGCCGCGCCAAGAGGCTGAAAACCTCCTGTTCGCCGATTCTCCTCCATCCAATAGCCAATTCCACCCGACCCCGCGGGACAGGAGTGTCCCACCTCCTTATTGGTGGCACTTCCCTGTTGGTGGCAGACTGCCCACCGATTTGCGAGATTCGAAAATCGCACGATTTCATCGATTTTGGAATGGGATCCTATTTCTCGGCTGAGGGAGGGCGGCTGCCGTGCCACGGCGGAGCAAGATCTCCAGTCGGTTGCTGTCAGCGGGATTTGACTGGGGGGCGGCCACAGAACAATACGAAGTTTTGCGAAGACGGGTCCTCAGCCGCCGCATTGCGGGTAAGAGATTGGAAAGGCACGGAATAAATTCGGCGGCGCGGGAATCTTCCGGAAGTGCATCGGATCTTTTCCGACGTATCGCGCGGCGGCTGAGGACAGCCGCCCTCCCGCCGCCACCCACTTGTGGTTACCTCCCATGTCTCCCCCGTGGTCGCGGGGCTTGCCCCTCGATCCGAAGGTGGCAGGGGCCGCGGAAACCGCCGTACCGGATCGAACGACCACGTAGTTGGATGACTTCAGTCGTCCAACCCGAAGCGGCCTGGCGGAAAAGACATTCCCTTGGGTCGGGAGACCACTGGAAAATCGGAAAGCATCGCGATTTTGAAATGGGAGGTTATTCCATCGGTTGAGGGAGGGCGGCTGCCGTGCCACGGCGAAGCATTGTCTCCAGTGGACTGCTTTCAGCGGGCTGAGACTGCGTAATTGGGCGGCCAAAGTGGGTGGGT
>CAZDRT010000002.1:0-41270 GCA_964507815.1 uncultured Puniceicoccaceae bacterium
ATAATCGTGCGTGAGCCGCCGAACTACGGCGGGAGGGCGGCTGCCGTGCCAAGGCCAAGCAGTGTCCTCAGTCGGCTGCTTTCATGGGGATGAAATGCATGTTTTTTCGGAGTAGTTTCAAAAGATCCTGGCGCGAAGACTGGTCCTCAGCCGCCGCGATACGTCGGAAAAGATCCGATGCACTTCCGAAAGATTCCCGCGCCGCCGAATTTATTCCGTGGCTTTCCATTCTCTTCCCCGCAATGCGGCGGCTGAGGACCCGTCTTCGCAAAACTTCTTTTCGTCCAGTGCTTGCCCTCCAGTCCCATCCCGCTGATAGCATGACTTCCGCCGAAAACGGGGCCGGCTTGCTGGAGACTTGCCGATCGCAATACCGTGACGTGGCCCTGGTTCGTGCGCAACCGAAAGTACCAACCCGGTTTTTGGCCAGCCCTGGAACAAGGGAAATATCCCCTGCCCGAATGGATCTCCACCGCCGAATCGATAAAGGACATCATCCAAACGGACCAAATCGATGAGGACGAGGTCCTCCCCTAGGCGTTCACACGGCGTCGCGCAAGCGCGAGCCCTACGACGACAAATGCGTTCGCACGGCGGCACGCGCGAGCCCCACATTCCCGCGTAGGGTCCGCCTCTTGCGGCGCGCCGCCTCCGGAGATCGGAGGGCAAGCCCACCGACCACGAATATCCCGGGTGCAACCACAAGTGTGGGGAGGGCGGCCGCCTCCACGCACTTGTGGTTACACCCGTTTCCTCCTTGTCCGGTGTTCGTTTGCTTGAATCAATTCCCGGATCCGCTTCAATTGTGTCCCGAAGAACCCGTGTGACTCCGCCGACAAATTCGGTTCGAACCGGAAGAATTTGGCCTACTTTTCGACAGCCTCAACATGAATATGGATTGGCACTCCGCCACTGACAGCCCCCGCCTGCCCTGGTTTGGGGAGGGAAAATTCCCCCTCTACCTGGCGCCGATGGCGGGCTTCACCGACATCGCCTTCCGCCACCTCTGCAAGCGGTTCGGCGCGGACGTGATGGTCTCCGAATTCGTGATGTGCGAGGCCCTCCTCCGCGAGGTGCCGAACGTCTGGGAAACCATCGAATTCACCGCCGACCAGCGCCCCATGGGGGTACAGATCTTCGGTGCCGATCCGGAGCGCATGGCGGAAGCGGCCCGCCGGATCGAAGACCGGCTGCGGCCGGACTTCATCGACCTGAATTTCGGCTGCCCCTCGGAAAAGGTCACCCGGGCGGCCGCCGGCTGCTCGCTCCTGCGCGATCTACCGGCCCTCGGCGCGATCGCGGGGACGGTCCGGCGCGCCCTCCCCGGCACACCCGTGACCGCGAAGATCCGGATCGGCTGGGACGCCGAATCCATTGTCGCCCGGGAGGCGGCCCGCATCCTCGAAGCGGAGGGGATCGAGGCCCTCGCCGTCCACGGGCGGACCCGCGCCCAGGGCTACAAGGGCGATGCGGACATGGCCGTGATCGAGGCGGTCGCGGCCGAGCGGCGGTTTCCCGTGATCGCCAACGGCAGCGTGGAGGACTGGGAGCGGATTCGGCGGCTCTCCTCGGAAACGGCCTGCGCCGGAGCCATGATCGGACGGGCCGCCCTCGGCAACCCCTGGATCTTCGGGCGGATGAAAACCTTTCTCGCGACCGGAGCCGTCCCCCCCGCGCCCTCGCTCCCCGAGCGGATCGGGGCTCTCTCCTTTCTGGCCGACGAACTCCTCGCCTCCCCCGTCGGCCGGAGCCGGGGCGAAAACGTGGCGTGGATGCGCCCCAAGCTGAAAGCCCTCCTGAAGGACCTGCCGCACGGGCGCCGGGCGCGGGCGGCCATCGACCGGGCCGCCACCCCCGGCGAATTGAAGGAAGTGCTGGCCGGGCTCGCATGAGCGCCGCAGATAATCCTTTTTCTTGCCAGATGGTCCCATGTCCAGACACTTCCCCCATGGAGTGCCCCATATTTGCGATCGCCAACCAAAAAGGAGGCGTGGGAAAGACGACCACCGCCGTCAACCTGTCCGCCGGGCTCGCGGCGAGGGGGATCGACACCCTTCTGATCGACCTCGACCCGCAGGCGAACGCGACGAGCGCTCTCGGTCTGGCAAAAGAGGAGGGCGAAAGCGCCTACGGTCCGCTCACCGGGGACGAACGTCTCGCCGGAAAAATCGTCGAGACCGGGCGGGACCACCTTTTCGCCATCCGCTCGGAGCGGGATCTCGTGGCCACCGAGGTGGAGCTGCCGCGCGACAAGGATTACCTCCACCGGCTGGACGGCCTTCTGGACGATCTCCGCTCCGAGTACGGATTCGGAGCCATTCTGTTGGATTGCCCGCCCTCCTCCACCGTTCTCTCCCTGAACGCGCTGGCGGCGGCCGACTACCTCGTGGTGGCCCTGCAATGCGAGTATCTCGCGATGGAGGGACTGGGGGAGATTCTCAGCCTGCTCGAACAGATTCGCTCGGGAGGAGTGAACGCCGATCTGGAGTTGGCGGGCGTCCTGCTGACCATGTTCGACATCCGTACCAATCTTTCCCAGCAGGTCGTTTCCGAAGTGCGCGCCCATTTCGGAGAGAAGGTCTTCTCCACCGTGATCCCCCGCAACATCCGCCTGACCGAGGCCCCGAGCTTCGGCCAGACCATCTTCGAATACGAAAAATCCAGTTCGGGGGCGGTCGCCTACTCGAAGTTGGCCGACGAACTCTGCCAGCGGTTCGAACTGCGGACCGCGGAAACCGAATGACTCCATCGTCCGGAATCGAAGAAAGCATCGGGTATCGTTTCCGGAACCCGGACCTGCTGCGACAGGCGCTCACCCACGGTTCCGCGCTCTCCCCGGGGGAGGGGGGGCAGTCCTACCAGCGCCTCGAGTTCCTGGGCGACGCCGTGCTCGAGCTAACGGTCAGCGAGCGGCTCTTCTCCGAAAACCCCGGGGCCGAGGAAGGGGCCATGACGGTGATGCGGGCGAGTCTGGTGAGAGGACCGGCCCTGAGCGCGATCGCCCGGAGGATCGGACTCGGCGCGCACCTCCTCCTCGGCGAGGCGGCCCGCCGGAACGCCACGCAGGAGAACAACGCCGTTCTTGAGGACGCGGTCGAAGCCATTTTCGGGGCGGTTTACCTCGACGGCGGACTGGAGGCCGCCCGGACCGTACTCGAACGCCTTTTCCGGGAGCGCCCGTTCCGGACCAGCGACTTCGCCTTCTCGACGGAGAATCCGAAAGGCCTGCTCCAGGAGGAACTGCAGGCCGACCCCCTCAGCCCGGAGATCGAATACGAGGTGGTCCGCGAAGAGGGACCGCCCCACCGGCGCGAATTCGAAGCAGTGGTGAAGATCAACGGAGAAGAAGCGGGACGGGGCGCGGGCCCCTCCAAAAAAGCCGCCGAGACGGAAGCCGCCCGGCAGGCACTCGCGAGACGGAACCGGATTTGACGGGAAGCGCCGCCCCGCGGGACACTCTCCGCGGTATTTTTCCGCCAGCCGGTTCAATATCTTTGCGCCGGTTCCGCATCGCCTCCATTTTCAGACGTTATGCTTCGTTCACACGCATTTCTTCTCTCCGTCCTCACCCTGGTTCTCTCACCCGTCATCGCGACACCGGCGCCTTCCGCCCCGCCGGAGCCATCGCCGGCCGAGGAGCCGATGCTCCCCCTCCGGAAGGCTCTGGCGGTCGCGCTCCGGACCAACTTCGGCATCCGCGCCGAGTCCCTTAATCCGGAGATCGCCCGGGAGGAGACCGCCATCGCCGAATCCGACTTCGATCCGCGGCTCTCGGCGGGCGTTTCCTGGCGCGAGGTGCTGTCCGCCCAGGCCGCCTCCGTTCTGGACGGGGCGGACCAGCCGCAGAACGAGGATCTGAGCGCCAACCTATCGGTCTCCAAACGGTTTTCGCCGGGCACCGAGGTCAGCGCCGGCACCGATTTCAACCGCCGGGAAACCAATTCCTCGAACGCTCTCCTGAATCCCGACTTCGGATCCGAATTCGGCGTCGAGATCCGCCAGCCCCTTTCCCGGAATTTCGGCAGGTCGGTCAATCTCGCTCCCGTTCGCTCCGCCGAAGCCGGATTCGAGGAGAGCCAGATCGAATACGAGGGTGCCCTCGCCCGGCTTTTCGACGAGGTGGCCGCCGCCTACTGGGAGGTGGCGGCCGCCCGCCGCCGCCTCGAACTCCGGGATTCGAGCATCCGGCTCGCCGAGACGATCCTCCGGCGGACCGAAGAGGAATCGAGCCTCGGATTGGCGACCCGCACGGACATCCTGCAGGCCAAGGCCGAGCTGGCCACCCGCCTCGAAGACCGCCTCGACGCGCGCAAGCGCCTTTCCGACACGGAGGACCGTCTTCTTTTCCTTCTCGGTCGGACGCCCGGGGAGGAGGCGGGAGATTTTCTGACCGCCGCCCTGCCCGCGCCGCCTCCGCGGACCGACGACATGGGCACGGTGCTCGGCCGGGCCCTGACCTTCGACCCCCTGCGCAGGGCCCGCGAACGGCAGGTGGACCAAAGCTTCTACAACTTGGTCAGCGCGCGGGACGCGACCCGCCCGGATTTGGATCTGGTGCTCTCGGGCGATTATCTCGGGAGGGACGACGAACTGGGGGAATCGTATCGGAGGGCGTTCGACCGGGACGGCTATCGATGGAGAGCCGGAGTCGAATTGAGTTTCCCCTGGGGGTTCGCCGGGGAAAAGGCCCGCGAACGCCAATCCGTCCTGCGCCTCCGCCAGGCCGAAATCCTCATGGAGGAGGCTGAATCCCTGGTCCGCCGGAACGTCCGCGAAGCGTGGCGCCAGCTCGAAAGCGGGCGCGCCAAGCTCGATTCGGCGAAGGCCACGGTGGAACTGCGGGTCGAGGTTCTCGAATCGGAAGAAGCCCGCCGCGAACGAGGACTCTCGGATACCAGCGACGTCCTCGAGGCCGCCCGCCTGCTCGACGACGCCCGGCTGCGCGAGGTGGACGCCGTTCTCGAAACAACCCTCGCCCTGAGCCGACTGGCCCGCCTCGACGGCACGATTTTCTCCAAAAACGGGTTTGATCCGGGCAGGCTTCTGGGTCGCGCGGGCACCGAATCTTCCGCTGATCCGAACCCGGGCGAGGATTCGTCATCATGAAGAAAAGGAGACAGACCCGGATGCGCCGATGATAAGTTCTTTCCTTCGAAAACCAGGTGGGTGTTCTCCGCGCGGGCTTTGTCTTCCGATGGGCGGCTTGACAGCACCCGCGTGGTTTCGAACTCCCTTATTGATAGAGTAAGGAAAGAAACGGTTGAAAGGCCGGACGCCCCAGACCTATCTCCAAGGAATCAACCTACCGATTCGCGGGTTGTTTGCAAGCTTGGCCTGACGGTACTTTCGTTTATTCGCAATACAAGAGCCTGCCGCACTGGTCGCAGGTGACCGTGCGAAAATCCTGCACGGCGGCGGCGACCTCGTTGCTCACCCTCAGGTGGCACCCCCCGCATTTCTGGTCCGCGAGCGGCACCACCACCGGAGGGCGCTTGATCTGCTTCCAGAGACTGTCGTAATGGGCCAGCAGTTCCGGTTCGACGGCGGAGCGCAGGCGTTCGACCTCGCCTTTCATCCCGTCGAGACGCTCGCGAAACGATTTTTCCCCGGCGTCGATTTTCGCCAGGGCTTCGGAAAGCTTATCGACCCGGCTCCTCGTCTCGACCTCTTTCTCGAGGAGAGCGTTTCGGGCCGCCTCGATGTCGTCGAGAAGGGCGATCTCCTTCTCTTCGATCCCGTCGATCAATTTTTCCAGATTCTCTATCTCGTGGGTGAGGGCTTCGTATTCCTCGTTCTTGCGGACTTCCAGCTGCTGGTTGCGAAGCCGTCGGATTTTTTCGCGGGCGCTCTCCGCGTCGGCCTCCATTCGCTCGCGGAGTACCTCGGAATCCTTCATCCCGGCCCGCATTTCCGCCAGCACGGATTCCGCCCCGGCGATTTCTTCCTCGACCTGCGCGCGCTCCTTCGGGAAAGCCTGGAGACTGAGAAGCGCCTGGCGCAGATCAAGGTCACGCGATTGCAGCGAGAGAAGGGGAATCATCTGATTACTCGGCATCGTGGGACGAATGCTCGCCCAGAAGGACCGATTCCGCCAGCCCGGAATGACCGCACGGCGAGATTTTTTGCGGGAGGAAAGGAGGCGGAACATGAGGCCGACACAAATTCATACATATTCCAATCCCCGACTTCAGGTTATCTCCACCGGGCGGCGGATGACCGGGGCCTCCCACTCGCGGAAGGTGCTCAGGATGAACCCGGTCAGGACGCCCATTACGACGAGGTTGGACCCCCCGTAGCTGATGAACGGCAGGGACATTCCCTTGGTCGGCAACAGTCCGGTCACCACCCCCATGTTAATCGTCGCCTGACCGACGATGAAAAGCAGCGCTCCGAACACAAAGGTGAACCCGAACAGATCGGGGGCTTTCCGGATCTGGGAAAGGGCGAGGACTGTGAAAAGGACGAAGAGGAGAACCACCCCGCCGGTCGCCAGGAAGCCGAGTTCCTCGCCGACCACCGCGAAGATGAAATCGGTGTGGGCCTCGGGAAGAAAGCTCAGGTGCTGCCGCCCCCGACCGGGACCGGCCCCGTCGAGCCCGCCGACGCTGAAGCCGAGGATTCCCTGCCAGAGCTGGTATCCGCCCTCGCTTTTGTTCCCTTCGAGGTCGAGAAACGAAGTCACCCGGTCCAGCCGCTCGGGGTCGAGCAGGATGAACGCGGACACTCCGACCACGAAAAGCCCGCCCGTGACCAAAAGGGACCAGACGGACGTGCCCGCCACCAGAAGGATCGCCCCGGCCACGGCGGCGTAGAGGACGGTCGTCCCCAGATCCGGCTCGAGAACGATGAGGGCGGCAAAGGGCGCGACGATGAGTCCGGGCAGGAGGAACCCGGGCACGAACCGCTCCATCTTCCGCCCGTTCCGCGCGACATACCAGGCCATGAGACAGAGAAACCCGATCTTGGCGAACTCCGACGGCTGGAACCGGAAAGGCCCCGCCGCGATCCACCGCCGGGCCCCGTTCACCTCGACCCCGATGCCCGGCACCAGGACCGCGGTGAGAAGACCGAGCGAGATCAGCGCGAACGGCCAGGACAGAATCCGGACCCGCTCGATCCCGAACAGGAAAGCCGCCCCGCCGGCGAAAACGGCGACCCCGAACCAGACGATCTGCCGGGTGAAGTAGGTGCCGAGAAACCGATCCCCGCCCCCTCCCGCGCTCAGGAGAACCGTAAGCCCGACCGCGACGAGTCCGCACACGGAGAGCAACAGGAACCACCCGCGGAGCGGAAAGGCCCGGAGACTTCCGTGGCGCGGATTTCCTCCTTTCTCATTTTCGCTCACGGTTGCCGGGGAGTCGAAGGCCTGCCGTAGCCGCCGCCGGGGTCAGCCGCCGTCGGCATCGCGCCGCTCGGTGGGCACCTCCTCGACGCCCTCGAAATCGAGGAATATGTCTTCGCCGAAGCCCTCCTCGGGCTCGACCGCATTGACCTCCGGCACGATCTCGGGCGCGGCCGGCGTGTCTTCCGGACCGAGGGCGTCCGGCGGCGGAGTCGAAAGCGGATCCTCCGCCCGCGGCGCGAGCGGGCCGGAAGCCCGCCCGGGAAGGATCAGGGATTCGGAACCGGAATCGTCTCCTTCGGAAAGTTTCGAACCCGATCCGGCCGGCTTCACCTTCAACTCGGCCCCCGCCCTCATGCGGCGGGCGTCCGAAATCCCGTTGGCCGCGAGCAACTCCTCGACCGACATCCCGTAGCGGTTGGCGATGCCGGCGGGGGTCTCGCCGCTCCGCACGGTGTGAACGGCGGTGTATTCGCCCGGATCGATATCGACGGAACCGGATTCGGAGGAATCGTCATCGGACACGACCATATCCCCCGGCACGATCAAACGCTGCCCGATGCGGATACGGTCGCCGGTCATGTTGTTCAGGTTCTTGATCCGCGAGACCGAGGTTCCGGCCCGGGCGGCGATCTCGGAAAGGGTGTCCCCGCGTCGGACCTCGTAGATCGAGGTGCCCGGTTCGGGCACGGGATCCTCCGAATCCGAAGCACCCGCGTCCACCTCGTCGTATCCGGAGGGAACGACAATTTCCTGGCCGACGCGGAGCTGGCTGTCGCGGTCCATGCCGTTGGCCTCGAGAAGCGCGGCGAAGGAGACGTTGTACTCCTTGGAAAGGCCCCAGAGAGTGTCCCCCCGTTGCACGGTGTAGGCGTCGTAGCCGGAGGTCGGCGACGGCGAGGGTGCCGCCCCGCTGTTGAAATCGTCCTCCAGCCCGGGGTTAAAAAGCGGCTCCGACGGTTCCAGACCCGACGGTTCGTCGGCGGAGAGCGAACCACCCTGCGGCCGGGTCGGCGTGGCCCGGGGGCGGGCGGCTCCGTCCGAACCGGTGAACCGGCTGTTGAAGGAGGGGTCGATTTCCTCCGAATCCGGGGGAAGGCCCTGCTCTTGGGCGAGCACCTCGCGCGGGACGTCCACCGTCTGCTTGGCCTTGCGATGTTCCTCCCACTGGCGGTCGATCGACTGGCAGCCGGGCTGAAGGAGGAAGGCTCCGATGAGGAGGAAATGCCCGAGGACGACGAGACTGAATACTTTGAAGAATTTCATGAGTGTGGAAGGAAATGGAAAGGAACAAGAATCATGACGGAACCCGTTTTCTAGCAAACGTTAAATCAGAGCTTAGTGGTTTTTTATGGCCGGGGAAAGAGCTAAATCACGGACAAGGGCGCGAAAAGCGTCCCCGCGCTCCCCGTATCCGCCGAACTGGTCGAAACTGGCGAAACCGGGGCTCAGAAGAACGGTGTCGCCGGGCCGGGCCCGGGCGACGGCCGCCCGGAAGGCGGCGGCGAGAGTCCCGTGGTATTCGGCGGGAAGACCGGCCGCCCGGAGGCGGTCGGCGAGATCCTCTCCGGTCTCTCCGAATGTATCGGCCGAGGCGATACGCTCCGCGATCCCGGCGGCGAGATCGGCGGGGTCCTCCCCTTTGTCGGACCCGCCCCCGATCCAGCGGATCACGCCCGACTGCGCGCGGACCGCCGCCAGCGCGGCGTGGAAGTTCGTCGCCTTGGAGTCGTTGACGAAGGAAAGGCCGGCGACCGTCCCGAGGGATTCCATCCGGTGCGGCGGAGGCTCAAAGGCGCGGGCGGTCGCGGCCAGAACGGCCTCCGGGCGGCCCGTCGAAAGCCACCATGCCGCGGCGAGGGTGTACAGGGAGTCGAAAGGGGGGCGGGCGAACCAGCCCTCCGCCGGTTCGTTGTTCGGCGACGAACAAGCTGAGATCCGAAGATTCCCGGGAAGAGGCAACCCCCTTGCTTGGGCGCACTCGCGGACGGATTCGTCCGCGAAGACCGGGGCACCGCTCTCCACCAGCCGCCATTTGGCCGCGAAGTAGTCGTCGGTCGATTCGTGCCAGTCGAGGTGATCGGGAGCGAAATTCGTCCAGATGGCGGCCTCGCAGCGGGGCCGGGCCCAGTCGTGGAGTTGGAAGGAACTGGTTTCGCAGACGGCGATATCGCCGGGCCGTTCCGACCCGTCGCAGAGCGCGGAGAGCGGCAGGCCGATGTTGCCGCAGGCCCGGGCGGGCTCGCCGTTGGCTTGCAGCGCTTTTTCGAGAAAGCGGGTCAGCGTGGTCTTGCCGTTGGTCCCGGTCACGCAGAGAAGTCTTCCCGGCCAGAAGGCGGCGGCGAACTCCGTCTCGCCCGCGACGGGAATCCCGGCCTCCCGCGCCGACCGGCGCCACGGGTGGTCCGGGCGGAATCCGGGGCTCACCACGGCGAGGGCGAATTCACCCGGGGATGGACGGAATTCCGTCCGCCCGCGGTCCCCGCCGCCCTCGTCGAAAATCTCGACGGCCTTCCCCAACCGCCGCAAGAGACCGGCCGCCGCCCGGCCGCTGATCCCGCCGCCGAGGACGGCGACGGGCGCGGTTTCGTTCTCGAGAGCCGGATGGCGGCGCGGCGGCAAGCGCCGGACCCTACGATGGATAGGTTGGTGCGGCATCAGACGTGGAGAACGATAGGGGTTTGGAACTCGACACCGTAGGGCCGGACCTCGTGTCCGCGCCGGGCTCGGCTTTGGAAACGGTTTTCACGGTTTTTCCGGGTAGCTGCTTCTCCGGAAAGGACCTCTTTTTCACCATTCCGGCGGAGGGGGGAGCGGCCTAAAGGCTGGACACCATACTCGTCAAAGCCGGAACCACCGAAAACCTGATGCGCAGGGGAGCAGCCTAAAGGCTGGACACCATACCCTGAGAGCCGGGGTGCCGGGTTCGGTGTACAGGCTTCAGCCTGCCGCGGCGGAGAGGTCTTCTTTGATCCCTCCGGCGGCAGGGGGAAACGAGGCAAGGCTTCGCACCGTGGCCGGGTTGCTTTAGCACCCGGCTCTCGCACAGGAAGGAAACGTTTCCGCTTGCCGCGGAGCTTCCGTGTGGATGGACCATATCCGCCAGCTGGAGGTGGGCGCTGAAGCAACCCACCCACTTTGCCTGCGGATCCGTCAGACTGCTCATACAGATTCATCGCAAGCGGAGCGACGCCAGGCCGGCGATCGCGCAGAGGAGGGAGAGAATCCAGAAGCGAATGACCACTTTGTTCTCGTGCCAGCCCCGGAGTTCGAAGTGGTGATGGATCGGCGCCATCAGGAAAATGCGTTTGCGGCGGGCCTTGAAGGAGCCGACCTGGAGGATCACCGAGACGGCCTCGACGACGAAGATGCCGCCGACGATGACCAGGGTGAAGGGCTGGTGGATCAGGAAGGCGATCACCCCGACCAGTCCGCCGAGCGCTAGGGATCCGGTGTCGCCCATGAAAATCTCCGCCGGATGGGCGTTGTACCAGAGAAAGGCGAGGCTGGCGCCGAGCAGGGCGGAGCAGACGACCGCCAGCTCGCCCGTGCCCGGCAGGTAGCTGATCAAAAGATAGTCGGAGATGATGACGTTTCCGGAGAAGTAGGCCATGAGTCCGAAGGCCAGCGCCGAGGTGACGGTGCAGCCGATGGCGAGGCCGTCAATCCCGTCGGTCAGGTTGATGGCGTTGCTCGAGCCGGCGAGAATCAGGAAGAAGAACGGAAAGAGGATCCAAAGCGCAAGGCTCTCGACGGCGACATCCTTGTAAAAGGGAACCCACAGTTCGCGGACGGTCGCCGAGGTGTCCGGGTGCAGCAGAAGAACCGCCAGCACCACTGCCGCGAGAGCGGCTTGGGCGAGGAGCTTGATCCGTCCGCTCAGTCCGTCGCTGTTTTTTTGGACGACCTTCCGGTAGTCGTCGAGAAACCCGACCGCCGTCAGCCCGGCGTACACCAGCCACGCCACCGCGACGTACACATTGGGCCGGGCGAAGAGCAGGACCGCGGCGGAGACGGAGAAGAAGAGGATCAGCCCCCCCATCGTGGGCGTCTCCTTCTTGCCCTGGTGGAGGACGGCGAGGTTCCCGACGACCTCCTCGCTCCGACCGGCCTCCTTCATGCGGAGGCTCTGGAGACGCCGGATGATCGCGGGGCCGAAAACCAGGCCGACCACGAATGAAAAGAGACCGGCCATCACCGCGCGGACGGTTATGTATCCGAAAAGCCGGAACGGCCCCCAGTAGGATTCCAAGTTTTCGAGAAAGTAGAGCATCGGGCATCATGAAGCGGCGGCTTCCAGAAAATCGAGAATCTTTTCGAGCCGGGCGCGGCGGCTGCCCTTGAGGAAGACCGTGCCCGGGGTGCCTGCGACGCCGGGGGCCGCCTCTTCGGAGGTTTCGGCGACGACGACCGCGCCCGGACCGGCCTTGGTGCGGAGGACCGGCTCCATGACCCCGGTCGGCGGGCCGACGAGAAAAACGCTGTCCCCGGCGAGCACCGGGAGGGCGTCGGCGAGCCTGCGGTGCCAGGCGACCGCGTCGGCCCCCAGCTCCTCCATGGCACCGACAACCCAGCAGCGGGGCGGTTCGGGAAAGCGCCGGTGGAAGTAGTGGGCGGCGTCGGCGAAGGAGGCCGGGTTCGCGTTGTAGTGGTCGGCATAGACCAGGCGGTCGCCCGCCGACAAAATTTCCCCCCGCTGGGCGGCCGGACGCCATTCGCCGAGGCGGGCGCACACCGTTTCCGGCGGCACTCCTTCGGCGAGGGCGGCCAGCACGGCGAGGCAGGTGTTCTCCAGCATGCCGGCGGTCGCCTCGGGGGCGGCGAAGTCGATGGGGCATTCCCCCCGCCCATCGCAGAGGTGGACGGTTCGCGGGTCTCCGCCGATCCGATAGCGCCACACGACACCGCCGGCGGCGGGAATCCCCGCGCGCGCCTCGGGCTGCAGCCAGCGGGGCGCGGCGTAGCCGCCCTCGGAAAAAACGGCGTACTCGGCGCAGGCGGGGCCGAAGAACGTGGCCTCCCGGGCCGCCCGGGGCAGCCGGGCCTTCTCCGCCGCGATGCCCTCCAGGCTGCCGAGCTTTTCGAGGTGGGCCGGACCGATCGTGGTGACGAGGGCGACGTCCGGCCGGATCAGCGAGGCGAGCGTCTCCATCTCGCCGTCCTCGCTGATCCCGGCCTCGATGACCGCGCGGCGGTGCTCCGGGCGGAGCCGCAGGAGGCTGAGGGGCACCCCGATGTGGTTGTTCAGGTTGCCGGGTGAGACGAAGGTGTCGCCCCCGCCCAGGAGCAGGCCGAGGAGTTCCTTGGTCGAGGTCTTGCCGCAGCTGCCGGTCACCCCGATGACCCGGCCCGGCCAGCGGCGGCGCCACTCCGCGCCCAGCCGCTGGAGCGCGGCGAGGGGGGAATCGACCACCATCTGGGGCAGGGAGAGGTCGTCGCGCGGTTCCGAGACGATGGCTCCGGCGGCTCCCCGGGCCGCCGCCTCCTCCAGAAATTCATGCCCGTCCCGCCGCTCCGTCCGCAGAGCGACGAAGACCTCCCCCGGCGCGAGGGAGCGCGTGTCGATCGAAAATCCGGCCGCTCCTTCGAAAGCATCCCGCCCCGCCCGGCCCGGGGCGAGCGTCTCCTCGAAGAACGACGGTCGAAAGACCATCGCCGTCTCCGGGGGGCTGTCGTCGCGCGCGTCCATCCTACGGTTTCAGGCTTTTCACTTCGATCAGCTCCCGCGCGACCTGGCGGTCGTCGAAGGGCACGATGGTATCGCCGAACTCCATGAACGGCTCGTGCCCCTTTCCGGCGATAAGGATGGTATCCTCCGGGCCGGCCGCATCCAGGGCGAGGCTGATCGCCATGCGCCGGTCTTCGACGAACTCGACCAAGTCGGGCTTGCTTACCCCTTTCTGCATGTCTTCGAAAATTTGGTCGAGGGCCTCCGAGCGCGGATTGTCGGAGGTGACCCAGCAATAGTCGGCGAAGGTCTGGCCGACGTGCATCATCAACGGTCGCTTGCCGCGGTCGCGGTCCCCGCCGCAACCGAAGACGAGGTGGACCTTCCCCGGGGTGATCTCGCGCAGGACCTCGAGGGTGGACCGCAGCGCGTCATCGGTGTGCGCGTAGTCCACGAAGATTTCGCCGGCCCGGCCGCCGTCGATGCGCTCGAGCCGGCCGGGCACGCCCTTGAATTTCTTCAGCACGGGGAGCGCCTTGCGCAGATCGCAGCCCGATTCGGCGGCGACGGCGAGGGCCGCGAGCAGGTTGGAGAGATTGAACCGCCCGGCCAGCCCCGCCCGCACCGGCATATCGACGCCGCCGGGAGCGAGGAGGCGGAAGGAGACCCCCGTCCGCGAGAACTCCACCGCTTCGGCGCGGTAGTCCGCCCCCTCCCCCACTCCGAAGGTCGCCACGGGCACGTCCGATCCGAGTTCCTCCGCCAGCCGCCGTCCATAGGGATCGTCGGCGTTGATCAGGGCGAGGCCGGGGCGGGAGCCGATCCCGCCGTCGAAAAGCCGCCGTTTGACCCGGTAGTAGGCCTCCATCGTCTTGTGGTAGTCCAGGTGGTCCTGGGTGAGGTTCAGGAAGACGCCGATGTCGAAGTTCATCCCCTCGACCCGGTGCTGGTCGATTCCGTGGGAGCTGACCTCCATGACGGCCGACCGGCAACCGGCGTTGATCATCTGCCGCAGGAGGGAAAAGGTGTCGACCGATTCCGGAGTCGTCCGGTAGGAGGGCACGGTCCGCCCACCCAGGTCGTAGTGGATGGTCCCGATGAGTCCGGCCTTCTCCTCCTGCGAGGCGAGCAGTTCGCGGGCCAGCCAGGAAACGGTCGTCTTTCCGTTCGTGCCGGTGATCCCGACCGTGCGCAGCCTGCGGTCCGGCCACTCGTAAAAGTTTCCCGCCATCGCGGCGAGGGCGCGGGAGACCGACTCCACCCGCACGAAAACCACCTCCGAATGTCGCCCCGGGGGGTCCTCGGTCACGATGCCCGCCGCCCCGCGGTCGATGGCCTCTTCGACGAAGAGCCGTCCGTCCGTCCGCAGGCCGCGCCGGGCGAAGAAGAGACTGCCCGGGATGACCCGGCGGCTGTCGGTGATAATGGAGCGCACCTCGCGGTCGAGCGGGCCCCGGCGGTCGATCGTCTCCACGCCCTCGAGCAGGTCGCGGATCCGGCGCCCCCCGGGCACGGACGGCGAGCCCCCGCCCCCGCGCGGCACGACGGTCGGCGACCAGAAACGGTTCTCGATCAGGGTGCTGATCTGGATATCGGGCAACCTCACCGCCGGACCTCCTGTTCCGCCAAGAGCGCCCCGCCGATCACGCCGCGCGGATCGACCCGCAGGTGGTGGGCGGCGGTCTCCCCGACCCGGCGGAAGACCGGCGCGGCGACCACCCCTCCGTAGCCGGTCCCCTCCATCTGCGGATCCTCGACCACGACCGTGATCACGACCTTCGGATCGTCGGCCGGAAAGAAGCCGCTGAACGAGGCGACGTGATGCCGGTTGGAATAGGCACCGTCGATGATCATCTGGGTCGTGCCCGTTTTCCCGGCGACCCGGAAACCGTCCAGAAACGCCCGCCGGGCCGTTCCGTCCGGTCCAACCACCCTCTCGAGAAAACCGGCCATCTCCGCCGCGACCTCCGGGGAGACCACCCGCTCGGCTTCGCCCTCCTCGAAACGGATCACCGTTTCGCCGTCGGCGTCGAAGATCCGCCGCACCAGGCGCAGCGGTTTGCGCTCGCCTCCCGCGGCGAGCACGCTCATCGCCGCGTGGACCTGGACCGGGGTCGCCGCCACGGCGTGGCCCATCGGCAGGCGGGAGAGGGTCAGGCCGTCCCAATCCTCGACCGGGTGGAGGATGCCGCGCGATTCCGCTCCGAGACGGAGCCCCGTGCGCTCCCCGAATCCGAAGGCCCGCGCGTATTGATAGAGGCCCCGCTCGCCGAGTTGCACTCCCAGGAGGGCCGCCCCCCGGTTGCTGGATTTGACGACGATCTCCTCGACGGACAGCTCCCCGTGCGGGCGGTGGTCGGAGGGCAGCCGGAGGGTGCGCCCCCGGTAGGGCACCCGCGAGACATCGCAGTCGAACACCGTCTCCGGAGTGACCAGACCCTCGTTGAGCGCCCCCGAGGCGGCCACGATCTTGAAAGTCGAGCCCGGCTCGTAAACGAGGGTCAGGGCGCGGTTGCTCCAATCCGCCTTGTCGGCCTCCCCGTGGGCGTTCGGGTCGAAGGTCGGCCGGTTCCCGAGGGCGAGGATCTCCCCCGTCCGCGGATCCGACACGATGATCGAGGCCGACGCGGGGGAATACTCCTCCACGATCCGGTCGAGTTCCGCCTCGACTTTCGTCTGCAGAATCAGGTCGAGGGACAACTCGACCCCGAGCCCGGGCCGGGGATCCACCTCCCGCCAGCGGAACTGCGCCAGCTCGCGGCGGTGACCGTCTTTCTCCGACTCGCGCCAGCCGTCCTGCCCCTCGAGGTAGAAGTCCATGGCCTGCTCGACCCCGTAGTAGGCCGCACCGTTGTCGGCCATGAATCCGATCAGGTGGGCGGCCATCGATCCGGCGGGATAGATCCGCTGGTTCCGGTAGTGCCCGTAAACCGCCGGAACCCCGAGGGCGCGGATCCGCTCGTAATCCTCGGGATGAACCGCGTCCGCGAGTTTCACCCAGCGCACCGGTCGGCGTTCGCCCGTCGCCCGATCGATCCGTTCGGTCCGCTCGAAAGCCCGGCGGATCTCCGCCTCCGGCATGCCGAGGATCGCAGCCAGATCGGGGATCTTCGAAAAGTCCCCGCGCACGAGGGACCGGGGATCGACCCCGAGTTCGATGACCGTACGGGTCGCCGCGAGAAGGTTGCCGGCCTTATCCACGACCGGGCCGCGGGGCGCGTGCAACCGGTCGAAACGCTCCCGGTTTTCGCGCGCGTAGCCGACGTAGGCCTCGCGGTCGAGAACCTGCAGGTGGAGGAGACGTGCGAAAACCCCGCCGAAACCGACGAACAAAGCGACCAGTACCAATCCGTAGCGGACGCCGCCTATGAAAGGGGGAACCACTGGCGCTCCCTCCTCATCGGATGTTTGCCGCCACCTCGGTGGACGGCCCGTAGGGCGCGATCCGGACGGTGCGTTTCCCGTCGTCGTCGAAAACCCGCTCCACGCGCACGATGCGCCGCCAGTCCGGACGGATCAACCCGCCGCCGGCGCGCCGGATCAGCTCGTCGGGCCGATGGGCCTCCGCAAGCCGGGCGCTCATGTAGCTGTTCTTCCGCTCGAGGTCGCGCAGAACGCGCTCGTGGTTCTCGATCTGGTCGGCGGTCCGGCCGATCTGGCGCTGGATCCACACCTGCGAAAGTCCCCCGAACAGGGCGACGGCCAGGAGGAGCCCCAGAAGAAAGAGGTTGAAGGGGGGGAGATAGGAACGGGAGGAAGTTTTCATGATTCTGCTTTTTTGATGAGGACACGCAGGCGGGAGGACCTGCTGCGGGGGTTGCGCCGGATCTCGTCGGCGGTGGGGCGGATCGGCCGGGAAAAGGGGAGATCGGCCTCGACGGAACGCTCCTGCTGGGGCCGGGAATCGTTGGCGCCCTCGGGCCGTCCGGCGCGGGCGCGGAAGAAGCGTTTGACGATGCGGTCTTCGAGGGAATGGAAACTGATGACCACCAGGCGGCCGCCCGGCGCGAGCCGCTCGAAGCCGGCCGGGAGCGCGTCGCGGATCGCATCCAGCTCGCGGTTGACCGCGATGCGGACGCCCTGGAAGGTGCGCGTGGCCGGGTGCAACCGACCCCGGCGGGCCGCGGCCGGAACGGCGGCGGCCACCACCTCCGCGAAGGAAGCCGTCCGGCCCAGCCGCCCGGTTCCCCGGGCCTCGCGGATCGCCGCGACAATCCGCCGCCAGAAACGCTCCTCGCCGAAGTCGCGGACGGCCTCGGCCAGCTCCTCTCCGGAGGCGGTCTCCAGAAACTCCGAGGCGGGGATGCCCCGCGTCGGGTCCATCCGCATGTCGAGCGGACCGTCGCCGCGGAAGGAAAAGCCGCGGGAAACCTCGTCGAGCTGAAACGAAGAAACCCCGAGGTCGAAAAGAATCCCGTCGAAGCCGGATTCCTCCCAGCCCCCGAGATCACCGAAGTCCATCCAGCGGAAGGTGAACCGCCCGGGATATTCCGCCGCCAGGGTCTCCGCCCGCTCGCGGGCGGCCGGATCGCGGTCGAGCGCCGTCAGCCGGTTCGCCGGGCTCGCCCCGAGGATCGCCCGCGCGTGACCGCCCCCGCCGAAGGTGGCGTCGAGGAAACGACCCCCCGCGGCGGCGTCGAGGCCCCCGAGGGTCTCCGTCAGCAGGACGGGCTCGTGCCCGGCCGCCGGACGGCGGAACGCTGTTCTCTCCTCAGACATGGATTTGCTGCAGGATGCGGTTCATGAGATCGGGATCGTTCAGATCCGCGGCTTCGTAGCGCTCGATCGCGTGGATGCTGAAATAGCTGAAATTCCCGACCAGGATCGCCTTTTTGCCGATTCCCGCGTGGCGGATCAGCTTCTCGTTCAAGTTGATGCGGCCCTGCTTGTCGCAGCCGAAGGAGTGCGACATCGCGCCGAGCTGGGTCACCAGCTTCTGCCCCTCCGGATCGCCGAGACTGATCTTCGAAACCTGCTCCTCGAACCGGTCGATCATCTTCGGCGGATAAACGGTGATGAACCCGCCCGGGTTCGGGAGAGCCAGATACACGTCGGCCTCGTCCCCGAGAAACCTCCACTTGGAGGGAATCGTCAGACGACCCTTCGCGTCGAGGGCGTGTTCGAACTCCCCCACGTAAAAAGCTCTCTCAGCCGCGACCATCTCTTCCTTGCAGACCCATTAAAAACCGATTTCCCCCATTTCGCCCCACTTCGCCCCACCTGTCAACACTTTTTCCCTTCGTTCGCGCGGGGGGTGCAACCACAAGTGCGTGGAGGGAATATCAAAATTTATTCGATAATCGTGCGTGCGCCGCCGCCCTCCCCACACTTGTGGTTGCGCGCGGGATATTCGTGGTCGGTGGGCTTGCCCTCCGATCTCCGGCGGCACGGGCAACGACCCTGGTTTCCACGGATGCCCGGTGTCGGTCCGGAGAGGTTTGGAGGTGTCCACTGCCACCACCACCTTCGGATCGAGGGGCAAGCCCCGCGACCACGGGGGAGTGCCGTAGTTGGATGACTTTAGTCGTCCAACCCGAAGCGGCTTGGCGGGAAAGGCATCCCCTTGTGTCGGCAGACCACTGGAAAATGGGGGAAATCCCTTCCATGGCTCCACGCAATTGTGGTCACACCTCCGCGGAAAACCCCGGATTTTTTTCTTGAACCCGAAGCCGCGCGGGATAGTTTCCGGTCTTTCGTTTCACCACAGACACATCCACCCACCAATAAGAAACCCGGTTTCTCCCCGTTGTCCGACGGGGCTTTGAACACATGAACATCACACCAAAAGACCTCCTCGACGCCGGCGTACACTTCGGCCACCAGATTCGCCGCTGGAATCCGAATTTCAAGCCGTTCCTTTTCGATCACCGAAACGGGATCTCGATCATCGATCTGGGCAAGACCCACGAACAACTGGAGAGAGCGGCTGATTTCGCCACCGAGACCGCCCGCGCGGGGCGGAAGATTCTTTTCGTCGGAACGAAACGCCAGGCCCAGGAAATCGTCCGCGAGGCCGCGGCGGAGACCCGGATGCCGTTCTGCGTCAACCGCTGGATGGGGGGCACCCTGACCAATTTCGCCACCATCAAGAGCAGCCTCCAGAAGTACCGGCGGTTCCTCGAAATGGAAAAGGACGGCTCCCTCGACGATCTGCCCAAAAAGGAGGTGGCAGCCATCCGGAGGCAGATGGTCCGGATGCACCGCAATTTCGAAGGGATGCTCGACGTGAACGAGCTTCCGGCCGCCCTCTTCGTCATCGACATCAACTACGAGGACATCGCGGCGGCCGAAGCCCGGCGCCTCGGCATACCGGTCATCGGTCTTGTCGATACCAATTCGGATCCTTCGGGGGTCGATTTCCCGATTCCGGGGAACGACGACGCGGCGAAATCGATCCGGATCGTGTGCGAGACCATCGTCGAAGCGATTCAGAACGGTCTCGAAAGCCGCGAGGCCGTTTCGATGCCGAAAAGCGCCGGCCCCGTCCTCTCCCGGCAGGATTTTACCGGCGCCGAAAGCGAGGGCGAGGTGACTCTGCCCGAAGGCTTTACGCCCGACGAGGAAGCGCCCCGCCCTTCGAACTGATCCAGAAAACCACCATCGATTTACAATGAGCCAAATCAGCGCAAAACTCGTGGCCGATCTCCGCGCCCAGACCGGAGTCGGCCTTATGGACTGCAAAAAAGCCCTCGTGGAAGCGAACGGCGACTCCGAAAAGGCGGTCGCCATCCTCCGGAAGAAGGGCGTGGCCACGGCCGCCAAAAAAGCGGGCCGTGAGGCGGCGGAAGGGATCGTCGAGTCCTACATCCACCTCGGCGGAAAGGTGGGCGTGCTCCTCGAACTGAAGTGCGAGACCGACTTCGTGGCCAAGAACGACGCTTTCAAGGCCCTCGCCCGCGACATCGCCATGCATGTGGCGGCCGCTTCCCCGCTCTACGTGAGCCGCGAGGATGTCCCCGGGGAGACCCTCGCCAAAGAGAGGGAAATCGCGTCCTCGCAAGCCGAGGGCAAGCCTCCGCAGGCGGTCCAGAAAATCGTCGAGGGCAAGCTCGACAAGTATTTCGGGACGGTTTGCCTTCTCGAGCAGTCCTTCGTCAAGAATCCGGACCAGACCATTCGGGATCTCCTCACGGAAAACGTGTCCAAAATGGGCGAGAACCTGATCGTCGGTCGCTTCGCACGCTTCCAACTGGGCGAGTAAGGCCTTTTTCTCCGGAAAAAATCCGGCGCTTTCAGAAACCGTCGAGACTGACGGGTGCTTCCTTTTCGGCGGCCTCGAGTTGCTTTTCCCGGATCAGGATGTCGAGCCGCGGATCGAAGAAAAGCGCGGTGTCGCCCCTGACGTTTGCGTAAATGCCGAAATCCTTCCGGTAGTGATTGACCGGAAAAATCTCGGGAACGACGGCTTTCTTGTCGTCGGAGGGGGGGGTGCCGACCACCCATTCGCTCTTTCCCTGGTTTCTGGCCAACAGACCCTCCGTCTCGACAACCGTGAGCGGCTTCGAACGCTGGTAGTGTTCCATGACCGAGACCCCGTTCAGGTACAGGACGCTCAGCAACCACCCGTCCGGCGTCGGTTC
The DNA here is from genome assembly GCA_964507815.1 of uncultured Puniceicoccaceae bacterium. GTDB lineage: Bacteria > Verrucomicrobiota > Verrucomicrobiia > Opitutales > Puniceicoccaceae > Puniceicoccus. The sequence continues at coordinate 20,591 of CAZDRT010000002.1, forward strand.
GGGATTGTCGCTCCGGCGCCCGCTCCGGTCTTTTCTCCAGAGACGGGCGCTCGTGGGGATCGTCCCATCGTTGGTTTTGTAATAGACCACGAAATCAAGCCCGAGTCCTCCGAGAACCGAAGTCATTCCGGCGACCGGAGAGCGGCCCAAGTAATAGGCCGACAGATCGCCGTCCGAGACTTCCAGCCCGCGCCCGCTCTCGCGGACGAGGCGCGACTCGAGCCCGGAACGGGACTCCCCGATCCGGGCGTCCAGAGAAAGCGCGAAAGAAAGGAACAGGGCCGAACAGGCCGAAAAACGAATGAAAAACGGGTACAACATCGCCGGATCAGGATGGGGATCGCAGCGCCTGGCGCAACGTAAAAGACGCTGAAGTTCCGCGGCGGCATTGCTGATGCAAGATCGGTGAAGAAAGGCGGGAGGCGGGTCCTGGTATCGGACTCTTCAGCCCCCCCCGTGGCCGGTGGCCTTCCTTGTCCTGCGTAGCTAGGCTCGTCCTCCGAAGGCTTGGCGTAGGGGGGGCAGAGCGAAGAAGGAAGGCCCCCGGTGCGCTACGGCGGAGCGGTATCGCTTGGCCGTGCGGTGGCAGCGACGGCAGTGCGGAACCCACGCCCATTCCGGGCAAGGCTGAAGCCATGCCCCACGGGCAATCCCGTGGCGCGGGTCCCACGATGGGGGATCAGAGGCCGAGCCGCAGGGCGACCTCGAAAAGATCGTTGCGCTCGGTGTCCATCTTCGCGTCCACGTTGTCGATTTCCCAGTAGGATGCCTCCACCTCGACGTCGGTCGAGATCCGGTGCTTCGCGTCCGAGGGGAAGTGCCACCCGACCCGCAGCGCCCCGCCGGGCGCCCCGTCGGTATTGTTGTCCACCCAGTAGCCACTGGCGGCGATGTAGGTCTCCCGCGCGGCCGAAAGCGGGGCGAGGAGCGTGGCCAGGGAAAGGAGGGCGAGGGCGGGGGTTTTCAACATAGGAGGCATTGTCGCAGACAGCGGACCCGGGGCAAGACTGCTTTTCGAACACACATGGGGCTTGTTCCCGGCGGAAAAAACGTACTACTCTCCCCCCAATGTCGTCTCGGAAACAAGAAGCGTGGTCCTCCCGGCTCGGGATCATTCTCGCCGTCGCGGGGAGCGCCGTGGGGCTCGGGAACTTTCTCCGCTTCCCCGGGCAGGTCGCCGAATTCGGAGGCGGGGCGTTCATGATCGCCTATTTTCTGGCCTTCCTCCTCATCGGGCTGCCCGTTTGCTGGGTGGAGTGGACGATGGGGCGCGCGGGCGGCCGGTTCGGCTTCAACAGCGCCCCGGGGATCTTCGCCGCCGTTACGAAGATGACCGGCGCGCGGTTTGCCGGTGTCATCGCCTTCGTCATCCCCGTCTGCATCTACATGTACTATGTGGTCATCGAAGCGTGGTGCCTGGCCTACGCCGTCAACTACCTCCGGATCGGGCTCGACTTTGAAAAACCCGCCGAGGCGCAGAATTTCTTCGCGAGCCTCGTCGGGAGCGGGGCGGACGGCTCCGCCCTGCGGTTCGACCTGGCGCACGTCGGGCCCTATTTTCTGGCCGTCTTTCTCCTCAACTTCATTCTGATCTACCGGGGCATCGCCAAAGGGATCGAGTGGTTCTGCAAGTTCGCCATGCCGACCCTCGTGATTCTCGCCCTGATCATCCTCGTGCGGGTGCTGACCCTCGGGACCCCGGACGCCGACCACCCCGACCGCAACATCGACACCGGCCTCGGGTTCATGTGGAACCCCTCGAAGACCTACCTCGTCGAGCGGCAGCTCGACGACGCCGGCAGCCCCTTCCTCTCCCCGGACGGAGAACCCGTCTGGAACATGGAGAAGAAGCGGGAGGTTGTCGCGGCGGCGAACATTCGGTCGGCGGCGGAAGAGGCCGCCGCCGCGCCGGAGTCCTACCGGCTCGTGGAGCGCCCGCTCGGCGAGCAGCTCCTGAACCCGGATCTCTGGCTGGCCGCCGCCGGGCAGATCTTTTTCACCCTTTCGGTGGGCTTCGGGGTCATCATCACCTACGCCAGCTATCTCCGCCGCCGGGACGACGTGGTTCTGAGTTCGCTCGCGGCGACCAGCGCCAACGAGTTCTGCGAGGTGGGCATCGGCGGGCTCATCAGCATCCCGGCGGGGGTCGCCTTCTTCGGGATCACGGGGCTGGCCGCGATGGGTCTGAGCACCTTCGGGGTTGGATTCACCGTCCTGCCCATGGTCTTTTCCGAGATGCCCCTCGGGCAGATTTTCGGGTTCGGGTTTTTCTTCCTGCTCTTCCTCGCCGCCGTGACCAGCTCCATTTCCATGCTTCAGCCGGGCATCGCCTACCTCGAGGACTCGCTGAAGATCAACCGGCGCCAATCCGTTTCCATCCTCGGTTTCATCACCGGCATCGGCGGGCTGCTCGTCATTTACTTCAGCTTCGAGACCAAGCTACTCGACACGATGGATTTCTGGGTGACAAACCTGCTGATGGTGCTCCTCGCGCTCATTCAGGTCGTCCTTTTCGGGTGGGTGATCGGCACGCGGCGCGGCCTCGCGGAGGCCGAGAAAGGCTCCGCCATCCGCATTCCCCGGGTCTTCGGCTTCATCATAAAATTCGTCACCCCCGCGTTCCTGATCGTGATCTTCGCCGGGTGGATCTACAAAAGCGTGCTGGGCTACTCCTTCGGCGGCGGCGAGCCGGAGATCAGCGGCAAGATCATCGAGTTGTTCCACGAACCCAACCCGGTCGCCTGGATCGGCATCTGCCTGATCGGGCTCCTCTTTCTGCTCGGACTCCTGAACGTGCCGGGCAAGCAGGAAATCCGCACCAACATCAACAAGACGGAACAAAAAGGAGACGGACTATGAACACGGGCGGCTGGCTGGTCATGCTACTCTCGGTGGGCGGGGTCACCCTCCTCTTTGTCTGGTGCATCTGGAAAGTCCTCACCACCAAAGGGGAAACCGAGCACATCCACGGCTTCGAGGTCGAACCCCCCAAGGCGAAGAACGAGGGCGGAATTCGCAGGAAAAAACGGGAATAGGCGGCGAACAAGCTTCCCATGGCTTACCAGCCTCTCCCCACGGCGGAGTTACGTCTAATGCAACAATTTTGTCACAAACGGGGCCGGAAACCGCCCTGTGTTCGTTAAACCCTTGCCCTTCGCCGTCCGGAGCATTCACTCCACGGGGAAATTTCCGATGAAACCGACCCGATCTCCAGCAGCCGCTCTCGCGGCGGTCCTCGCCCTTTTCCTCTGGGTGTTGCCGGAGATGTCCCCGTCCGCCCGGGGCCAGGCCGACGTCGGGACCATGCGCCTGCAAGAGGTGCTCGCGCGGGCCACTGCCGAGTTCCAAGGCGGCAATTTCGCCGAGGCCACCCGTCTTTTCGACGCGTTGGAGGCGACCTTCGGCCGGGAGCCCGAGATGAAAGAACCGGGAGTCCAGCGGGTCCTTCTCCCCGCCCGGGGCTACGCGGAGTTCGCTCTCGGCAACTACGACCGGGCGATCGGCTTTTTCGACGACTTCCTCGAACGTTTTCCCGATACGGGCCCCATCCACGCCTTTGTTCTCTACACGGTGGCGCAGGCCCACCAGCTTTCGGACGATTCGGAGGCGGCCGCCCGCCGCCTCGCCGAATTCTCGGCGGCCTACCCCCGCTCGCCGGAGTCTTCGCTGGCGGTGCTCCAGCGGGCGGACATTCTTTTCCGCTCCGGGAAGACGGACGAGGGCCTCGCCCTCTCCGAGCAAATCCACGAATCCGGCGGATCGCAGACCCTGCGGACCCAGGCCCGGCTCCGGGCCCTGCAGGTGCTGGTTGACGAGGGACGTTTCGACGAGGCCTACGAGGTGATCCGATCGACCCGGTGGCGGGTGACCACCATGCCGGAGTTGGCCGTTCTCGCCTTTTCCGCCCTGCGGACCGGAGACGCCCTCATGGCGGGCGAGCGGTTCGACGACGCCATCCGCTGCTATCGGCTGGTCCCGCCCTACGAACAACTCCTCGAGAGGCAGGAGACGCAGTTGGCCCGGGCGGAGAATGTGCTGGAGTACCGGAAACGCACGGACACGAGCCCGATGGCCAATGTGTGGAACGAATACTACGTCCAGCTGGCCAACCGGCTCCGGGGCCAGCTCAACGCCCTGGACGAAATGGGCGACTACACGCCGGGTTTCCTGCTGCGCTACGGGCAGGCTTTCCTCCGCGGCGGACGGCCCCGCGAGTCCTACATCCTCGCCCGCACGCTCGGCGCGGACGAGGGACTTCCGGCGGACATCCGCGAACAGGCGGACTACCTCCGCATTCTCTCCTCCTCCTCGATGGAGGACTGGGAGGGAACACTCGCCCTGGCACTGGAATTCGAAGACCGCTACCCGGAAAGCGCTCTCGCCCCGGAGGCGGTTTACCTGGTCGCGCAGGCGTATCAGGAGCAGCGCAAGTTCCGCCCCTCGATCGAGGCCTACACCGAGTTGCTCGACCGTTTCCCGGAGCACAAGCTCGCCGCCCGGTGGCTGTTCACCCGGGGGTTCAACCTCGCCATGCTCGAGCAATACGAAGACGCGCGCGCGGACTTCGCGGACTTCCGGTCGGCTTATCCCGACCATCCGCTCGACACCCAGGCGGGGCTCTGGCACGCCCTGACCCACCAGTTCGAGGGCGAGTACGAATCCGCCCTCGCCGAACTCAGACCCCTCGCCGAGGCGAATCCGGACCACCACCTCTACCCGGAGATCCGCTACCGGATCGCCGCCGCGGAGTACGGCGAGCGGGACTACGAGACCGCCCACGACGAAATCGACGCCTTTCTGGCCGAATTCCCCCGTCACAGCCGCGCTCCGGAAGCGACGGTTCTCCGGGGAGACATTCTGATGGGCCTCGGCGAGCTGGTCGCCGCCTCCTCGGCCTTCGCCCAGGTCACTCCCGAGGCGGGAGGGCTCTTTCCTTACGCGGTGTTCCAGCGCGGCAAGATTTTCAAAGCGATCGAGCGGTATGACCTGATGATCAAGCACTTCTCGGACTACCTGGACCGCGACGACATCGAGGGAACCAAGCCGCGGATCAGCGAGGCCCTTTACTGGCTTGGCTGGGCCTATCTGCAATCGGGCCAGCCGGAGCGGGCGCTGGAGCAGTTCGACCAGGCGATCGCGGAGTTCGGCAACGACCCCGCGGCCACCGAGATTCAACCGCTCCTGGCTTCTCTCGAAACCATGCGGAGGGATTTGCTGAAAGAAGAAGTGGAGAACCTCCCCGCCCACCCGGTCCTTGAGGCGGACAGTTTCGCGGACTGGCTGACCGGCGAAATCGAGGCGGCGGAGGAGGAAAAGCGTCTCACATGGCTCAGTCGCCTGAAGTATTTCGAGGTGACCCGGGCGCGCGCCGGGGGGGAGGAAGAACTCGCCCGGACCATTCTGCAGGAGATCGACGAACTGGTGCCGCTCGATCAGCTCGACCCCGAAGTGATCGGGCAAATCGGCCTGGTTTACTCGGACGCTGGTTACGACTACGCGGAGGACTACTTCGACTTCATCCTCGACACCTACCCGGACCATCCCGCGCGGGCGGAGGCGTGGTTCGGCCTCGCGCAGATTCTTTTCGCGGAAGGAGAAACCGAGGAAGCGGGCGACTACCTGCGGGGGTTCGAAGAGCAAATGCCGATGCACCCCCTCGCGGTGAGGGTCCGCATCCTCCGCGGGCGTATTCTTACCCAGCTGGAATATTACGACGACGCCGAAAAGGTCTTCGAGGATGTGCTCACGCTCAAGCAAGCCCGCGGCCTCCCCCACGTTCGCAGCCTCGCCGGGCTGGCCGAAATGAACGAGGCCCGGGGCGAGGAGAAGCGGGCCATCCCCTACTGGCAGAGGATTTACACCCTCTATCGCGCCTATCCCGAAGAGATGGCGGAAGCCTACTACCGGAGCGCCGACCTCTTCAACCGCATCGGCGAACCGGCCACCGCCTTCCGCACGCTGGAGGAAATGCTCCGCGACGAGCGGCTCTCCACCAGTCCGTTCGCGGTCCGGGCCGAGGAGATGCGTGAATCCCTCCTCGCCGAACACGGATCCTTTCCACCGAAAGAAACCGAAAACGGCACCGAAACTGCGGAGGATACGCCATGATCATACCGGCCCGGATTGGAATCTTCGTCGCGGCGGCCCTCTTCGGGACCGCCCCCGCCACGACCGCGGACGCGGAAGAGGCCGCCCGCCCCGCCGTGCCGTCCCTGCCGCCGGTCGGCCTGCCCGAGCCGATCGGTGGGGATATTCCCTCCGAGCAGCGGGAAGAGCTTCGCAAACCGATCACCCTCTTCCTCGAAGGCGGCCGGCAATTCACCGGCGACATCGCGAAGGTGGAGGCCGCGGCCATTTCCCTGCGAATCGTTCAGGAGGGCGGAGAGATCGTCCTCTCCTTTCCGAAGGCCGATATCCGGCGGATCTTTTTCCCCGGGGGGGACATCCTCGAGCGGACCCGGACCATGGTCGAAGAGGGCCGCCTGGTCGAGGCCCTTCCCTATCTGGAGGCCCTCATCGCCCGGCGCTTTCCGCTTTTCGACCTGCTCTCCGAGGACCGCCGGTCCCTCTACGCCGCCATTCCCATGGCCGCCCTCGCCATCGACCGACCGGCCCAGGCGATCGCCTACGCGAACGCACTCCGCCCCTACATGACCCTGCCCGGGGATGCCGAGGCCATGCGGGACGCCGAGCTGCTCGGGCGCTACATTCTCGAACTCAACGACGAGGCGGTCGTCCTGGCCCGGCAATGGATCGACGAAGAGGGCCGCTACGGTCCCTCCGCCCTCGGGTATTTCATTCTCGGGTCCCTCCTCTTCGCGGAGGAGGACTACGAAGGGGCTCTGCGGGCGGCGCTCGAACCCATTGTCTTCTCCGGCCAGATCCCGATGGCCTACCTGTCCCACTGCTACTCGCTCGCCATCGCCTCGGCCCACGCCCTCGAAGACGAGGCGCACCGCGACCGGCTGCTGACCGAAGCGCGCGAGCGCGGATTCGCCTGGCAGCCCCTCCGGGTCCTCCGGTTCGCCGGAGACGATCTCGAAGGTCTCGTCATCGAAGACGACGAGGGCAACCCCCTCCCTCTTTTCGAGGCGACCACCGACGGCGAGCGGCTGCTCGAAGACGGGAAGGAATCCGTCGGCACCGGAAACTTCGTTGATCCCTCCCGCCTGATTCCCCTCTGATTGCCTTTCCCATCACCGACTCACCCAAGCAACAACCATGAAATCGATCCTCCTGATCCTCCTCCCGAGTATTCTACCCACCCTCCTCCTTGCCCAGGAGGAAGCGGCCGCCGCCCCGGACACCAGCCTTTTCGGCATGATCAAGCAGGGTGGATGGGCGATGTTTCCCCTCGCCCTGTGCTCGGTGGTCATGATCTTCCTCATCATCTACTGCTACATGGAAACGCGCCGCTCCCGCTTCATTCCCGACGCCCTCCTTCCGCGCGCCCGCGATACGCTCGCCACCCACGACACGGAATCGGCGAGCCGGGACCTCGGCGCGAGCGGCACCGTTCTGGGCCGCAGCCTCGGCCCGGCCCTGCTCAAGTTCCGCCCGGACCGCCCGAACCTGAACAAGGAGCAGGTCGAGACCCTGCTGGTCGAGAACCTCGAAGCCGAGGAGAACAACGTCTCCCAGTGGGTCAACTACCTGAACGTGGTCGCGGCGGTCGCCCCGATGATCGGTCTTCTCGGAACGGTCAGCGGGATGATCAGCGCGTTCCAGACCATCGGCCAGGGGGGGATGGGTCGCCCGGAACTTCTCGCCGCCGACATCGGAGAGGCCCTCATCACCACCGCGACGGGCCTGGTCATCGGCATCCCGGCCATGATTTTCTACTTCATCCTCCGCAACCGGCTCGGCCACCAGATGATCCAGACCACCCAGACCGCGACCGATCTGATCGACACCGTGGACGAAGGCGGGGAATGAGTAGGGAGGATCCGTGCGTCCGCGCCGGGGGCGGCGTCGAGGCGAGGGTCTTCGCTCTGCGGGCTTCTTCTGGCACTGGCTTGCGGAATAGCCGGAAAACGTCCCGCCGTGGCCGAGTTGCATAAGCGCCCGGTTTTTAGGCGCAACCACAAGTTCGTGGAGGGAATATCAAAATTGATTCGATAATCGTGCGTGCACCGCCGAATTTATTCCGGGGCTTTCCATTCTCTTCTCCGCAATGCGGCGGCTGAGGACCCGTCTTCGCAAAACTTCTTTTCGTCCAGTGCTTGCCCTCCAGTCCCATCCCGCTGAAAGCAGCCGACTGAAGACAATGCTACGCCGTGGCGCGGCAGCCGCCCTCCCTCAGCCGATGGAATATCGGCCCATTCCAAAATCGCGATGCTATCCGATTTTTCAGTGGTCTCCCGACCCAAGGAAAGGTCTTTTCCGCCAAGCCGCTTCGGGGTTGGACGACTGAAGTCATCCAACTACGTGGTCGCACCCGGGGCGACACCGCCCCCATCCCCGCCGTTGACACCGACGCCTCCGGCGGTCTGTACTTTGATCCATGTACGAGCTGGAAGGAAAAGTAAAAGAGGTTTCCGACGAACAAACCTTCGGGAGCGGATTCCGGAAAAAGGAATTCGTCGTGACGACCGCGGAAAAGTATCCGCAGGACATCAAGTTCGAGTGCGTCCAGGACAAGATCACCCAACTGGACGGCGTGGCCGCCGGAAACCAGGTCAAAGTGAAGTTCGACCTGCGCGGACGGGAGTGGAACGGGAAGTATTTCGTCAATCTGAGCGCCTGGCAGGTCAACCGGGCCGACGGAGAGTCCGGCGCGGAGGCGCCGGAAAGCGAACCGGATTTCGAGGCCGATCCTTCGGACGACATCCCGTTCTGACCGGGAGAGATGGTTCGGTGTCGCGGGAGCGGCCTGCCGCGTCGCACCAAGCTATTGTGACCCCGCCGAAAAACCCTCCCGCCGGGCCGGATTCAATTCATACGAATGAGTCCGGATTCCCCGGGCGGCGAGTTCCTTGATCAGCTTCCCGGCGACTTCGACCCGGATGCTCCACGCGTCGGCCGGCGAGCGGGTCCACATCGCCAGCCAGCACTGGACCGATTCCTTCTCCATGCCCATGATCCAGAATTTGGGGTCCTCGTCGCCCGCGTGGAAACGGCTCTCCCGCCCGGCGCGGACCGCCGCCTCGCGGACGACGTCCATATCCGCATCGTAGGCGATGTGGAAGAGCAGCCGCGCCCAGAGAAGTCCCTCCCGGTTCGTGTAGTTGACGACCTCCTTCGTGAGCATGGCGCTGTTGGGAACGACATAGCGCCGCCAGTCCCACAGTTTCACCACGGTGTGGATGGGGGTGATGTCTTCGATCGTCCCGTATTGGTCGTCGATGAGGATGGTGTCCCCCGTGTGGAATTGCTTGGAGAAGGTGACCACGTATCCCGCGATGACGTTTTCCAGAAAGGGCCGGGCGGCGATCCCGAGCAGGACGGCTCCGACCGCCCCGAAGACCGAAATCATTCCAGTGGAAAAGCCGCCGAGGAAGGGCAGGAGCGCGAGCGTGATCCAGAACAGGAGGACGAGCGTGAAAAGGGTGCGCCGGATGATCGAAAACCGGGAGCCCAGGTTCTCAAGCGCGCGGTCCCGCGATTCTTCGGTGTGCCCCGAGCCCGGGGCGTCGGCGCGGACCGGCTCGAAGCGCTTGAGTTTCTGGATCCGCTCGGCACGCTTCCGCTCCGTGCGCGCGAGCAGGGTCGTGAGCAGGAACCAGACAAGGAGCCCGCCGCCCACGACGCCGGCAAGGTAGAGGAAGTTTTCAAGCGGGGTCATTCCGCTTGCTCCGGGGTCTCGACGGTGGTCCAGCCGACCACGATTTCCTCACTTTCCAACGCCCTGCTCCTCCCTGGTATTCGCGGACGGTGGCGGAGGGTCCGAAACCCCCTCGCCCGCCCGCGGCTTCCGACCGTACAACAGGCCATAGACGAGATAAGTGGTGAAGAGCAACGCCGGCATCCATTGCCAGTTCAGCGCGGTGAACAAGAGCACGAAAAGGATGGCGATGAACCGGGTCAGGGAGTTCTCCATCCGCCAGTGGATGGTCTTGAAGCTCGGATAATGCACGCGGCTGAACATTAGAAACGACAGAAAGAGAAGCAGCACGGGGAGCGCGTATTTCCAGGCGCCGATCTGGACTTCGCCTTCCTGGAACCAGAGCATCATGAGCGTGAGCGAGGCGGTCAGTCCGGCGGCGGCGGGGATGGGGAATCCCTGGAAATCGTGCCCGGCCCCCTCCGTCGAACGGGCCGCCACGCAATTGAAACGGGCGAGCCGGAGAGCCCCGCAGACCAGATAGACGAAAGCGATCATCCACCCGGCCCGGGCGAACTCGGCGAGCACGATCTGGAAAACCAGAAGCGCCGGAGCCACGCCGAAGGAGATCAGGTCCGCGAGGGAGTCGAACTCCCGCCCGAAAGCGCTCTCCGAACCGCCGAGGCGCGCCACCCGGCCGTCGAGGATGTCGAAAAGAAAGGCCCCGAGGATAAAGAGGATGGCCCGGTGGTAGAACCCGGTGGCCGGGAAGCCGGTCTTCTGCTGGAGAGCGCCTTCGAGGATGCTCAAAACGGCGGCGAATCCGCAGAAAAGGTTCCCGGCCGTCATCAAATTCGGAAGGAGATAGATTTTGGATTCGGCTTTGCTCATTGCGAATCCTCCTTCGGAAAGCGGGCGACCACGGTTGATCCGCCCTTCACGCGCTGGCCGGGTTCGACGAGGATCTCGCAGCCCGGGGGCAGGAAAAGTTCGGTCCGCGACCCGAACCGGATCATCCCGAAGCGGGCGCCTTTCGCGAGCGCATCCCCCGGCCGCGACCAGGCCACGATGCGCCGGGCGATCGCTCCCGTGATCTGGCGGACCGCCACGGTGCGCGCCTCCCCGCGGAAAATCCAGTTGCGGAAGGCGTTCAAGGCGGACGCGTCGGGGTGCCGGGCATCGAGGTACTTGCCGTTGCGCTGTTCCGTGGAAACGACCGATCCGGCGATCGGCGTGCGGTTCACGTGGACGTCGAAGATGGAAAGGAAGATGCCGATCCGCAGCGGCAACCCCCCGGCCGGGGCCTTGGCGTCGGTGATCACATCCGCCACGGTGCCGTCGGCGGGGGATACGATGGCGCGCGGGTCGTCCGGGACCGCCCGCTCCGGATCCCGGAAAAAATGCAGGGTGAAGGCCATGAGCGCGACGAAGAACCATCCCGCCCGGGGGATCAGAAGAAAGCAGAGGCCCGCCGCGGCGGCCAGCACAACGAAGATCCACCTCGCCTCGTATAAAGTCTGCCGACGCATCATTCCCGTGAGGATTCCACGTCACCCGCGCGGATGCAAGGCCGGGAATCGCATCAAGCCGATTATCGGAAAGCACAAAGTAAAAATCCCATGAATACGCGGGGGACCTCTTATTCCGACTTGCAAAGCGTCGATAAATCACCGACTATTCGCCAGTTACCCCGGACCCAGGATTCACAAATGTCTCCCAAAAACAGCGAATGCCAGCGCGGCATGAGCCTCGTCGAAGTCATGGTCGCCATGATGGTGTTCCTCATGCTCTCGCTGGGCATTACCAGGGCGGTCCTGCAATCCACGCAGGTCGCCCAGAACAACATCATCCGCAACACGGGCTATACCGCCGCCCAGGGTTATCTGGAGCAAATCAAATCGCTCCCTCTGAAGACGATTCTGGAAGCGCTCGCCGATCCCGCGGGAACCCCACTGCCGACCATGAGTATCTCGGCTCTCCAGACGGGACAGGTCGAAACCGCCGACCCGATCTTCCTCGACGGGCCGGACGATCCGATTTCGGGGCAGGACGACGGAAGCAACTTCCGCGCGATTCTCATCGATCTGCGCGAGGTCAATGGGGAAGAGAACCCGCGGGAGGTGACGATGGAGGCGTGGTTCGACGTCGATATCGAGGATGTGGCGAACCGCTCCTATTCCCACACCATCACGATCCGCTTCGAGGTTCGCCTCCGCGGGTTCGACAACCGGCGGGTCGCCGGCGTTCTCCGCGGGATGCGGGCCGACGTCCAACGGGGGGCCGCTCCATGAAAAATCACCGCCATTCTTCGCGCCGTCCGGCTTCGGGCCTCACCCTGCTCGAGATCATGATCGTCACGACGATCCTCGGTTTGGTCGTCATGCTGAGCCTCGGATTTTTCACCGAATCGATCAAGGCGACGTTCACCAACGAACAAAAGAATCTGATCAACCGCGATATCCGGAGGCTGACGGCGGAGATTTCCCAAGCGGCCCGCGAGGCCAATTTCGTCATCCTCTACCGCTCGTTTGCCTCGGACGACCGCGATGCGGTCGGCGACCGGCTCCTGGCCGGAAACCCCGGCGACTTTCTCGTCTTCGGCTTTCAGGACGAGCCGGATCTGTCCGTTTCCATCAACGCCCCGCAGCCGATCGTCCGCCTTACGGGTTATTACCGGGCCCCGTCCAATCCCGGCAACCCCTCCAGCATGGGACCCGTCCGCAAGTTCGACACGGATCTCGATTTCGATTTCGCCGCCGACGGCGAACCCCTTCTCTCGCCCGAAGATCCCCTCAATCCCCCCTCCCCCGAGGAGATCCTCGACACCCTTTACCCGGAATCAACCCTTTCCACGAACCGGGAGGTCGTCACCATGTCGGAGGGGCTCGCCGACAACCGTCTCTTCTATAATTTCGGTCGGGGCACGATTATGGTGAATGGAAAAATCATCCACGGTGTCGAGGCCAAGAGGGTGACCGACACTTACAACTTCACAATCTCAACCAGGAGGTAAACATGAACGCGAATCCCCCCCCCCCGAACCCGGAACATCCCCGCCACTCCGCGGCGGGTATGGCACTCCTCACGGTCATCATCTTCACCACGGCCCTCACCCTGATCGTCGGCAGCCTTCTCGATTGGGGATTGCAGGATCAGGAGATGAACAGCCGCCACTTCGTCCTGCTCGACGCGAGAAACGCCGCCGAGTCGGCCACCGAGCTGGCCGTGGGCGTGCTCACCTACCGGTGGGAGTCGAGATCGAGCGTGCCCGAAAACGACCTGAGCGACCATCCCCTCGAGGAAGAGGCCGCCTTCGCGAACGAACTAGGCGAGTATTTTTCCGACGGCCGCTACTCGGTCGATGTCAAGGGCGGCTCCGTCACCCAGGGCCGCTACTACGTCCACCCCGACGATCCCGCCCACGAGGACGATCCCCACAAGGGAAAACTGGTCACCATCCAGAGCGTGACCATCCTTGCGAAAGCCGCCGTGGACGAACCCTCGCTGCCGTCACCGATCACCGCGTACGCCCGGCAGACCCTGCAGGTGAGGGACGCGCCGCTCTTTTCCCACGCGGTCTTCTACAACATGGACCTCGAGTTCCACCCGGGTCCGAAAATGGTCATGAACGGCCCCGTCCACGCCAACGGGGATATCTGGGTTCAGGCCGTCAATCAACTGGACTTCACCAGCAACCTCACGGCGACCCGGAATTTCCGGTATGGCCACATGAGTCGCCGCGATGAAAGCAATCCGGTCAACCAGAATGGGAAAGTGTTCATCAACGACGGACAGGGGGGCAAGGAGTCGCCCTACCGGGGTTCGGGAGGCCGGGGCCACATCAATAATTACTGGGACAGCCAGTCGCCCGTCTCCTATTTCGAAGCGGAGGGCTTTCTGAACTGGGGCGATTTCTCCATGAACCGCTGGAACGGCAACCTGCAGGATTCCTCGCACGAGGTTCCCGTCCTCAACCCGATCGGATACAGGGACTACGTGCGCGACAACCCGGATACCGGGACACTCGACGACGACCTGAACTACGCCTACGCCCTGATCGAGCCGAACATCACCGAGGCGACCGGGCCGGACGGGGGCAAGAATCCCGTCCACAAGGGCCCGGGCGAGAAGGAGAAGTTCGCGTACAAGGCGGGACTGATCGTCCGGCTGCACTACTCCGAAGATGGCGAAACCACTTCCGACGGTTCCCCGCTCCCCGTCGAAGCCGTCCAACTCCACGAGCGGATACCGATGCCGGAGGACGAGCGGGTCAACGCCGACGATCCGCTCGACCCTTCGAGCACCTGGAACAATTTCGAGAAACGGGTGGCCGAGATCGAAGCCGAAATCGAGGGCGATATCGAGGACCACCCCGAATTATTCCCCCACCCCGATGATCCGGGGATCAAGGGTCCGGAGACCAACTACTATGTCAGCTTTTTGAAGATCGACCGGGAGGACGCGCACAATAGCGAAACCACGAAACTGCAGACCCAGCAGTTTCCGGCGCGGGACTCCGACGGAAACCCGATCACCGACGAGGGCGGCAATCCGGTCATGGAAACGGTCGAGACGGTTCGCGAAATCCAATTGCAGCCGGATCTTTCCCCCGACTGGCGGAATTTGGATTTCCACGACATGTTCGCCATCCATCCCTATCGCGAGGATTCCGACGGCCATCCCGAAAGCTCGATGTACGACCACCGCCGCCAGACGGGAGTCGATCTGCTCGAGATCAATTACGAAATGCTCGGCGACTACCTCGAGGACGACGACGCGAACGGACTCTTCGGTTCCGGATCCGGTCCCGGCGGTGCGAATCCGCCCGTTGATCTTAGTGACGTTCCCGGAAATCCCAGTCCCGGATCCGGGTCGGTTCCGGCGGAAAAACAGTATCGCCCCGAAGATGAATTCAACGGGGTCCTCTACGTCGAGTTCCCGACCGATCCCACGACGATTCCCGGCCCCGACGACTACGAGGAGCGGCCCGACCGGGTCGTCTCTTCGGTCCGCGAGTCCCCGCGCGACGATGACGTTGAGATGGGCCTGATCCTGACCAACACGGCCCGCATCCCCAATCCCGCCTACAACCAAGCGGCCGGGCGCGACGAGGGGTTCACCCTGGCCACGAACAACGCGCTCTACGTCAAAGGGCACTACAACGCTGATGGAGACTCCGACACCGGGAGCAACACGGCCGCCGACAACTCGTCCGTCTGGAATCCCAACCCACCGGCCGCACTCATCGGCGATGCGGTCATGCCGCTTTCCTCCCACTTCGGTTTCCTGGGCACCGACGGAAGAAGAGCCGCCTCCACCGGATTCACCGAGTTCAACGCGGCCATCATCCAGGGACTGCGCCCGACGGACAAGGGTGGCGACCACAGCATCTCCGGGGGCAACCACAACTTTCCCCGGTTCCTCGAAGATTGGGGCGGTGTCGAGTTTCGCTACCGGGGCTCGATGGTCGCCCTCTTCGAGAGCGAGATCGCCACGCAGGGGACGGATACCGCCTACTATAGTCCCCCAAAACGGAATTGGGGCTTTTACGAGCTGTTCGAAAGCGGCGTGTTCCCGCCGGGCACTCCGAATGTCCGATCCTTCCGGAAAACGAATTTCCGTTTTCTGACGAAGGCGGACTACGAGCACCAACTCGCGGAGATGGGGGATTGAGGAGGTGAAGGCCTTTTCCCCGCTCATCCGAATCTGCCTCGTTGCGGCCATCGGGATGGGATTCGCCTTCGGGCAAACGGCATCCGAAGAAGATCTTTCCCCGAGAGCCCGCGAGTTTCTGCGGAAACACAACCTCACCCCGGAGCAGGCCAACCAGCTCGCCGCCGCCGCCGCCCGGCGGGCCGCCGAAGAAAAGGCCGTCGAGCCCGCCGCCGACCCACCGCGGCGAACCGCGGGTGAAGTACGGGCCGCCCCGGCGACCGCCGGAGTCCGCGTCGTCGCCCCGAAGTTCTGGCCCTCGCGGAACCAGGCCATTCCCCTCGACGCCGAGATCCGGGTCGAGACGCCCGACGGCTTTCCCGAACGGTCTGTTCTTTTCTCCGGAAACGGTCTGCTCTTCTCGATGCGCGCCCCGCCGGGGCTCTCGATCGATCCCGAAACCGGGGGTGCCTCGGCCCGGCTGACCAATCCCCTCCTGCCGGCGAATCGACTGGACGTGTTTCTCTTCCCGCCCGGCGTCTTCCTTCCCTCGGTGACGGCGGACTCCATGCTCGGCTACGTGCGGGGCCTCGAGAAGACCCACGGGGAAAACGTCGCCGTGGACAACGCCGATGACCTCGTCCCCGGAAAAACCTTCAAGGTCTTCGGAGAGCGGTGGGGCAACGTGCGCTACACCCTGACCGATGACGACGGAGCGGAAAAAAGTGTTTCCGAATTCATCGTGCTCCTAGAGGGCCGGACCCTGGTCCTGCGGCTGGAGGGTTCGCCCGAATGGATCACCGCCCGCTCCGGAGCCGTTCGGTCGGCGCTTTCCACCCTGGAACTGCGTTGAATCGGGAGGTTGCTTCTTGTCGAAGCAAGCACGGCGGGTAGCCACACCGGCATCTTCAAAGGAACACGACCGACGCCACTTCCGGATCTTCCGTCAGAATAAAACCCACCCGGCCCCGGCACTCACTACAACCAGCAGCCAGGGCGGTGTTGCGGCGAACCGCAGCAGGGCGAAAACGATGACCGCGAAAGCGAAACGGGTGGAATCGGTGACAGCGGCTGTCCAAATCGGATCGTAAAACGCCGCCAGGAGCAATCCCACCACCGCCGCATTGGTGCCCATGAGGGCCGCTTGCGCGAACTTCAGGCGGCGCAGCCGCTCCCAATACGGCAGCGCGCCCAGCACCAGCAGCCAGGAGGGCAAGTAGATCACGACGAGCGCGAGGACGCCACCGGCGACCCCGCCAGGTCCCGCCGAGAGCGACGCTCCGAGAAAGCCGGCAAACGCGAAGAGTGGGCCCGGCAGTGCCTGCGCCGCCCCGTATCCGGCGAGAAAGGTGTCTTGGCTGACCCAGCCCTGCCCGACCGTAAACGACTCGAGCAGGGGCAGAACCACATGCCCACCCCCGAAGACCAGCGAACCGGCGCGATAAAACCCCTCGGTCACGGCAATCCACTCTCCGTAGTAAAACTCCCGGACAACCGGCAGACCGATCAGGAGGAGAGCAAACACCGCCAGATAGGGCCAACCGGATTGTTTTTCCTCCCCCGTTCGTTCCTCGTCCTGCGGATTGGCTTCCTTCCCGAAGAGAAGCCAACCGATCACCGCTCCGGCGGCGATTACGGCAACCTGCCAAAGGGCGTCGACCATGACCAGCAGAACCGCCGCCCCGGCCAGGGCGATCAGGGCGCGTTCCCGATCCGGGCAGAGCTTGTCCGCCATGTTCCAGATGGCGTTTGCGACCACCGCCACGGCGGCCAACTTCAGGCCGACGATCCATCCCGCTCCCCGGAGATCTCCCAAAACCGAGAGGCCGACCGCCATGCCGATCATGAGAACGGCGGAAGGCAGGGTGAAACCGACCCAGGCCAGAAAAGCCCCGGGCACGCCGCCCCGGATCCGTCCGATGGCAAAACCGACCTGACTGCTGGCCGGTCCCGGCAGGAACTGACACAGCGCCACCAGATCCGCGTACTCCGACTCACTGATCCACTTCCTCTTCCGGACGAACTCTTCCTCAAAGTAGCCAAGGTGCGCGACCGGTCCGCCGAAAGCCACACAGCCCAACTTCA
Source organism: uncultured Puniceicoccaceae bacterium (assembly GCA_964507815.1). Taxonomy (GTDB): domain Bacteria; phylum Verrucomicrobiota; class Verrucomicrobiia; order Opitutales; family Puniceicoccaceae; genus Puniceicoccus. The sequence continues at coordinate 38,091 of CAZDRT010000002.1, forward strand.
GAAAGCTCAGAAAAATGCGGAGGGGTGTCGGGCCGTTCGGATTCATCCGCCGAATCCATGTCCGCGATGGTGACTCATCACCAGATCCGCTTCAGACCATAACTCTCGAACACCGGATCGCTGCTGATGACCCGCCACCCGCGCCGCCGCGCCTGTATGGCTTGGATCCGGTCGAACGGATCTCCATGAATTCGGATCAGATCTTTGAATTGAAGTCCTCAAGAGGCTCATCGAAATCCGGGGCCATGTGGAACTGACCAGGTCCCCCCTTCGCACAGCCGAACTCCGCTTTTTGCGGGACCTCCGGCTCTGGCGGCACCAGTCGCGCCACTCGCCTGCCGTGGCGGGTTATGTAGATCGACCCACCCTCCTCCACCGGATCGAGCAAACGCGACAGATGAGTCTTGGCTTCAAAGGCTCCTACCTCTGTTTTCATCAATAAACGACTAGTTTAAACCAGTCTGTCTGTCAAGGCGTCATTCTTCGGACACGGTATTTTTATTTGGACTGATTTGTTGGAGTCCCGCCTTTAGGCGGTCCCACCGGAGCTCCACTTGGGGTCGAAGACCGGATAAATCCGGGACTCCAACAGGGCACACGACCCACCGACGTCCAAATGAAAATACCGTGATTCTTCGGATTTTGGGGGTGCGGCCACGAGTGCGTGGTGCCATGGGAGAGTTTTTCGTGATTTGTTTGCACTGTCGAATTACGGCGGGAGGGCGGCTGCCGTGCCAAGGCGAAGCAGTGTCCTCAGTCGGCTGCTTTCATGGGGATGAAATGCATGTTTTTTCGGAGTAGTTTCAAATGATCCTGGCGCGAAGACTGGTCCTCAGCCGCCGGGATACGTCGGGATGAGGCGATGCACTTCCGGAAAATTCACGCGCCGCAAATTAATTTCGTGGCTTCTGATTCCCGTCCCCGCAATGCGGCGGCTGAGGACAGCCGCCCTCCCTCAGCCGGTGAGAAAGGAGCCATTCAAAAATCGCGGTGCTCTGCGATTTTTCTCCCCGTAGCTATGGTTAGACCCTGACCCAGTGGATTACTTCCTCTCGGCTGGCATAATCGCAATTACCCTTTACAAATAGACGTCTATCTGTAAAGTGTTGCTGCATGATTCATCGCCCATTTTGGATTCGGAAAATAGAGCAAGCTTGGCAAAAAGCGCCGATCGCTTGGCTGACGGGTGTTCGGCGCGTCGGTAAAACAACACTGGCGCAGTACTGGAAGGATGCGATTTTCTTCAATTGTGATCTTCCGCGCAACCGCAAGCTTTTAGAAGATCCGGAAGCGGTCTTTCAGCAGATCGAACAAAACATTGTGATTCTGGACGAAATACACCAAACCGAGAATCCAAGTGAAATATCTGGATTTGCTGGAAACGACGCACTTCATCCACACAGTACGCCCCTACCACGACGGAGGTCGACGAGAGCTTCTCGCGCAACCCAAGATTTATGCCTTCGACACCGGCTTTATTGCCCATTTCCGAGGCTGGCAGTCGCTGAGGCCGACGGACTGCGGAGGTTTACTCGAACATCTGGTTCTCGATCTACTCCGAGCCCATTTTCCTACTCAAACCATTCACTTTTGGCGTGACAAACAACAACGGGAAATCGACTTCGTCCTGCCTCAGCCTGACGGCACACTTGTTGCCATCGAATGCAAATGGTCACGCTCCAACTTTGACAACCGGAACCTCGATGCCTTTCGCAGAGCCTACCCAAAAGGGAAAAACCTAATCGTCACCTCCGCGACTGGCGACACTCTTAAAACCAAGGCAGGCAACCATTCGGTTCAAGTATGTCAACCAGACAAGCTGATCGACGCCATATCTGTGCGGGGTGGATTCGTATACGAGTGAGAACTACGAAAGAGGATTTAGGACACCCACCATAGCGACATCCTTCCCGAGCGACCCGCGCCCACGGGGGATAAAATCGTGGTTGGATGGCTTGCCGTCCAATCCCCCGGCAGCAGAGACAACAGACTCGATTATTCCGACGAATTTAAAGTCTCGCCAACCGGGCCAATTCCGGATACCCTTGTTTCCATGAAGAGGAGAAAAAAGACATTCGTGGCGAAGTTGACCCCGGCAGAAATGCTTGAGAGTCGGCTGAAAAATGTCATCCGTACCGACGCGCAGGCGGAAAGGGTCTTCCGTATGCATTGTCAAAGCGGCCTTGAGGACACTTTTTTTCGCAATCTGCCCGAGAGCGAAAAACAACACGCAATCCGCCGGGAAATGGCGATTATGAAACTCGCCCACCTGCTGGAATTCCCGGAAACGGATCGGGAAGAACCGGAGAAACACTTACAAAAGTATTGTTTTTAGAAAGGTTTTTGTCAACCTCTGATGAAACTACAAAATTGGGCGGGGTGTGACCACAAGTGCGTGGAGCAAAATCGTAAAGCAGCGCGATTTTGAAAAAGGGACGTTACTCCATCGGTTGAGGGAGGGCGGCTGCCGTGCCACGGCGTAGCAGTGTCTTCAGTTGGCTGAGACTGCATAATTGGGCGGCCAAAGTGGGTGGGTTGCTTCAGCGCCCACCTGCGAAAGCCCGGAATTTCACGTTCACGCTGAACCTCTGAGGCGATCCGGAACATTTCGGAAGTGCATCGGATCCTTTCCGACGCATCGCGGCGGCTGAGGACAGCCGCCCTCCCGCCGTAGTTCGGCGGGGGTGTAACCACAAGTGCGTGGAGCTATGGAAGGGATTCCCTCCCGTTTTCCAGTGGTCTCCCGACACAAGGGGATGCCTTTCCCGCCAAGCCGCTTCGGGTTGGACGACTAAAGTCATCCAACTACGGCACTCCCCCGTGGTCGCGGGGCTTGCCCCTCGATCCGAAGGTGGTGGTGGCAGTGGACACCTCCAAACCTCTCCGGACCGACACCGGGCATCCGTGGAAACCAGGGTCGTTGCCCGTGCCGCCGGAGATCGGAGGGCAAGCCCACCGACCACGAATATCCCGGGCGCAACCACAAGTGCGGGGAGGGCGGCTGCCGCGCCACGGCGTAGCAAGATCTCCAGCCGGTTGCTGTCAGCGGGATTTGACTGCGGGGGCGGCCACAGAACATAGCGAAGTTTTGCGAAGACGGGTCCTCAGCCGCCGCATTGCGGGGGACGAGAATGGAAAGCCACGGAATTAATTCGGCGGCGCGGGAATCTTTCGGAAGTG
>CAZDRT010000003.1:0-6940 GCA_964507815.1 uncultured Puniceicoccaceae bacterium
ATGCAACCACAGGTGTGGGGAGGGTGGACACCTTTGACCCCTCGACCGGGGTGCCACGAAATCACGAAGCGCGGCGGCGAACGCGAATGGCCGTTGCGGCGGTTGCCGACAGTGCGCCGGTCGCCAGCAAGATTGATCCCAAGAGGACCGAGAACTGCTTGGTGTCGCAGTTGGCGGCTTTCCCGCACCCGCAGTCCATCGTCTCGACCGGAGTGATCGGCAACATGGCGGCAACGCCAAGAACCAGCAGGAGTGCTCCCAACGTGAAGAGAATGTTTGCTTTCATTAAAGGCTACGCTACGGGCGATGCCTTTTGGATCAATTCAATTTGCCCTTGCTCTTGATGAAAGTAACTTTCACTAATAACCATTATGAGGTTCGAGACTATGATCATTGGAGCGGGACCGGCGGGGATTGGGTGCGCCCTCGCCCTGCGGCGCGCCGGGGTCGAGCGGGTCCTGGTCCTGGAGGCGGAATCGGTCGGAGCCTCCTTTGCCCGTTGGCCGCAGGAGATGCGGTTGATCACGCCTTCCTTCCATGCCAATCCCTTTTTTCAGACCGATCTCAACGCCATCACGCCGGACACCAGCCCCGCCGATCTCTTCCAGCAAGAGCACCTGAGCGGGGAGGAGTATGCCGATTACCTCCAGGCGGTGGTCGATCACTTTGGGATCGATGTGGCCGAGAAGGAGAAGGTGCGGCGAATCCAACCCGGCGAGGATGGGTTCGTTGTCGAAACCGACCGGTCAACGCATCGGGCCTCGACTGTGATTTGGGCGGGCGGTGAGTTTTCGCATCCGAAACGCGCCGATTTTCCCGGTGCCGAGTTCTGCCCGCATTCGAGTGAATTTCGTTCCTGGCGGAACTTTCCCGGCGAAGAGGCCGTGGTGATCGGGGGCTACGAGAGCGGCATCGACGCGGCGTGCCACCTGGCGCGTTTGGGGAAGAAAGTGATGGTCCTTTCGACGGGACAGCCGTGGAACGTGGACAGCCCCGATCCGAGTGAGACATTGAGCCCCGTCACCCGAAAACGGTTGCTCGATACCCTCGCTGCCCATCCCGACCGCCTGGGCCTTCTCCCACACATGACGGTCACCGCCGTCAACCGAGACACCGACGCCTACTCGCTTCAAACCGCAGGAGGTCGGACCTTCGAGCTGGCAGACCCGCCGATCCTCGCCACCGGATTCCATTCCGCTCTTACCCCGGTCAAGGAGCTTTTCGCGTGGGAGGACGGCGTCGCCCGATTTACGGAGGACGACGAATCGACGCTTCATCCCGGACTTTTCTACAGCGGCCCCTCCCTGGTCCAGCGGGGATCGAAATTCTGCTTCATCTACAAATTCCGCGCCCGCTTCGGCGTGGTCGCCCGGGCGATTGCGCGCCGCCTCGGCCATCCGGAACCGGATCTGGAGGACGACCGTCGCCGGGGGTTTCTGGTCGATGATCTGGAGTGCTGCACCAACTGCGAGTGCGCGGTCGAATCCAAGGCGGATGCGGTGGGGCCCAATCAGTGAAAGAAAACGAGATAACCATGAAAGAAAACGGAATGATGAAGGACGGAGCGGCCCAAACGATCACCGGGCAGGCCCGCGGGGTGAACGAGTCGAATATCGTGGTGCTCGGGATGGAAAGTGTGGGCAAGAGCAGTCTGCTCTCAGCCTTGTCGGGGCGGTTCGCTGAGTCATCGGCTCTGGCCGGGACGACTTTGCGCTGCGAGCGATATGACGACGGAACCAGGTGCTGGGTGGATACACCGGGGATCATCACCGGTTCCGACGCGGCCACCGTCCGCGACGCGCTGACCGCTCTGGATTCTGCGGAATCGGTCTTGCTCGTGCTGCGCGCGGACCGGGCGCGGGATCAGCTCGATGCCCTCCGACCGCTGGTCGGCTCGCGCAAGGTGGCGGTAGCCCTGACCTTTCGCGATCGATTGGTGGAAATGGACGCGAAGACCGAACAGGAGCGACTCCAGACCTGGCGGAAACGACTGGGTGTGCCGGTGGTTTTGCTCGACGGGAGAAAGCCGACCGCGCTCGAGTTGGCCGGGATACGGACGGCGGTGGTGGAAGCTGCGGCACTTGCGGACGTGCGCACGGATCACTTGCCAGCCTTCCCGGAGCGCCAGCGGCTTACCTCGGCGGTTGTTTTTGAGCGAGTGCTGGGCTTCGGCCCGGTCAGCCTGCTCTTGCTTTTTGGTCCCGCCTGGGTCGCGGTGACGCAGGCAAACGCTTTGGCCGATCACTATTACGATTCGGTGGGAGCACTGCTGGAGGGGCCGTTGGCGTGGCTCAACTCCCTGCCCGCGCCCCTGGCGGCAACCCTCGGCGGCGACTACGGGGTGGTCGCGATGTTTCCCTTTTTGCTGCTCTACGCGCTGCCAACGATCCTGATTTTCACCGGCATCATCGCAATCTACAAGAGCACGGGACTGATTGATCGCCTGTCCTACGGGTTGCATCCATGGCTCAAGCCTTTCGGGCTCGGCGGACGCGATCTGGTGCGGGTGGTGATGGGGTTTGGTTGCAACGTGCCCGCCGTGGTGGCGACGCGCTCCTGCTCCAGTTGTTCGCGGGGTGCGTGCGTGTCGGCGATTTCGTTCGGTTCCGCCTGCTCCTACCAGCTTCCGGCCACCTTGGCGGTTTTTGCGGCGGCGGGTTATGTCTGGCTGGGGCCGGTCTATCTGGCGGTGCTGGGCGTCACAACCCTGGTTTACCTGCGCCTGACGACCCCGAGGGCACTGCGGCGTGCAAAGAATCAGATGCTCCTGCCCGAGCTGGGGAATCTGCGGCTGCCCCAAGGGAAGGCCGTCCTGCGGGAGATGGTCCAGAGCCTTCGCGACTTCGCCGTCATGGCACTCCCGATCTTCATTGGCATCTGTGTGCTTGCCGGGTTGCTGCAATGGTCAGGGGTGCTCGCCTGGCTCACGCGCCTCCTCGCCCCGGTCATGGCGGCCTTCAATCTTCCGGCCGAGGCGGCCCTCGCGGTCGTGCTTGGGTCCGTCCGCAAGGATGGCCTCGCCATCGGACTCTTAGACGGGGAGTGGGGTTCGCTCAAGGTGCCCGTCGATTCCTCGGTCCAGGTCCTCACGGCAGTTTACCTGGCGGGAGTGCTGCTGCCCTGCCTCGTCACCGTGTTGACCGTCGTGCGGGAAATGCGCCCGGGATTTGCCTTAAAGATGGTCGGGCGGCAGGCTGCCTTTGCCGTCCTCTTCTCGCTGCTGATCGCCTGGGGCGGCGCTCTTGTTTTGTCTTTGGGATAAATTCCGACGATTCCGAAAATTCACTCCATAAAAATCACTCACATGAAATTCCGAAAAAAGAAACTTCCGGTCACCGTTCTTTCCGGCTTCCTCGGAGCGGGGAAGACCACCGTTCTCAACCACATCCTTGGCAACCGGGAGGGATTGCGGGTAGCCGTCATCGTGAATGCGGTTCGCCCGAGAAATTAAAAGATCGCGGCCAAGAGGTCGGGCCGGAGGACGAGCGGAGCATTGTCGATCTGCTCGTGGATCAGGTCGAATTCGCGGATGTAATCCTGCTGAATAAGATCGATGCGGTGGACGAGGCCGAACGTGCGCGAATCCTCTCGGGAATCAAGGCGATCAACAGTCGCGCGGAACTGATCGAGACCCGGCACGGAGTAGTCGAGCCGCGGGCCATTCTCAATACCGGGAAATTCGAACTCCACTCCGCGGAGCAAATGCCCGACTGGTTGAAACTGATTCACGACGAGCCGGTTTCGGAGACCGAGGAATACGGAATCAGCAATTTCGTTTACCGTGCCCGCCGTCCGTTCCATCCCGCTCGCTTGCACAAATGGATGGCAAAAGGGGAAAGAGCCTGGCGCGATCTCGAAGATCCATTTCCAGAGTGGATGACACAAGCCCCACCGATCGCCGCGGAGATTGAGTAAGATGCCTACATGCTGGCAGGCCATTTCATCACCGCGGCGGTTCGGCTGCTCCTCGGTTGGGCGAATCACCTTCCCTGAGCGGCTGGTCGCCGAAAGATTCCAAGCAATGAAGCGGCTAAAATACAGAATCAGCTGCATTCATAAGGGGTGAAATGGACCTATCGTGGATTTCTTCAAGCCATAGCGGCACGCGCGCAAGCACGCGGCCCTACAACCGAAAGAATGCGCTATCCTCCCCGTAAACATCGCGGCACGCGCGCAAGCACGCGGCCCTACCATTTTTGGGGGCGGATTTCTTTTCGTAGGGCCGCCGCTTGCGGCGTGCCGCTCCCGTTCGATTTGCACCCATCGCGCAAGCACGAGGCCCTACAATTCTTTTAGCCGGATTCATCTTTTCGTAGGGCCGCGTGCTTGTCATGGATCATGAGCTTGTCGAATGGCGCGCGTGCCGCCCCGGGGGGGAGCAGAAAACAGGTGGCCCTTTCTCGTTGAATAGAATTAGAGAGACTTGTGTACAAATGCCAGGGCTTGCCGTCCGATCTTTTCCGGCCTCGAATTGGCCGCAACGGATCGGGGGCCAAGGCCACCCGACCACTTTTGAAAGCGAAAGATTGGATGTTGCTTTTGGTCATCCCAACGACGGCCCTGGCGATGGCGAGCGGCTGTCGGCGGCACAAAGACAAGTGGGTGATCGGACACACACGCAATTTCCTCCTGTGCCGTCGATCCAATTGCGGGGAAGGACTTTTCTCGGGAGAATGTTGACTCCGCAAACCGCTACCTCCCGTTCGGTGTCCAGTCTTTAGGCTGTCCCCCGTCCACTGGAGCAGTAAGGCGGGTGCAATTTTGATCGATGCTCGAAAAGAGACGTAGGGCCGCCGCTTGCGGCGTGCCGCGTAGGGGTCCGGCCCTATGTTCCCGGCGTTCGGCGGCATCGCGCAAGCGCGAGCCCTACGACCTGCGTTCGGCGGCATCGCGCAAGCGCGAGCCCTACGACCTGTAATTGACCGGGTTGGGCGTTGCATATAACTTGCTCTTCGTGTAGCTAATTGATGATGAATCCATCCGTGCAACTTCTCCTCCACAACACCCTAACCCGCGAGCTGGAGCCCGTCCAGCCGATGGACGGGCGCACCCTGCGTTTCTACTGCTGCGGTCCGACGGTTTACGGGCCCGCCCACATCGGTAACCTGCGCACCTTTGTGCTGCAGGATCTGTTTCGCCGGACGGTCGAGTTTCTCGGGGTGGAGACCTGCCATGTCCGCAACATCACCGATGTGGACGACAAGACCATCCGCGAATCGCAGCAGGCCGACTTGCCGCTCGACGAATTCACCGAGAACTGGCGGTCGAAGTTCGCCCACGATTGCGAAGCCCTGAACATCCTCCCGCCCCACCGCGAACCGTCGGCGGTGGAGCACATCCCCGATCAGATCCAACTAATCGCACGATTGGTTGAAAAGGGACACGCCTACCGGGCGGAGAACGGCAGCGTTTATTTCCGCATCGAATCGTTTCCGGACTACGGCAAACTATCGGGCCTGCGTCAGGCGGACATCCGCCAGAATGCCAGCGAGCGTTTGGTTGATGCCGACGAATACGGTAAGGAGTCTTGGCGGGATTTCGCCCTCTGGAAGGCGTGGAAACCCGAAGATGGCCCGAACCGCTGGGACAGCCCCTGGGGACCCGGGCGACCGGGCTGGCACATCGAGTGCAGCGCCATGAGCATGCGCTACCTCGGCGAGTCGTTTGATCTTCACTCCGGCGGGGTGGATCTCATTTTCCCGCACCACGAGAACGAGATTGCGCAGAGCGAGTCCGCGACCGGTAGGCCCTTCGCCCGGCATTGGTTCCACGTCGCCCACCTCCGGGTCGAGGGCGAGAAGATGAGCAAGTCGCTGGGCAATCTGTATGTGCTGGACGATGTCCTGGGCCGCGGGTTTTCCCCGGCCGCGCTCCGCTACCTCTTGCTCTCCGGTCACTACCGGCAACCGCTGAACTTTACCTGGGAATCCCTCGCCGGCGCGGAAAGCGGGTGGCGGCGGATCCTCAAGCATCTGGAAGGGGTGGAACTGCCGCCGGAAAACGAGGCCTGCCTGTCCGCCTTGGAAACGGCCGCCTTCGGGCCGGTCCTTGAAGGGCTCTGCGACGACTTGAACACGCCAAAGGCTCTCGGAGCCCTGAACAGTGCCCTGAAAGATGCCGCACACGACGGCTTGCCGCTGCCGGTTCGACGTGACCTGGCGCGGATCCTCGATCTGTTCGGACTCGCTCCCACGGCGTTTCCCGACAACAACGACGAGCCCGTTCCGGCCGAGGTCGAAGAACTGGCCCGCCGTCGGCAGGAAGCGCGGGCCGCCCGCCGATGGCAGGAGGCCGACGCCCTGCGCGATGAACTGCGCGAGCGAGGATGGGAAGTGCGCGATAGCGAAGCGGGTTACGAACTGGCGGCTATGGTGGGGGTGAAATGAAAGCCTCGCCCGGCAGACTCGTCGTCATTGGCCTGCTACGCCTTTATCAGTGGACGGTTTCACCCGTGCTTCACCTCATCAGCGGTCCCGGAAGCGGCTGTCGCTACTATCCCAGTTGCTCCGCCTACGCGATTGAGGCGGTTAAAATCCACGGTGCCGTTAAAGGCCTCTGGCTTTCCACCCGCCGCATCCTCCGCTGCCACCCGTGGGGCGGCGAGGGACACGATCCCGTCCCATCTCCGCAGGCCTGGTCCGATGTCGTCGTCAACCGTATCCGCAAGTGACCGCACTTTCATGCGCAGGGCGATTGCTCTCGCGCAAATGGTCTCTGAAGAAGTGGTGGCATTCGGAGGGTGGTGATCGGTTGTCTCGACCCCAATCCGGCCCATGCGGGGCGAGCCCTCGACCTTCTGCGCGGAATCGTAGAAACGACTGTCGTCGTTCCTCTCCAAGCCCGAGATTTCCCCCGTAGTAGAGTGGGCTTGCCCCTCGACCGGATGTCCAGTTGGTTACGCGCACCGCCGGCCCGTTCCCGACCACCGCTGGGGATCGGA
>CAZDRT010000003.1:7040-40192 GCA_964507815.1 uncultured Puniceicoccaceae bacterium
CCGGAGGCCAAGTCGGCTTCGCACACCACCGAGCCGTTCCCGACCACCGCTGGGGATCGGACGGCAAGCCATCCGACCACGTTCCCCCCCGTGGTAGAGTGGGCTTGCCCCTCGACCGGAGGCCAAGTCGGCTTCGCACACCACCGAGCCGTTCCCGACCACCGCTGGGGATCGGACGGCAAGCCATCCGACCACGTTCCCCCCGTAGTAGAGTGGGCTTGCCCCTCGACCGGAGGTCCAGTTGGTTACGCACACCACCGGGCCGTTCCCGACCACCGCTGGGGATTGGACGGCAAGCCATCCAACCACGTTCCCCCCTCGTTGCCCCTCTAGGCGGAGGCCAACACCCGCTGCGATTCAGGCGAACAGTCTTGCTTCTTCGCCCGAATTCATCAAACTCACTCCCATGTTACAGACCGCCGAACGTGTCGATCGCCTCGAAAGTATGATGGCCGAGGTCGCCCATGCGCAAATGCGCACGGAGATGTCACTGCTGACCCTCTCGAAGGAGATGGCAGAATTCAAAGAGGAGATGTCCGAATTCAAGGACGAGATGCGCGTATTCAAGGACGAAATGGGCGGGTTCAAGGACGAAATGGGCGGGTTCAAGAATGAGATGTCCGATTTCAAAACCGAGATGGCCGAATTCAAGGACTGGGTGAAAAATGAAATTGAAGAAAGCCGTCTGGATCGCAAGCGGATGAACAAAGCCTGGGGCGATTTGGCCAACAAGCTCGGGACGACTGTGGAAGATGTGGTTGCGCCCAACATCCCCCGCTTTGCCCGTGACGAATTCGGGATGGGCGAGCGCACCGACCTTTTGATCCGTGCCCGGCGGATGAGTCGCCGGGGAAAACCACGGGAATGCGAATACGACGTGGTCTGCGCCGCCGCAGGCAAGGTCATCATCGTCGAGGTCAAGTCCACGCCGACCAAAGCCCACATCCCCGAATTTCTCAATAGTCTGAAAGATTTCGCCGATTTCTATCCGGAATACGCCGACTCGGAGCAGATCCCCATCTTTGCCTCCTGGTCGCTGCCCGCCCCGATCCGCAAGGCAATCGCCGCGGCAGGTCTCTACGGCATCGCCATGGGCGACGAAACGATGGAAATTGTGGCGCGTCCCTGATTGGTTGGTGTGTCCCATTCCCCGGATTGCATCCGGATCCAAGCCCTGCGCGGCAAGCCCGCCGGAGAGCGAGAGGAACGACGGCAGTCGTCTCTACCGAACTCACTAGATCATGGTCTCAGCGGGAGTGAACTTCAATTGGGCTACATCCTTGATTCAAACAGCAAAAGTTAGAATGGAAACGAATTTTCAGCTGAAATTATCGGTGTCCATCAGCGTTCATCAGTATTTGAACGGCCAGCTCGAGGAAGCCTCCGAATAAGGCGGTCACATCGTCTATTTCCGACATGCTCAAACAGAGAAAGATTACGCCGATCAACTGACTGCGGATGTAAATGACATTTGAAGCGGTCACCGGAATTTATCCGGAACCACAAGGGATTGGATTCGTGCTGGAGCCCACTGGGACAAGCTTTAGTGTTGTAGGTTCTATCGCTCCCGATGAATGGCCAGTGGACTGAACGTCCCGGGGCGGAAGCGCGACTTTTCGGCGGATTCGTAGAAACGACTGTCGTCGTTCCTCTCCAAGCCCGGGATCTCCGAACTGATGAAACCAACGACGTGGATTGGGACAAACCGACTTTCCCGCGGCGCGGCATAAAGATTCCGATGGCCAAGGGCTTCCGGTGAGAAAGTTCCTTGGCTGCATTTTCGACGGTTCAGTGGACGGTATTGCTGAAAAGGCTTTGAGCCACGTTTCGGGCCAATCCGGTGAAAATGCTTTCGACAAAGTTCAGTTCCTTGTTTTCCGGGTGGGCGACGATCCAGTGGCGTTTCAATTGACGGCGTCCCAGCGGAAAGGCCCGGAGGCTGGACGCCTGTTCTTCGTTTTTGATCACCCACTTGGGTAGAATGCCGATTCCAATGTCGAGTTCAACGAGCTTCTTGACCACCTCCTCGTTCGAGATTTCGATAAAGGGTGTCAGAGTGACTTTGTAGCTGTGAAAGTAGTCGTTGATCAGGTCGTAGGTGTATCCCTGGCTGTCCGCTACGATGACCCGTTCCGCGTTTATGTTCGCCAGATCCGATTTGCCGACCTTGGCCCAGGGGTGGAGTGGATTCACGATGAAATGCAGAGTGTCGGTTCCGATCAGCGTTGAATTGCTCCACTGGGAGAGTCGGTGGGAGGGGAAAATGGCAATATCGACTTTGTTCTCCTGAATGGCGTTGACCATTTGATAGCTGGTTCCCTGCTGGATTTGGATGCTGACCCCGGGAAAGCTCTCCTTAAGTTCGCGCAGCGCAACCGGGATAATGTATTGGCAGGCGGCGGAGGTGGCCCCGATGCGGAGAATTTTCTCCCCGAAATCCGCCCATTCACTGACGAGGTGACGCACCTTCGTTAAGCCGCCCAGCAGCTCGTCCGCCTGCGAGAGCAAGCGTTGCCCCGCGTATGTAAGGGATAGTTTCCGTGTGTCTCGTGTGAAAAGCTGGCAGCCCAGCTCCTCCTCCAGCCGCTTCAGCGAGTGGCTGACCGCCGAAGTGGTCAGGTTGAGGTTCCTGGCGGCCGCGCGCATGCTCCCGACATTCGCGATTTCGCAGAAATTGACCAGTTGCCGTGCGTCCAGTGGGTCATGCATGACGGGCGATTAGCAGGAATCCTGCCTGACCGCGAAAAAGAGGACGACGTTCCGCCCGCTTTCCGTTGCCGGATAATCCCTTTGTCCGTCGAAGGGAGTCAGGAAACCGCCCTCGATTGTCAAATTCCCCAACACATACTGTTGAATACCTTTCACCCTAACGAGTCGTCGAGAGCACGGGATTGGCAACTGGCATGCTAATTGGTTGGGCATGAAAGTTGCGGAAAAGAGTCGAAGGTCACGACAGGCGGGGAAGTCCAGGTCTTTCCCCGTTGGAACCTCCAGCCGTGCCCTGAAGATCGGATTCGTGCCCATGACGGATTGCGCTCCGCTGATTGCCGCGAAGGAGCTGGGCCTGTTTGAACGCATCGGTCTGAAGGTGGACCTATCCCGCGAAGTCGGGTGGGCTACCGTCCGCGAGCGGATGAGGCACCGGGAACTGGATGCCTCGCACGCGCACGCAAGCATGATCTTCGAGCTTGGTCTTGGAATCGGGGGAGAGCGTGTGCCGTGTCTCACCGGTCTCATGATTTCCCACAATGGAAGTGCGATCTCGTTCTCACACGAATTATGGGATTTGGGCGTGCGGGATCCCTGGAGTCTGAAGAAAGTGATCGATGCGAAGCGGGGGAAGCGGATCCTCCGATTCGGGGTGGTCCTCAAATTTTCGACGCAGAACTACCTGTTGCGCAAATGGCTGCGCCTCGGGGGAATCGATCCGGACAAGGACGTACAATTGGTCGTGATTCCGCCGCCACAGGCGTTCCAATGTCTCATGCAGGGGCACATAGACGGTTACTGCGCGGGAGAGCCGTGGAGTTCGGTGGGTTTGATCGGGGGAGACTGCTGGTGCGCGGCGCTCTCGGAGGAAGTGGACCGGATGCATCCCGAGAAAGTGCTTCTCGTCCATGAAGATCTGGCCAAGGAACGCCATGACGAGCACATCGCGCTGATTGCGGCCCTGATCGCAGCGGCAGAGTATTGCGACAAGCCGGAGAACCGGAGTGAACTCGCCGACATGCTTTCCGCGCCCAACTATTTTGATGTGAGCACCGAGGCTTTGATGAACGCCTTGACAGGACCGTTCGAACGAGGGACGGGGGTGCGGTCGGTCGCCACGGACGCCATCGTCTTTCGAAGAAACAACGCCAGTGCCCCAACCGAGGCCAAGGCGAGATGGGTTTTGCGGGAGATCAATCGCAATGGACTCTCTCCGGAGCCGATGGAACCCGGAACCGATGAGATTCGGAGCCTTTTCCGAATGGATTTCTACGAAGAAGCGGAACGGCTTTATGGCACCGCTTTTCACAACAAGAACAAAACACAAACACAATGAGAAAAACAGAAAACAAGAAACGAAAAATGCTAGCCCTCTGCGCGATCTGCGCGGTAGGACTGAGCGGCACGTATGCCAACGAGAAGTATCCGACCGATGAGGTCAACACGACCGGGTTGGCGGTGACGGACGACACGGTTACCGTGGGCCAGTTGCACTCGATTTCGGGAACCATGGCCATCAGTGAAACCGGGTCCGTCGAGGCCGAACGTCTCGCGATCAAGCAGATCAATGAGCAGGGAGGTGTCCTGGGCCGCCAGATCGTGGTCATCCAGGAGGACGGCGCCAGTGATTGGCCGACCTTCGCCGAAAAGGCGAAGAAGCTGATCGTCAACGACAAAGTCGCCTGTGTCTTCGGGTGCTGGACTTCGGCGTCCCGGAAAGCCGTCCTGCCGATCTTCGAGAGTGAAAACAACATGTTGTACTACCCGACGTTCTACGAGGGGCTGGAGGCTTCCAAAAATGTCGTTTACACCGGACAGGAAGCGACCCAGCAAATCATCTGGGGCCTGGACTGGGCGTACGAAAACCTCGGGGCGCGGACCTTCTATCTCGTCGGGTCCGACTACATCTGGCCACGCACCTCGAACAAGATCGCCCGCAATCACATCGAGCGCTACCTGAAGAAAAAGGATCCGTCCTGCAGGGTGGTCGGGGAAGATTACTATCCGCTGGGACACACCAACTTTCGCTCTTTGATCAGCAAAATCCGGCTCAAAAAGCCCGACTTGATCTACAGCATTGTTGTCGGTGGCAGTAATGTCGCGTGGTACAAACAGTTGAAAGCGGCCGGAATTACTTCCGACAAATTTGACCTTTTGACCATATCGACGACCGAAGACGAGCTTCTGGGGATCGGAGGGGAAAACGCCGAAGGGTTTTATTCCTGCATGAAGTATTTCCAGTCGCTGGAGAATGAGAATAACCAGGAATTCGTCAAGGCTTTCAAGGAAGAGTGGGGCGAGGACTCGGTGATCGGAGATGTGACGCAAGCCGCCTACCTGGGCCCGTGGCTCTGGAAGTTCGCCGTCGAGAAAGCGGGCAGTTTCGACATCGACAAGATCCATGAGGCGCACGGTGGTATCGAATTCGCCGACGCACCGGAAGGCTATGTCCGCATCCACGATGAAAACCAGCACCTGTGGAGTCGGGCGAAAATCGGCAAGATCAAGAAAGACGGTCAATTCGAAGTAATCGCGATTTCCGAGGATCTGATCGAACCTGACCCGTTCCCCGAAGGATACCAGTGAGGCTTCGCGGGAAATCGAGCTGAAAAATGAACCATGGTTGTGCGCCGATTCCTTTTTGGCGCGGCGCACAACCTCCCTTTCAAATTCAAAATCAAAATCATGGGAGATTATACAGCACAGGAAATATGGTCGATTGTCGTTATGCAGTCGTTCAGCGGAGTGAGTCTGCTTTGTATTTTTGCTCTGATGGGTATGGGGTTGTATCTGATCTTCGGGCAAATGGGTGTCATCAACATGGCGCATGCCGAATTTCTGGTGCTGGGTTCCTACACGATGTGCCTCTTTTCAAAGTTCGTTGTAAAAACCATGCCGGCTCTGGAAAACTACTATGTTTTCCTGGTCATTCCGTTGGCCTTCGCGGTCGCATTTGTGGTTGGCTACATCGTGGAGTGGCTTTTGGTCAGTCGGCTCTACACCCGGCCGTTGGACACGCTCCTCGCCACCTGGGGTCTCAGTCTCCTGATGCAACAGAGTTACCGGACCTTTTTCGGGGCCCGGGAAATGAGCGCAGATCTGCCGGAATGGCTTCTGGGTGCTTGGATGCCCACTGACACCATTTTTATTCCGATCAGTGGAATCATTCTGCTGATTCTCACAATTTGTCTCACCGTGGGGCTTATCCTCTACACGAAAAAAACCCGCATGGGCCTGCGGATGCGGGCAACGACTCAAAACCGGGAAATGACGGGCGCTCTCGGCATTCCCACCAAAATGACCGATCGGATCACTTTCGGAATCGCCTGCGGGATTTCGGGAATCGCCGGGGCCTTCTTTACGACAATCGCCTCCACGTCTCCTTCGGCCGGGACCGACTATATCGTCGATTCATTCCTCGTGCTGGTTGTGGGAGGACTGGGCAGCCTCGTCGGACTGTTCATTTCCGCCGGCTTCATCGCCCTCCTTTCATCGATACTCGAATTTTTTATGTCGGGGTCCATCGCCAAAGTGTGGGTCTATATCGTCATTTTCGTGACTCTAATGTATTTCACGAAGGGTTTGTTCGCCGACAAAACCCGCCAATAAGCCGTTCATTCCAACCACGATTCACACATGGAAACCAATTACGCAGCAAAGAAAGGGATTCAGGGCTTTTACTATCGACTCTTCCAGAATCGCGAGGGCCTTCTGGGGTTTGTCGTCCTGGCGGTTCTGCTCCTGGTGATTTTTCCTCTGATTATGGGATCATTCCGGCTTAATATGACGGGCAAGTATCTTTGCTACGCCTTCGCGGCGCTGGGTCTTGTCCTGTGCTGGGGGCAGGCCGGAATTCTGAGTCTCGGGCAGGGAATGTTCTTTGGGATCGGTGGATACTGCATGGCGATGTTCCTGAAGCTCGAGGCGTCGAGTCCGGAGTTTACATCGATCCAGACGACCCCGGGAATTCCGGATTTCATGGATTGGAATCAGGTCACCGAACTGCCGTGGTTCTGGTATCCCTTCAAGAGCTTTCCGGCGACACTGGCGTTGATTCTGATCCTGCCGGTTCTTGTTTCCTTCATCATGAGCTTCTTTTACTTCAAGGGCCGGGTGAGCGGAGTGGTCTTCGCGATTCTCACCCAGTCGATGGTTGCCTGCATGTGGTATTTTATTGTCGGGAATCAAGGCTACTTTGGGGGAATCAACGGGATTACCGATTTGAAGACTTTGTCGGGCTGGGATATACGAAGCGAAAGCGCGCAGACGATTCTGTATTTTGTTTGTGCGGTCGTGCTCCTGCTCTGCATTCTCGGTTCCCGGCTTGTGATGAGCACGCGGCTGGGCCGTGTCCTTGTCGCCCAACGGGATAAGGAGGCGAGGGTCCGGTTCTCCGGCTACAACATCACCGCCTTCAGGGTATTTATTTTCTGTTTCGCGAGTGTCATCACCTCAATCGGGGGTGCGCTTTTCACGCTTCAGGTTGGATTCATGTCCCCGAACCTGATCGGAGTCGTGCCCTCCATTGATATGGTGATCTTCACCGCAGTGGGCGGACGACTGAGTTTGCTCGGGGCTGTTTACGGAGCATTGATAGTAAATGGAGCGCAGACTGTCTTTTCCGAAGCTTATCCGACACTGTGGTTGTTCTTTTACGGAGGTATCTTTATCGCCGTGGTCCTTTTCCTTCCGAGGGGATTGGCCGGATTGTACCAGGATTGGTTGAGACCCCTGGCCTTGCGGTTGGCCGGGAAGAAGCGGGCTCAACCCGAGAATATGAAAACAATCGAAGAACCGGGAACAGGAGGCGCAAATGTCGAGTAATACGGATTTTCTCCTCTCCATCGAAAATCTGACCGTCAGTTTCGACGGTTTCAAGGCGGTGGACGACCTGACCTTGTACATCGACAAGGGCGAATTGCGGGTCATCATCGGGCCGAACGGCGCGGGAAAGACAACGGTTCTCGACCTGATCAGTGGCAAAACGAAGGCGACCGCGGGGAGTATCAAGTACAAGAATATCGAACTGACCCGGATGCGGGAGCACGAGATCGCACGCAAAGGGGTGATCCGCAAGTTCCAGACCCCCTCGATCTACGACAACCTGACGGTTTTCGAAAATCTAGAGATTTCCTACCCTTGGGGGCGCACGGTCTGGGGCTCGCTTCGCTTTCAACGCACCGATGAGATTGTCGCCAGGATCAAGGGTGTCGCCGACGAGGTTTTCCTCGGCGATAAGCTTGATACGCCGGGGGAGCTGCTCAGCCACGGGCAGAAGCAGTGGCTCGAGATCGGTATGCTCCTGATCCAGAATACCGAGTTGATCATGCTCGACGAACCGGTCGCGGGAATGACTCCGAAAGAGCGGGAGGCGACGGCGGCGCTCCTGAAAAGAGTCACCCAGAAGCATTCCGTGATTATAATCGAGCACGACATGGGCTTTGTCGAAACAATCGCTTCCAAGGTGACTGTGTTGCACCTCGGGAAGATTATCAAGGAGGGAACGATGGACCAGGTGCGGAATGATCCGCAGGTGCAGGAAGTTTATCTCGGACACTGATTGCGGCAACTGTCTTTAATGGAGGAATTATGCTTAGTGTGAAAAATCTACAAGTCAGCTACGGGGAGACGAAGGTGATTGGAGGACTCGATCTGGAACTGGGCGATGGAGAGATCCTCGCGGTCATGGGTCGCAACGGGATGGGGAAGACCACGCTTTTCAAGTCCATCATTGGTATCTTGCCGAACCAGGGGGGGAGTATAACGCTGGGAGGGACCGAACTATCGGGCCTGCCCAGTCACAAGCGGGTTCGGCAGGGCCTGGCCTATGTGCCACAGGGGCGGATGATTTACCCGCGAATGACGGTGACGGAGAACATCCGGGCGGGTATGGATGTTTCGAAACTGCGGAAGGTTCCGGACTACATTTATGACCTGTTTCCGGTACTCGGGGAAATGGGCAAGCGCATGGGAGGAAATCTTTCCGGGGGCCAGCAGCAGCAGCTTGCGATCGCGCGGGCACTGGTTACCGAGCCGAAAGTCCTGCTCCTTGATGAGCCGACCGAAGGAATCCAGCCATCGATTATCCAGGACATGGCCCGGACATTGAAGGAAGTGCGCGATCAAAAGGGGATTTCGATTCTGGTCGCCGAACAGGTGCTTTCCTTCGCGCTGGATGCCTGCGACCGGTTTCTTGTGATGGAAGGGGGGGCCATTGTTCATTCCACTCCCCGGGCCGATGTGGACGAGGAGGGGATCAAAAAATTCTTATCGGTTTAGATCATGAATTTCATCTTTTGAAGCTGCCACGGTGGTGGCTTCGAATAACCAAAACTAAAACCAAAAACAAAGGAAAATATCATGGGAAGCACAGGAAGTGTAAGTGCCTGGGATGAAGCATTGCTGGTCGCAATGATTCAGTACCCGGTGCCGGTCATCAAAGGACCGGAAGACATACAAACGCAGGTGGATCAAATATGCAAAGCGGTCGGCACGACGAAGGCCGGTTATCCGGACCTGGATCTGGTCGTATTTCCGGAGTACAGCACCCAAGGTCTGAATACCTCCATTTGGACCTATGACGAAATGCTCCTGAGGATCGATAGTCCTGAAATTGATCGATTCAAGAAGGCGTGTGTGGATAGCAAGGTGTGGGGGGTCTTCTCTCTGATGGAGCAGAATGACGATCCTTCCCTGCCTCCGTTCAATACGGCGATCATCATCAACAGCGACGGCGAAATCGTGTTGCACTACCGGAAGCTGCAGCCGTGGGTCCCCATCGAGCCGTGGTCTCCCGGAAACTACGGAATGCCGGTTTGCGATGGTCCGAAAGGGTCGAAACTCGCTGTTTGCATCTGTCACGACGGGATGTTCCCGGAACTCGCCCGGGAGGCGGCCTACAACGGAGCCAATGTCTATATCCGAATCTCGGGCTACTCGACGCAGGTCAATGATCAGTGGATTTGGACGAACAAAACCAACGCATGGCATAACCTGATGTACACGATTTCGGTGAATCTTGCCGGTTACGACGGGGTCTTTTACTACTTCGGGGAAGGCACGGTCTGCAACTACGATGGCAATGTTCTGCAGCAGGGGCACCGCAACCCCTGGGAAATCGTAACAGCCGAGTTATTTCCCCGGCTCGTTGACAAGGCTCGCGAAAATTGGGCGCTTGAGAACAACATCTTCAATGTCGGGTGCCGCGGGTATGTGGGACATCCTGGCGGAGGAAGGGAGAACTACCTGAATTGGGTCAGGGATCTCGCAAACGGAGAATACAAGTTGCCGTGGGACAGCGACATTAAAATCCGTGACGGCTGGAAATACTATCCGGAGGGGGTGAAACTCGGCCCGTTGCCGAAAAGCTAGGCCACATAGACCAAGGTGCATCCAGTGGCCGGATTGCGCAAGACCGCGGGGGAGCCACGATAAGTGGCTCCCTCTGTGGCTTTGCCGAGCGGGTGCGGCTCCGGTGGTGGACCGTCTGTAGCGCGTCTTCAGCAGAGGCGACCCGACGGAAGTCCTTTTGAGTCCGCCCCGGCGGTTGCTTCCTGATGATGCTTACAACAGCGAAACATCAATCTCACACACAAAACAACAACACATGAAAATCAGAAAAATGAAAACCAATATGAAAACCACACAATCGGCCGAAAGGCTTCGCAAATGGTCGGCGCTCTCCCTTTTACTCGGTGGAGCGGTTTCAATCTCGGCGCAAACCTCTGAAATGACGGGCGACGAGGCCCTGGCGGAAACTCCTCCGGTGGAAGAGCCCGCGGTGGGCTCGGCGATCAGCGGCTCGCTGAGCCTGGACGTGAACACGCACTTTATATCATACGGTGCGGATGTTTGGGCAACCGGTTCGGATGCGGATTTTCTCTTCAATCCCTCCCTGTCGCTGACCATGGCCCTCACCGACGAATTCTACGCGTTTACGGGGATCTGGTTCGATATCAACGACCTCGCCGAGTCCGGAATCGGGGACGACATACAGGAGGTGGATCTTTGGTTCGGCCTGGGGTATGCCTCGGGCGACTGGAGTTTCGAAGTTACCTACCAGGAATGGATCTATGCCGGCGATGCGGAGCGTATCCTCGATGTGATGATCGGCTACGCCACGGTGCTCAACCCGACGTTGGTCATCCACAGTCGCGTTGACGGGAACGGGGATCAGGAGACCGGGTCGGTTTTCGTGCTCGGAGTCTCCGAGGGGACTTCCTTCGATAGTCTCGATGTCTCGCTCGGCGCCAACGTCGCCTTCAATACCGATGACTTCCACGGTGGGGACGCGGGCCTGACCTACATCTCGGTCGGACCCGAATTCGCCTTCCCGCTGTCCTTTATCTCCGAAGCCTACGGTGCCTGGAATGTGCATGGGGGTATTTACTACTACTACACGCCTGACGACACCGTTCCCGGCAACCCGGACGAAAATTTCCTTACCGGTAACATCGGTATCGGACTGGACTTTTAGGAGTACATTCTTCGGATCATCCAAACGAATTTGTTGGTCTTGTCGAACGACAGAACCAGCGGAATCAGTCAATCAGAATGGTTTGTTTCGAACCCGGATGAACGAACTCATCCGGGTGGTTCCCAAAGAGGGGGGTCGGAGAGGTTGTCCGGCTCCCCTTTGTGGTGCTCTTTCAGCTTCCGTTTGCGAAGGGGAGATGGCGGTCCCGCCGCCAGAAACGACCGGTTTTGACCACCAGTGCGGGGAGACATCCGTTGAAATCGTGCGATTTTCGAATCCAGCACGGATTGTGGGTCGATCAAGAATCCCTTCCATTCGCTCCACTCACTTGTGGTTGCACCCGAAACCTCCGGCCTCGTGCCTTTGGGTGAAAGCATGGCATGGTATGTGCTAACGAGTTTTGGGTAAAGTATTTAATATTCTATACAATTAAACCATGAAAGGAGCCATGAATAGTAATTCGATTCGACTTATCACCCGGACCGGTCTCGCGATCCTCGCGGGCCTTGTCGGCATCTCGTCCGTCCGCGGCGAAGATCCTCTCAAAATCGCTTACAGTGATTGGCCGGGCTGGGTGGCCTGGGAGATCGGCATCCGGAAGGGTTGGTTCGCCGAAGCGGGCGTGGATGTGGAATTTCTTTGGTTCGACTATGTGGCCTCGATGGATGCCTATGTCGCCGGTCAGGTGGATGCGGTCTGCATGACCAACGGCGACGCTCTGGTGACGGGAGCGACCGGCAAGTCATCGGTCGGCATCATCCTGAACGACTTTTCCAACGGCAATGACATGATTGTCGGCGGGCCCGGGATTTCGGAGATCGCGGACCTGAAGGGAAAGAGAGTCGGCGTGGAAGAGGGCTTCGTCTGCCATCTTCTTCTTCTGAAAGCACTTTCGGATCATGGAATGAACGCCGGTGATGTGATTCTCGTGAACACGCCGACGAATGAGACCCCGCAGGTTCTGGCCTCCGGGGAGGTTGCGGCGATCGGAGCCTGGCAGCCGAATTCGGGAGAGGCCCTGAGACAAACTCCCGGATCGACGCGGGTCTATTCGTCCGCCGACAGCCCCGGCATCATTTACGACCTGCTTTTTGTCTCTCCGGAGTCGCTCGAGACCCGCCGCAGTGATTGGATGAAGGTGGTGCGGGTTTGGTATCGGATCGTCGATTACATCAAAGATGAGGACAATATCGATGAGGCGCTGGAGATCCTCTCGGCCCGCGTGAGTCTTTCGCCCGCCGAATATGAGCCTCTGTTCACCGGTACGTATATTCTCCCTCTGGAAGAAGCGCTGGACCGGTGGGCGGATGCCGATGGGTTGGGCAGTGTGTACGGTTCGACGGAGTTCGTGGATGGGTTCAATGTGAAATTCGGTGTTTACGAGGAACCGTTGAATGCGGATCAATATCTGGATCCGAGCCTGACCCGGGAATACGCGGAAACTACGGCGGACTAGGGGGTGGAGGGCGCATGCCCGCACAGGCTCTTTGTCGTGTTCGCCGGAGGGAGGGGGATGTTGTTGGCTTTTCCTCCACGCATTTCCCACCGTAATTGAGCTTGGATCAAGCCCGGTCATGTCGAAGAAAGAGCCATGGCTTGCGATCCGCAGGCCGTTGTCGCCGCAACGCCGGGTTCTCCTGACCCTCTGTTCCTTCCTTTTACCTATTTTGGTTTGGTGCGCGGTCAGTTACCTGCCGTTTGTCTGGCACCCGGACATGGTGGTTACCGTGTCCGCCGACCGGAGCGATGTCGCCACGGTTTACTCGGCGGGGGATCGGCTTCCCCGCTACAAGGAGAGCGGGAACGATTTCGCGTTCGAGGATTTCGCCGGGGCCGTGCGGGCGCAGAACCGGAGAATCCTGGAGGCACGGGCGGCGGGAACTCCCATCGAGGTGTCGAAACGGACCAACAAGAAGGTGCTGCGGCATCTGACCTCCGTGGCGATCCCCGAGGGTTGGCTCGAGCGCCACGAAGCCACCAACGACGAAGCGATCCTCCGGCTGTGGGGTGAGATCGCCCGGGGAGAAAAAACGCCCGCGCGGGTTCCTCTCTCGGAAGAGAACCGGGAAATCGTGAAGGAAAACTGGGAGATCCTCGGTGGGACCGGCCAAACCTACGACCCGGCGGCGATTCCATCGGAGGCCCTGCGTAGCCTGATTCCGCAGGGGAAGCCGTCGAACCCGGCCTACGTACCCCCGCCCCACAAGGTAATCGAGACCGGGTGGTACGATTGGACCCACAGGCGGGATCCGGGCAAACCGAGCATGCCCGAGCGCTACGCGCATTCGCTGAAGATTGTTTTCAGCGGTTTCCTGTTGTCCTGTCTGTTCGGGATTCCGCTGGGCGTTCTCGGAGGGACCTACGATTTTTTCGCCAAGCTGATTGAACCGTTCACCGACTTTTTCCGGTACCTGCCGGCACCGGCTTTCGGGACCGTTCTGGTCGCGGTTCTGTCGGTTTACGATGCTCCAAAGGTGGGCCTCGTTTTTCTCGGCACCTTTTTTCAGATGGTCCTGGTTGTTTCGAATACAACGAGGACGCTGGACCGGTCACTTCTGGAGGCGGCCCAGACACTGGGCGCGAAAAGCAGACAGATGATGCTGCGGGTGATTGTTCCGGGGGTCCTGCCCAAGCTCTTCAACGACCTCCGGATTCTCCTCGGGTGGTCTTGGACCTGGCTGGTGATCGCCGAATTGATCGGAACCAAGTCGGGGCTTACGGAGTTCATCGAGACGCAGGGTCGGTTTCGCAATTTTGACAGTGTCTATCCGACGATTATTGTCATTGGTCTGACAGGGTACGTCACCGACCAAATCGCCGCGAGTCTCCGACCGCTCCTTTTCCCCTGGGATCCGGAGCACGCCGGCAAGAAGCCCCCGTGGATCTTTCGGTGGCTCTTCTGGCTCGCCGACCGGAAATGCTATGACCCGGGACCGCCGGAAAAGGGGCTGTTCGTCTCGAAAGGTTGAACCAGCGAACCGGAGCCAACCATGCCAGAACTGCAATTGCCCAGTTACCGGGAACAAAGTCCCGAGGTCGCGGAGCGGTTTCGAAAACTTCACTCCCGCAGGGTGAAGATGGAGATCCGGGGCTTGTCGAAAATGTTCGAGACATCGAAAGGCCCCATCACCGCGTTGAAGGAGATTGATTTCAGCATTCATCACCGGGAGTTTGTCACGGTGATCGGGCCTTCGGGGTGCGGGAAGTCCACACTCATCCGGATGCTCGCCGGTCTCGATTTTCCCACCGGCGGCGAGGCGCTCTTGGAGGGGAAGAGGGTGACCGGGCCGGGAAGCGACCGGGGGATGGTGTTCCAGGGCTATACGCTCTTCCCCTGGCGAACGGTCAAGAAGAATGTCATGTTCGGGCTCGAAATGTCGGGCCGCTCCGGGACGGCGGTCGAGTCGGAAGCCCGGTCCTGGATCAATATCGTCGGTCTGGGCGGGTTCGAGGATTCCTATCCGTGTCAGCTTTCGGGGGGCATGAAACAGCGGGTGGCGATCGCCCGGGCTCTGGCGAACCGTCCGGGCATTCTTTTCATGGACGAGCCTTTCGGGGCTCTCGACGCGCAGACGCGCGGGCAGATGCAGGCTTATCTTTTGCGGATCTGGAAGAATGTGGATGTGACCATCATGTTCGTCACCCACGATCTGGATGAGGCCGTTTATCTGTCGGACCGGATCCTTGTTCTCAAGGCGAATCCCGGGGAGGTGAGCGAGGTGATTGAGGTGCCGGTTCCGCGTCCGCGGAATCCGGACCAGTTTATTTCAGCGGAGTTCCTGGCAACGAAAAAACGGCTGGAGGAATTGATTCATCCGAAGGGGATGGCCGGGCGGGATGATCTGCCTGTCGCACGCATGGTGGGCGACGGGGACGAGGTCGAATGAGGACGGTGTTCCGTAGGCCTGATATCGGTCCGGAAAGGTTCGGCGTTTTCCGGAACCGCGCGGCCTTCGGATCGAGGGCAAGCCCGCTCTACTGTGTACACCCGCGCCGCGGGTTGAAAAAAAAGATTGCCTGGCCCGCATGGTGCCGGTGGTGTGACCGTTCCGACGGAAAAGAGATGAACGAGTCAAAAGATATCCTCTACGAATGCGAACTCGGTGGCGGCAGGATGTGGTCGAAGGTGATCGGCCGGGGCAAGTCCTTGCGAATGACCGATCTCGAAGGGGGTGCCAATGTGGGCATGCTGCTCTATAACGCCTTGGAAAAGACCGAGCGCTACAACATGCCCGACACACTCAAGGGGCAGAAGATTTTCCACCTGCGGGCACCCTATTGCCTGCACTCGGACATGGGCCGGATTCTCGCTTCGGTTGTGAAAGACGATTTGGGTTGGCACGACACCGTCTGCGGAACAACCCGGCCGGAAATGGTCGAGGAGAAATACGGGCGCAAGGATTTCCAGGAGGCGCGAAACGGATGGCACCGCGCCGGGCGCGATCTGTTCCTGGTCGAACTGGGGAAATGGGGTCTCGGGGAGCGGGACCTGATCCCTAATCTCAACTGGTTCAGCAAGGTGGTTCCGGACGAATCCGGCCGACTCTCGTATGTGCGCGGCCATTCAACGGCCGGTGCCGTCGTCACCCTGCGTTTCGAGATGGATGTTCTCGTGGTGCTGAACACCTGCCAACACCCGCTCGACCCGAATGCGTCCTACGCCCCCGGGCCGATCAGGATCGAAGTCTTTCGCAGCGATCCGGTGGCGGATTCCGATCCGTCCCGGCTCGTCCGTCCGGAGAACGGACGGGCGTTTGAAAACACCGAAACCTACAACCTCCTGCGGTTCTGAATCATGAAAGCCTTGACGGAAAGCCAACTACAGCCGGAAGACGCGATCTACCGGCACACGATACGCGCGGGAGATTACTGGATGCACCGGATTGAAAAGGGGCAGACCTTCCGCATTGTGGATTTGGAAGGCAACCAGGCAGCGGATACCCTGTTCTACAACGCCGGGGATCCCGACGACCGCTACAGTGCCAATGATACGATCATGGGGCAGCAGGCTCTTTATCTGACAACGGGTACACGGCTTCTTTCGACCCGCGGAACGGAACTCCTGAGGATTGTCGCCGACACCTGTGGGCTCCATGACACGCTCGGTGGAGCTTGTTCCCGAGAGAGCAACACCATGCGCTATGCACACGATAAGGAGCACATGCATGCGTGCCGGGATAGCTTCCTGCGGGCGGTGCAGGGGTGGAACCCGCCGATGGACAAGCGGGACCTGACCTGCAACATCAATTTTTTCATGAATGTTCCGGTCACGCCGGAAGGCGATCTGGACTTCGCCGATGGAATTTCCGCTCCGGGCCGCTACGTCGAGATGGTGGCCGCCTGCCCGGTGATCGCCCTTATCTCCAATTGCCCCCAGCTGAACAATCCCTGCAATGCCTATAATCCCACTCCCGTCGAGGTGCTGATCTGGGACCGCTTGCCTGGCTTCCCCGGGATCGACCGGGGCTGATTTCTGATCGTTTTTCCGGAGGAGCCCGCCCCCCATCTCCCCCGCACCGCCCGGGAACTCCGCAGGATGCGGGGGCGCACGAAAACCCGCGGGATTTTCCCTGTGGATGGTTTTTCCGCGAATCCTTGAGGATCTCGTTCTTTCCCTGGTAGATTGGCATGCAATATGCTATTCGGTATTATATACAATCATGTATGGAGTTTACGATTTCCACGAGCCCGTTCGGGCTCATTCACACGACACAAACAAAGCAATAGAACGAAAAATGAAGACTAAACAATCAGCCGAAAGGCTTCAGAAATGGTCGGCGCTCTCCCTTTTACTCGGTGGAGCGGTTTCACTCTCGGCGCAAACCTCTGAAATGACGGGCGATGAGGCCTTGGCGGAGACTCCTCCGGTCGAAGAGCCCGCGGTGGGTTCGGCGATCAGCGGCTCGCTGAGCCTGGACGTGAACACGCACTTTATTTCATACGGTGCGGATGTCTGGGGCACCGGTTCGGATGCGGATTTTCTCTTCAATCCCTCCCTGTCGCTGACCATGGCCCTCACCGACGAATTCTACGCGTTTACGGGGATCTGGTTCGATATCAACGACCTCGCCGAGTCCGGAATCGGGGACGACATACAGGAGGTGGATCTTTGGTTCGGCCTGGGGTATGCCTCGGGCGACTGGAGTTTCGAAGTTACCTACCAGGAATGGATCTATGCCGGCGATGCGGAGCGTATCCTCGATGTGATGATCGGCTACGCCACGGTGCTCAACCCGACGTTGGTCATCCACAGTCGCGTTGACGGGAACGGGGATCAGGAGACCGGGTCGGTTTTCGTGCTCGGAGTCTCCGAGGGGACTTCCTTCGATAGTCTCGATGTCTCGCTCGGCGCCAACGTCGCCTTCAATACCGATGACTTCCACGGTGGGGACGCGGGCCTGACCTACATCTCGGTCGGACCCGAATTCGCCTTCCCGCTGTCCTTTATCTCCGAAGCCTACGGTGCCTGGAATGTGCATGGGGGTATTTACTACTACTACACGCCTGACGACACCGTTCCCGGCAACCCGGACGAAAATTTCCTTACCGGTAACATCGGCATCGGACTGGACTTCTGAGAGCGGATACTCTGACTCACCCCCGATCCGCCTGTCGTGGCGAATCGGAAACCAACCAACCAAACACAACCTAATCCAACCTGGAAAATATGAAAAAATCACTTGGAAATATTCTACGCAGTCTCCGTGCGGGCGTGCTATTGGCCGCCGGAACTCTGACGGGCTTTCAAGCCCAGGCGCAAGACGACGACACTGTGAAAGTCGGCATTCTCCACTCTCTAAGTGGGACCATGGCGATCAGTGAAACCTCATTGCGCGACGTGCTTCTGTTTGTGATCGATGAGATCAACGCCGACGGCGGGGTTCTCGGCAAACAGATCGAGCCGATCGTCGTTGACGGGGCCTCGGACTGGCCGCTCTTTGCCGAAAAGGCGAAACAGCTGCTGGTCCAGGACAAGGTGGCCGTGACTTTCGGTTGCTGGACTTCGGTCAGCCGCAAGTCGGTCCTCCCGGTCTTCGAGGAAGAAGACGGTCTTCTCTTCTATCCGGTTCAATACGAAGGGGAAGAGATGTCACCCAACATCTTCTACACGGCGGAAGCGGTTAACCAGCAGGCGATTCCCGCCGTTGACTTCCTCCTCGAAGAAGGTCGTGACAAGTTCTACCTGATCGGCACCGATTATGTCTATCCGCAGACCACCAACCTCGTGCTGCTGGAGTATCTCCTCTCCAAGGGAGTGCCTCTGCGCAACATTGGGGGCGGCTTCCGCACGGATGCCGATGGGGAAGTCATCTCGGCGGGGACCTATACCCCGTTTGGTCACACCGACTTCCAGCAGATCATGGCCGACATCAGGAAGTTCGCGGCGAGTGGCGATGCGGCGGTCATCAACACCATCAACGGTGATTCCAATGTGGCCTTCTTCAAAGAGTATGCCGCCGCGGGTCTGACCGCCGAAGAAGTTCCGGTGGTTTCCTTCAGCCTGTCGGAGGACGAGTTCCGCAGCCTTCCGGCCAAGGATCTTGTGGGGCAACTGGGTTGCTGGACCTACTTTATGTCGCTCGACACTCCCGAGAACGAGGAGTTTGTGGCTAACTTCCAGGAGTGGCTGCAAACGACCGATGTCGATGGTATCGAGCGCAACGGTCGCGTGACGTGTAGCCCGATGGTCCTTTCTTACAACGGGGTTTACCTCTGGAAGAAAGCGGTCGAAAAGGCAGGCAGCTTCGACGTGGACAAGGTGGTAGCGGCTCTCGAGAGCGGTATCTCCTTTGACGGCCCCGGCGGCACGGTCACCACCCAGGAAAATCATCACCTGACCAAGAACGTTTACATTGGTGAGACGCTTCCCAATGGTCAGTTTGAAGTGATCGAATCCTTCGACCAAGTCTATGGTGAACCTTTCCTGAAGGGCACCTTCTCGGCGGAGTAAATTTAACTAGTATCAGTTGGTTAAATAATCGGATGTAGATAATCCGGAAGGTTCCATGAGAGGGGAGTCGGAGCAGCGGCCTTCTCCCCTCCGTGGGGCCTTTTTTTTTTACGATCGAAACCCATCCATCCCACCTATTCCCACCACAGTGATGAGAATCCGTGCCACCATGAACCCAATCTCCAGACTCGTATTGTTGCTGGTTCTGTTTGGGCTGGTATCCGACCTGCGGGCGGATGAAGTACAGGCGCGGGAAATCCTGGTGGCAGCCATCCTCAGCGATGGGAAAGAGCAAATCGCTCTAGTTGAAAGTCTCTCCGGCACAGCCGCACCGATGGTGCCGGACTTCCTTGAATTTTGGAAGCGGGGAGACATCTATCTTTATCAAATCGACGGGGAACCGGAGCCGATCCCGGTCCTCGTCCAAAAGCCCGCAACCGAGGGCGAACCAGTCATCTACTCTCGTGTGATCGATGGCGAAATGATCGCCGACGCAGCCGGAAACCCACTCGTCATTGATCCGTCAGCACTCGAGATGGCGCTGCCCGACCGCAAGACCCGCCGGGTGTTCACCATGACCGTCGATCTGCTGGCTCTCAGCACTCCGAACATCCGTGACCGGGCCGATGCGGCCCTGAAACTGGGTCTGCAGCAGGACAGGGACATCCTGCCCAAACTGCGCGAACTCCGCGACAAGGAAACGGAGCCTATCGTCGTCGAAGCGATTACCGAGGGCATTGCGGTTTCAATGCTCGCCCACGGATCGAAGGAGGAGAAACTGGAGGCGATTCAAACATTGAAAGAGGTGAACTCGGTCGCCGGTCTGCACGCGTTGAAAAATCTCAAGTTCCACCTGGACGATGGAACTTCGACCTATGAGTTTACCCCGGCGGAAATGGCGGAGCTGAACGCGGCCATCGCCTCGATCGAGAGCTACATCGCCTGGACCGATTTCATCGGCACCTGTTTTCGCGGGCTGAGTCTCGGTGCGGTGTTGCTGATCGTAGCTCTGGGGCTGGCGATAACCTTCGGCTTGATGGGGGTGATCAACATGGCCCACGGCGAGATGATCGCCATTGGGGCGTATTCCGCCTACATCAGCCAGCAAATCTTCTACACCGTCTTCTCGGAGTCCACCTTCGCGCTGGAAACCTACTTTCTCTTTGCGATCCCGTTTTCCTTTATCGTGGCCGCCCTGTGCGGGCTGGTGCTGGAGCGTTCGGTGATCCAGTTTCTCTACAAACGCCCGCTGGAATCGCTGCTGGCGACCTGGGGCGTCTCGCTCATCCTTCAGCAGGGGTTTCGTCTGGTCTTCGGGGCGGCCAACCGACAGGTGCGGTCTCCCTCCTGGTTGCTGGGAAACGTGGAGATTCTTGACATCACCTTTGGCTTTAACCGCATCTTTGTTATCGGATTTGCGATACTGATCGTCTTCGGGACCTGGCTGCTGATGTCGCGGACACCGTTCGGGCTCTCGATTCGGGCGGTGATGCAGGATCCGCAGATGGCGGCGGCGATGGGCATCCGCATCAACCGTGTGCGGATGATGACCTTCGCCTTTGGCTCGGGCTTGGCCGGGCTGGCCGGGGTGTTCCTTTCACAGATCGGCAGCGTCGGTTCCAATCTCGGCCAAAGCTACATCGTGGACAGCTTCATGGTGGTGGTGGCCGGAGGAGTGGGCAACATCATCGGCACCGTGATCTCCGCTTTGGGGATCGGGATCACCGACCAGGCCTTGCAGCCGCTACTCGGGCCCGTGATGGGCCGCATATTCGTACTCGGCGCTATCATTCTCTTCCTCCAGTGGAAGCCCGGAGGCCTCTTCCCCTCGAAGAGTCGTAACTTGGATTAATCACCCAACGAGTTCGCACATTTCATGCTCAAGATCAGCGAAAGCCAACGTTCACTAGCCGGGATCATCATCGTATCGCTGATTCTCGTGGTGGTGATGCCGATGCTCAACGTCTTCGGTTCGGAGGAGTACTTCTTCTTTGTCAGCGATTACCAACTGAATCTCTGGGGCAAGTACCTCTGCTATGCGGTGCTGGCGGTTTCCCTCAACCTGTTGTGGGGATATACGGGTCTGCTGTGTCTGGGGCAGGGGCTCTTCTTCGCGCTCGGCGGGTATGCGCTCGGGATGCACTTGATGCTGATGATCGGAGACCAGGGGTCCTACAAAAGCAGTCTGCCCGACTTCATGGTCTTTCTCGGCTACAAAGAGCTGCCGGCGCACTGGGTGCCGTTCAATAGCTTCGGTTTCGCCGTCCTGGCGGTGCTCCTCGTGCCGGGGATCGTGGCCGGGCTCTTCGGCTTCCTCTGCTTTCGGGCGCGGATCAAAGGAGTCTATTTCGCGATCATCACCCAGGCGCTGACCTACGCGGCCTGCCTGCTGTTTTTCCAGAACAGCTTCACCTTCGGAGGGAACAACGGGTTTACCGATTTTAAGACGATTCTCGGACATAGGATCTTCGAACCCGCGACGCAACGCGGCCTCTACCTCTTCACGGCGGTCTACCTGTGTCTCTGCCTTTTCTTCATCTGGTGGCTCACGCGGACCAAATTCGGGAAAATTCAGCGGGCGATCCGCGACAGTGAGAACCGGGTGCGTTTCTCCGGTTACTCGACCACCACTTTCAAACTGGCGATCTTCGTGGTGGCGGCGGTCATGGCTGGGATCGTCGGAGCGCTCTACGTGCCGCAGGTCGGCATCATCAATCCGGAGGAGATGCGCCCGAGCAAGTCGTTGGAGATCGTGGTCTGGGTCGCCGTCGGCGGGCGGGCCACCATTCTCGGTCCGGTGATCGGAGCGATCTTCGTGAATTGGCTGAAGAGCTACAGCACGTATCATTATCCGGATTACTGGCTGATCATTCTCGGGTCGCTCTTCGTCTTCGTCGTCCTCTTCATGCCCAACGGCATCGCGGGTCTCCCCGAGCAGTTCAAGGACCGCTACCGGAAGATTCGCCACTGGTTCGAAAAACGGGAAGCCCGCGGCGCGGCCTGAAGTCCATAAGTTATTGATTTTATATCCATGTCGACCACCGAAAAGGGAGCCAACAAGAAGGAG
Source organism: uncultured Puniceicoccaceae bacterium (assembly GCA_964507815.1). Taxonomy (GTDB): domain Bacteria; phylum Verrucomicrobiota; class Verrucomicrobiia; order Opitutales; family Puniceicoccaceae; genus Puniceicoccus. Next base: position 29,244 of record CAZDRT010000003.1, read on the forward strand.
TTCATCCTGACCTGCGAAGGGCTCAACAAGAGTTTCGACGGCTTCAAGGTGATCAACGACCTGAACCTCTACATCGACAAAGGAGAGCTTCGGACGATCATCGGACCCAATGGGGCCGGGAAGAGTACCTTTCTCGATTTGGTTACGGGCCGCATTCGGCCGGACAGCGGGACGATCGAATTCGGCCCCGGTGAAGGGCAATCATTGACGAAGATGCGGGAGCACCAGATCAACCGGTTGGGAATCAGCCGCAAGTTCCAGACTCCCTCGGTCTATTCCGATCACACGGTTTACGACAACCTGCTGATGTCCCTGAACCGGAATCGGGGCGTCTTCGCGACGCTCTTTTACCGGGAATCCCCGGCCGACCGGGAGAGGATCGACGAGATCCTCGAAACGATCCGGATGACGGACAGGAAGCGGTTGGTCGCCGGATCGCTCTCCCACGGGCAGAAGCAATGGTTGGAAATCGGCATGCTCCTGGCACAGGATCCCGCACTCCTGCTGGTCGATGAGCCCGCCGCGGGAATGACCGATGAGGAGACCGAGCGCACGGGTGAGCTGCTACTCAGCCTGGCGGGAGCGCACAGCCTGATCGTTATCGAGCATGATATGGTCTTTGTCCGGCAGATCGCCTCCAAGGTGACGGTACTTCACCAGGGGTCCATCCTGCGGGAGGGCAGTATCGATCACGTCCAGTCCGATCCGAAGGTGGTCGAGGTGTATTTGGGCCGGCAACACGAAAAGTAAGGCGACTCATGGAAGCGAAAAGGAAAGAAGCTCAAAGTAGTCTGGTTCTCGAGGCCCGGGGCCTGAAAGCCTACTACGATCAGTCGATCATCATCCGGGGAATCGACATCGAGGTGCCACTCGGCAAGGTCGTTTCCCTGATGGGGCGCAACGGGGTGGGGAAGACTACCACGCTGAAAGCGATTTATGGGTTCGTCGATTCGACCGAGGGCGAGGTTCTGCTCGATGGCGCAGCGATTAACGGTTTTACACCGGAGAAGCGTGCCCGTCTTGGCTTGGCCTATGTCCCGCAGGGTCGCCACATTTTCCCGACCTTGACGGTCTGGGAGAATCTCCAGACGGCGATCATCGTTCACGGTGATAAAGCGCGGGAGCAGTTGGACTTTGTTTACGAACTCTTTCCGGTGATCAAGGATATGCTCAAGCGCAAGGGCGGCGTGCTGAGTGGAGGCCAGCAGCAGCAGTTGGCCATCGCCCGCGCTCTGCTGACTTGTCCGAAATTGCTCGTCCTCGACGAACCGACGGAGGGCATCCAGCCGTCCATCATCGACCAGATCGAGGACACCATCAAGATGCTCCGGGAGTCGGGGCGAATGGGTATTTTACTGGTGGAGCAGTATCTGGATTTTGCCCGGGCCGTCAGCGATTTCTTCTATGTGATGGATCGGGGGATGGTCGTGGCTCAAGGCGCGATAGGCGAATTGTCGGATGAAATTGTAGAGAGTCACCTCCAAGTGTAGAAAGTTTATGTTGAAGAAAGTGTTGATAGCCAATCGCGGCGAGATCGCCTGCCGGGTCCTGAAGTCCTGTAAGAAACTTAACATCCCGACCGTGGCGGTTTTTTCCGAGGCGGATCGCCACACTCCCCATGTCCTGGAGGCGGACGAGACGTATTGCCTGGGCCCGGCGGCTGTATCGGAAAGTTATCTCAAGGCGGATAAGATTATCGAAATCTGCAGGAAAACGGGGGCGGATGGCGTTCACCCGGGATACGGATTGCTCAGCGAGAATCTCGATTTCGCCCAGGCCTGCGAGAACGCGGGGATCGCCTTCATCGGGCCGACTCCCGAACAGATCGAAAAATTCGGGCTGAAGCACACGGCGCGTGAACTCGCGGAAAAGAGTGCGGTGCCGATGCTACCCGGAACGGGCTTGCTGGCTTCCGCAGAGGAAGCCTTGGCGCGCGGAGATTCCATCGGCTACCCGGTGATTCTGAAGAGTGTGGCCGGTGGCGGCGGGATCGGGATGCGGGTCTGCGAGGAGCCCGGCTCTTTGACCAAGGCCTTCGAAGAAGTCGAGCATTTGAGCAAAGCCAATTTCGGTCAGTCTGGAATCTATCTGGAAAAATTTGTCAGCCGCGCCCGCCATGTGGAGGTGCAGATCTTTGGAAACGGGGAGGGGAAGATCGTCACCCTGGGTGAACGCGATTGTTCCAGCCAGCGTCGGAATCAGAAGGTGATCGAGGAAACTCCGGCACCGGGGATTTCTCCGGAGCTGCGTCAGGCCTTGGCCGATTCGGCCCGCCGCCTGGCGAGTTCGGTCGGATACCGGTCGGCCGGAACGGTCGAGTTTCTCGTCAATGCCGATACGGAAGACTTTTATTTTCTGGAGGTGAATACCCGTCTTCAAGTTGAGCACGGGGTCAGCGAAGAGGTGACCGGCGTGGATCTCGTTGAGTGGATGCTGAAACTGGCAGGGGGCGAGGATCCTACGGGCGACCATGAGGCCGTTCCGGTTTGCGGACATTCCATCCAGGTGCGTGTTTACGCCGAGGATCCGCGCAAGGATTATCAGCCGTCTTCGGGTACGTTGACGGAAGTCGCGTTTCCGGAGGACGTTCGCTGTGACACCTGGGTGGCGCGCGGAACCGAGGTGACTCCCCACTACGATCCGCTGCTGGCCAAGGTCATCGTGCTCGGGAAGGACCGGAGCGAGGCCATTGCGAAGATGCGGGACGCGATCGACAAGACCCGACTCTATGGGATCGAACTGAACCTGGAATACCTCCGCCGTATCATCGACGACAAGACCTTCGTGGAAGGAAAGATCACGACCGCCTTCCTCAAGACCTTCGCCTACGACACGACGGCGATTGACGTCCTCGTCCCAGGAACGCAGACCAGCATCCAGGACTACCCGGGCCGCCTGGGATACTGGGATATCGGAGTTCCTCCCTCGGGCCCGATGGATGGGTTGGCCTTCCGTGTCGCCAATCGCCTTGTCGGCAACGAGGCCGGGGCTGCCGCGCTCGAGATCACCCTGAGCGGACCTACGTTGAAGTTTAACCAGTCGACCGTGGTCGCCCTGGCGGGGGCGGATATGTCGGCGGAGCTGGACGGGATGCCCGTGCCTCTCTGGAAAGCGTTTCCGGTAAACGCCGGATGCATTTTGAAACTGGGCAGTGTTGGCAACGTCGGATGCCGGACCTACCTCGCCGTGGCCGGAGGATTTGATGTGCCGGATTATCTCGGGAGCAAGTCCACCTTCGCCATGGGACAGTTCGGGGGACACGCGGGCCGGACCCTGGTCGCCGGGGATGTGCTTCACCTGTTTTCGGACGCCACGACCGATTCGGCCGAATGCCCGACCCTCGAGCCGTCCTCGATTCCCGAATATTCCAATTCCTGGGACGTTCGTGTAACCTACGGTCCGCATGGGGCTCCCGACTTTTTCCTCGAAGAGGATATCGACGCCTTTCTCGAATCGAAATTCGAAGTCCACTACAACTCGGCCCGCACGGGGATACGGCTGATCGCTCCGACGAAGCCGAAGTGGGCTCGCAAAGACGGGGGAGAGGCGGGGCTGCATCCTTCCAATGTTCATGACAATCCGTATGCGATCGGAGCTGTCAATTTTACCGGAGACATGCCCATCATTCTCGGTCCGGACGGCCCGAGTCTTGGAGGATTTGTCTGCGCGGTGACCATCGTCCAGGCAGATCTTTGGATGGCGGGCCAGATTCGTCCCGGGGACACGGTAAAATTCGTTCCGATCTCGCAGGAAGAAGCAAACTCGCTCGAACAGGATCAGGATACGTCCATCGCGAAGTTGGATCGAGCCCTTCATGCCCCATTCGTCACCACCTCCCCGGAGCGGGGTTCCTGTATCAAGGCATTGTTGACCGAAGAGGAGAATCCGGTGCGGGTGACGTATCGCCCCTGTGGCGACAAGTATCTTCTCATCGAATACGGTCCGATCGTTCTCGATATCAGTCTGCGCTTCCGCGTCCACTCCCTCATGGAGTGGATCCGGGAGAATACGCTCCCGGGGATCATCGACGTGACCCCCGGGGTGCGCACCCTGCAAATCCACTACGACTCGCGCATACTCACGCTGGATCAGCTGATGGATGCCTTGCTTCGGGCAGAGAAGGAGCTTTCCGGGATCGACGAGTTGGAGATTCCCACGCGCGTCATGCATCTTCCCATGAGTTGGAACAATGAAATGACGCAGATGGCGGTGCGGAAGTATGAGAAATCCGTGCGCAAGGATGCTCCCTGGTGTCCGAGCAATATCGAATTTATCCGCAGGATTAACGGCCTCGATTCGGTCGAAGAGGTCGAGAAGATCGTCTTCAGCGCCAGCTACCTCGTCATGGGTCTCGGAGACGTCTATCTCGGAGCGCCTGCTGCCGTTCCGGTGGATCCGCGCCACCGCCTGCTGACCACGAAGTACAATCCCGCCCGAACTTGGACGGCGGAAGGAACGGTCGGGATCGGCGGTGTCTATATGTGTATCTATGGGATGGCCAGCCCCGGCGGCTACCAGCTCGTCGGACAGTCGCTCCCGATCTGGAACCGGTATCGATCAACGGGCCCCTTCGAACCGGAGAAGCCGTGGCTCCTGCGATTCTTTGATCAGGTCCGCTTCTTCCCGGTTTCCGAAGAAGAGCTGGTAGAGGCGCACCGGGATTTTCACTCGGGAGAGTATGAGATCAAGATCGAGAGGGAGAATTTCAGTCTCAGGAAATACAATCAGTTCATCGCGGAAAATCGGGAGTCGATCGAGACCTTCCAGGCGACCCAGCGGAAGGCATTCGAAGAAGAACGGCAGCGTTGGGAGGAGGCCGGTCAGGCTTCGGCCAATGAATCGTGGGAGGAAGCCCCTCCGCCCGAGGAAGTGGAATTGCCGGTCGGGCACGAGGCGGTCACCAGCCATATCAACGGAAACGTCTGGAAGATCATGGTGAAAGAAGGGGATACGGTGGAGGCCGGGGAGACGCTTCTTATTTTGGAGGCCATGAAAATGGAGATAAATGTTGTGGCGATATCCGGAGGGGAAGTGACAAAAATTGTCGCGGAAGAAGGGATCGGCGTCAAAACCGGCCAGCAGCTTCTGCTCGTAAAAACCCATTAAAAATCGGCAGCCATGGAAGATTCTTCAATTCATCTTACCCTTTCCTCTCTGCGGGATCGCTACCTGAGCGGATCATCCACCCCTGCGGAGATTATTCATGAGGTTTTCGACCGCATCGAGTCCGGGGATCCGCGGATCTGGATTTCGTTGGCGACCCGGGAGTCCTGCCTGAAATTGGCGGAAAAACTTTCGGAAAAGAAGATCGAGGACCTGCCGCTCTACGGGATCCCGTTTGCGATCAAGGATAACATCGACCTCGAAGGATTGCGGACCACGGCCGCCTGCGAGGAATACGGCTATTTCCCGTCGGAGTCGGCGTTCGTGATCCAACGCTTGATCGATGCCGGGGCCATCCCGGTCGGGAAGACGAATCTGGACCAGTTTGCGACCGGGTTGGTCGGCGTGCGATCGCCGTATGGATTTCCGGGCAATTCATTCAACCCGGATTATATTCCCGGTGGATCGAGCGCGGGCTCGGCGATTTCCGTGGCTTCCGGGATGGTGTCCTTCTCGCTGGGTACGGATACGGCGGGATCCGGTCGGGTTCCGGCCTCGTTGAACAACTTGGTCGGTCTCAAGCCGAGTCGCGGGGTCTTCAGCAACCGGGGCCTCATCCCGGCCTGCCGGAGTCTGGACTGCATATCGGTTTTCGCCTTGAACTGTGCCGATGCCAGGTCGGTTTTCGATGTTGCGGCGGAATTCGATGGGGAGGATCCCTATTCCCGGAGGATGCATCCGCCGGCGATTGAAAGGCCGAAAGAGAAGGTGGGAGTGCCCCGGCCCTCTCAACTCGAGTTTTTCGGCGACCGGGCGACTGCGAAGATTTTCGACGAGGCGGTCAATCATCTGACCTCGCTCGGCTACGGGGTCGTCCCGATCGATTTCGATCCCTTCCTCGAAACGGCCCGGCTTCTTTACGAAGGCCCTTGGCTCGCCGAGCGTTTTATCGCCCTCGAAGATGTTCTCGCGGAGCGACCGGAGATTCTCCATCCCGTGACCCGTTCCATCATCGAGAAGGGGAACCAATACTCGGCCCTCGAATATTTCAAGACGCAGTACCGCGTTCGGGAACTTCGCCGGAAAGCGGAACTCATCATGGAGGGACTCGACGCGGTTATGTGCCCCACTTGTCCGACAGTTTATACCATTGGCGAGGTCGAAGCGGATCCGGTCACGCTGAACAGCCGCCTTGGCTATTACACCAATTTCATGAACCTTATGGATCTCGCCGGGCTGGCCGTTCCCTGTGGAATGCGTGGGGATGGCTTGCCACATGGAGTGACCTTCTTCGCACCCGCGTTCCACGACTACGAGTTGCTGAAAATCGGAGAGCGGTTTCACGCCCGGACCGGTCTGGCCGCCGGAGCGGTTTCCACTCCCGTTCCTCCGGCCCGGTCGATGGAGCCATCCCCGGAGGAGACGGTTCCGGTGGTTGTTTGCGGGGCGCACATGCGGGGCCTGCCGCTCAATCATCAATTGACCGGTTTGGGCGGAGAGTTCGTCGAAGAAACCGTCACCGATGCGGTTTATCGCCTCTACGCTTTGACTGGATCTCCGGCCCGCCCGGCACTGGTGCGTCAGAGCGGGGGCGGAGCGAAGATTGCGGTGGAAGTCTGGTCCCTCCCTCTCAAGAATCTGGGGATTTTTCTCCAGGGAATCAGCAAGCCTTTGGGGCTGGGCAAGGTCCGGTTGGCGGACGGGCGGGAAGAGATTGGTTTTATCGGAGAATCCTGTGCGGTGGATGGAGCCGAGGACATCACGGACTTCGGTTCCTGGAGAGATTATCGCACAGCCGGATGATTCTTCTCGACCGGACGACAGGGAATGCCCGGATCAACCTCCCTTTTCAACGCCATCGGTATTCAGCGGCGATGCACCGCCAAGCCCGATCAGTTTATTGCGAATACGCTTCCACCAAGATATCCCGGAGGGAGGACTCAACATTTGACTTCCCGGTATAAACATTCTTCCGCAGCGTTCGTTTCGCCGTTTCGGAATCGCCGGAAAGGATCGCGTCGAGGATGGCGAGGTGCTGACTGCTGCTGATTCGAATCCGTTCCGGGGAATTGATATCCTTGACCCTGAGAAAGCGGAGACGGGCGTTTACGTCGCGAAGGGCGGAGAGGATCTGTTGATTCCCCAGAATTTCGCAAATTCTGGTGTGGAAATTTTCGTCCCGGCGGCTCCAGTCTATTCCGGAAACGACACTTTCTTCCGGAAAATCGCGGTGTTTTCGCCATTCTTCCTGAAGGTCCGTGAATGCCCCGTCGGCCACGCCCTCGCGGGCGAGGGTCTCGACTCCGTAGCTCTCGAGGGCCAGGCGCAGCTCGTAGAATTCGTTCAGTTCCTCGATGGTCCAGCGCTTGACGGTACAACCGAAATTCGGTTTCCGCTCGACAAGGTGAATCTGGCCGAGGCGGCTGAGGGCCTCGCGAACGGGGATACGGCTCACCTTGAACTCCGCGCAGATCTGATCCTCTTTCAGGTGATGTCCCGGAAGATACTCCCAGGATAAAATCCTCTGTTGTAACCGTTGGAATACGAATTCGCTGCGGCTTTGCCGTTGGGAAGAAGAATTTCTCATGGTTTCGTTCGGGGGGTACGGATTTTTCCCGTGTTCAATAACGGCATGATCCGGGATCGGGCGACCGAAATCAAAGAAAATCCGCATCTCGCCCGAGGGGTATCCACAGGTGCGTGGAGCAATATCGAAATTTATCCGATAATCGTGCGTGAGCCTTGGCTACGGCGGCTGCCGTGCCAAGGCGAAGCAGTGCCTCCAGAGGGTTGCTTTCAGGAGGATGAAATGCATGTGTTTTTCGGAGTAGTTTCAAAAGATCCTGGCGCGAAGACTGGTCCTCAGCCGCCGCGATACGTCGGCGGGAGGGCGGCTGTCCTCAGCCGCCGCGATACGTCGGAAGGGAGATCCGATGCACTTCCGCAAGATTCCCGCGCCGCTGAAATTATTCGCTGGCTTTCCATTCCCGTTCCCGCAATGCGGCGGCTGAGGACCCGTCTTCGCAAAACTTCTTTTCGTCCGGTGGTGTCCGCGGCCACTACCCCCTTCGGATCGAGGGGCAAGCCCCGCGACCACGGAAGAGACCGAATCGCACGACCAAAGTCATGCGATTTCGTAGTTGGATGACTTTAGTCGTCCAACCCGATGCGGCTTGGCTGAAAAGACATTCCCATGTGTCGGCAGATCACTGGGCGGATTCGTAGAAACGACTGTCGTCGTTCCTCTCCGGTCCGGCTACTCGCGGCAGTCCGCGCACAAGCCGTAAACTTCCATCAGGTGGGTCACCTCGGTAAAACCGAGCTTGCGGGCTTGCTTGGACAGGTCGTCGGCGAGGCAGAGGTCGAGGCGTTCGGTTTTGTGGCATTCCCGGCAGACGAAGTGATGATGGTGGTCGTTGGGCTCGGTGAGTTCGAAAAGGTGGCCGCTGTTCTCGAGCGGGATCCGCTGGATGATCCCGATTCCCTCAAAGGCTTCGAGCGTGCGATAAACCGTGACGAGGTCGCTGGCGGGAAGACCGGCGCGGTCCCGGAGTTCGGCGGCGGGGATGGGGCGGTCGATGGAAACGAGTGTTTCCAGCAGACGTTCCCGCTTGCGGGTCATCCGCAGCGGACTCGCCTCAATACATTGCCGCACCCGTTGCAGAACCTTTTCTCCGTTCTTCATGAATTGTGAAAGTCGCTTTCAAATACCTTGCCAGATGCTTCTGGGACAGCAAGGCTAAAAGCATGGAAGAAAAAGCAATCCAAGCCCTATTTGCCAAGCGCGAGAGCGTGGAGCAGGTCGAGGAGGGGAACCACCTCGCGCCGAAGTTTGACGAGCAGGGGGTGATCCCCTGCGTGACGCTGCACGCCGAGACGCGGGAGGTGCTGATGTTTGCCTTCATGAACCCGGAGGCACTCGCCCTGACCATCGAAACCGGGCTGGCTCACTACTGGTCGCGCTCCCGCAGGAAACTCTGGAAAAAAGGGGAGTCCTCGGGGATGTTTCAGCAGATTCGCCGCCTGCTCATCGACGACGACCAGGACTGCGTGGTGATCGAGGTCGAGCTGACCCAGCCGTCCTCAGGTGGGGAGGAGGCCTCCTGCCATGTGGGCTATCGCTCCTGTTTCTACCGCGAAGTGCCGATCGGGGAAAGCGACGGACCCGTGCGCCTGCGCTTTGTCGAGGATTCAAAAGCCTTCGATCCGAAGGCGGTTTACGGCGACGCCCCGAATCCGACCCGGCTATAAGGGACAGCATCCGACAAACACTCCGTCAATGACCGTTCGATCCGCTCGCGATCCATATCGATCCCGATGAAGACCAGCTCCTGCCGTCGGTCGCCGAAGACCGGAAGCCACGATTCGCGGACGATCTCCGGAAGTTCCTCAAACCGCACCTCCCCCTGCTCGACCAGAGCGTGCCACCACTCGGAAAGGTAGTCGGTCCGCACCATCTTACCGGCGATGGACAGGAGCCCGACTCTCTCCGGCATGCGGTCGGTCCAGTAGAAACCCTTGGCCCTTATCACACCAGGGAGTCCACTACGGAGTACTTTGAGAAATTTGCTCTCCCCCACCGGTTTCCGAGCATTAAAAACAAACGTCTCCAGCCCGTAGTCCTTGTGATGGTGATGGTCGTGGTCATGGTCGTGGTGATGGTCGTGGTCATGGTCGTGATGATGTTCGTGGTCATGGTCGTGCCCGTCCCCGTGGTGGTGATCGTGATCGTGGTGATGGCAGGCATGTTCCGTTTCGGCTGCGCCGTGCGGCGGTTTCATGCCCTCACCGGGCGAGCCTGTGGTCTCCGAAGGATCCTTTTCCGTCTTTTCCACGCCGGTCTTCCATCCGGAGTGCCGGCCTTTTTCGTTTTGCAGCATCGCCTCCCGCCAGACCGCCCCCCCAAGGGTCCGTTCCTCTTCGAACCGGTGCTTCCCCATCAATTGCCCGACATCGATCTCCCCGAAGGCGCTCTCCCATATCTCTGCACTTTGGTTGACCCCCCTCAGGTAGCTCTTGAAACGCTCCCGATCCTCTTCGCGGAGGGCATCGGTTTTGTTGATCAGGAGAATGTCGGCGCATTCCACCTGTTCCATTAGGAGTTCCTGCAACGGCTTGCGTTGATCCCCGGGAAGAAGGTGGGTCCGGCGTTTCTCTCCCCGGTTCTCGGGTGCCAGGAAATAGGGTTCGAGGTTCGCTCCGTCGAGGACGGTGACCATGTTGGCAGGCTCAATGAAATCGGTCCCCCGTCGTCCAAACGAATTGCCGGAATATAGGGTCTCAAGAATCGCCTTGGGTTCGGCGACCCCGGTGGCTTCGACCAAAATGTGTTCCGGTGCGTAGCGCTGGTGCAGTTCCAACAGGGCGTCCAGCAAATCCGTCTGAATCGAACAACAAATGCATCCGCCTTGCAGCTCCAGCATCCCGGCGATCGCACCTCCGGCCTTCTTGACCGCGCTTTTGATCAACGAGGCATCGACATTGATTTCCCCGAGGTCATTGACGATCACCGCAATCCTCTGCGACCCGGAGGCGGAGAGGATGTGGTTGAGGACGGTCGTTTTTCCGGCCCCCAGAAAACCGCTCAAAACCGTAACCGGAGTTGGGGCGGTACGTTGCTCGGAAGGATTCGGATTCCAAAATAAAAAACTCATCCGTAAATGAAAGTGGGTTTCACTTGATAGGTCGAGGCCAAATTCCTCCGAAAATGTCGGAGCGGAAGCGCGCCGCGCCCTTCATAGCTCGCAGAGCGACGTAGGGACAGCGATTTCGGTGTTTGTTCCTAGAGGCCTCCCGCGCATCGCCCAGGCGATCTTTGAGTAGGCGGCGTGATGGGCTGCCCGCCG
>CAZDRT010000004.1:0-36590 GCA_964507815.1 uncultured Puniceicoccaceae bacterium
GCATCCTGATCGGATCGCTCAACGGCGTTCTTTTCCAGTAGCTGAGCGAGATTCATGGCCCATGGGTTTTAGCAAACAGGCTATACTCCCGAAAGACGTCCACATCCGCCCATTCCAGATCCCCCAACCGACTCTGCGAGGTGATCAGGGCATGGATGACCCTTCGATAACCGAGATCCGCAGCCGCTCGATGGCCCCGGTGACTCAACCAGAGCCCCAGGCCGGCCAGCTCGCGTTTCGGCAGGGTCGCGACGGTTTTATAAACGACGGTATCGACCGCTTCGCCCCGGGCCGCCCGCAACAAATCCGGAACCCCAAACAAGAATCCGACGACCTCTCCCTCCTTTTCCGCTAAAAAAACGAGCCCCGGATCCAATTTTCCCCGATACGGCGCGTAGAGGGTTAGGAAATCCTCCTCTCCAATATCGGTATAAAAGAAGTTCCCCGCGAAAGCCCGACAGGAAACCGAGTAGATGCGTCTCAGCTCGTTCTCGTAATCCTTCGTATCCAGATTGCGGATTCGAACCCCTCCTCCCCGCAAGCGGCGGATCGCCCGCTCGAGCCGGGGATCATAGGGAAGTTCCAACGGCACCTCCGCCGACAGATAGTTCGCCACCGGCTCGAACCCGATGGACTTCCAGATGTCCGGGTAGAAGCTTGGATGGCTCGGTTCCATGATGAACGGCGGTCGCCCGTCGCTCTTCGTGACCAGCCGGTAGGGATTCCAGGTGTTGCGATTGATCGGACCCACCACGAGGCTCTTTCCACGGGCTTGAAGCCAGCGTACGGCCGCCTCCAAAACCTCCTTCCCGCTCTCTTCATCAACCGCCTCGAAATGCCCGATCGCACCCGGCGTTTGCCCCTCCCACTCCGGGAGGGTGTCCGTCCATACCGAACAACGGGCCAGCAATCGATTTTCCCCGTGCAGGACCAGGTGTTGATCCGGGGACAACCGATCCCATTCCGTCGCGGAAATGCCGAAAACCTCCCGACTCTCCAAAAGCGAAGCCCATTGGCCGGGATTGCTGCATTCCGATAAGGTTTTCATGGCTGCATTCCAAGAAACACCAAACCGATGCAGGAGGCAATGGCTCCATAAGTGAATTGCCTCGCCGGGCGTCCCGGCGAGTTGGTCCCTCCGCGGCGAACCCACTCGAATTGCCAGTAGGCGACAAGCGCGAGCAATACCGCACCCAAAAGCCCGGCGATGATCAACAGTCCCGACGGCCAAACACCCCGCGGAAGGACGGGGGCCAGAAAAAGAAGACCGCTGAACAGAGCAGCCGACGATATTCCCGGGCCCCGGCGGAGGCCCGGGACCTTCCAGAGCAGGTAGGCGCAGGCGATCATCGCCAACTGCGCCGCCCAGGAGTACGTGTAGGCCCAGTAGAAGCGTTCGCTTTCGAACCCCACGGAGAGAAAGAGCCAGACGAAACCCATTCCGGCAACCGCCCCGAGGTCGGCCAGTCCGTGCCGCAGTCGCTCCTTGCGAAACGCCCGGGGACAGAGAAAACAGTAGCCGACCAGCAACCCGGCGGGAGGCCACAGCCAATCGAAACCCCGCACCACCCAGATCACGTAGAGAAGCAGGACTCCGGCGATCAGCGTCCCATCCCGGGCGTAAGTAAACTTGCGCAAGCCCCGGATGAGAATCATCATGGCGAGCAGCACCGCCAGCCGGATCATCAACTCCCCGGAACCCAGCCCCGGATAGATCTGGAGCATCAAATAAGCGCCGAGGGGAATGAACAGGTTGTCCAGCCCCCGCCAGGCGATGGCCTCCAACATCATGACCAGCACCCCGAGCAGGACTCCAATCAGCAGACAGTCGGCGCGACTGATCTCGGTGAACAGCAGCAAGGGCACGTGCGTGCTCAGAAAGGCGACGACGAAGAACGCCAGGGAGCCTTCATAGCTCTTGGTCCCTTCATCGGTCGTATAAGAAGACGCGCCGTATCGCATCCCCACGATCGCCCCGACCGCATCCGCGAGAGTCAGTATCAGCAACGGCACGACGTAATCCGGCACGGGATCCTCCATCAGCCGGAACAACAGCGCCACCGCGATGGGGAAACAGATCTCGCCCCAGGAGACACGGTTCACACCGTGCAGAACGGCGCGCAGTCCTCCCCCCTTGAGGCGAATCCAGATCAAAGCGGCCAGAGACGACACGCAAAGGAAGAGGACCGGCCAAAATGATTGAAAAACCAGCGGAAAGCTCAGGCAGCACAGGCCCATGGCCACGTGAACGGTCTTCCGGCTGATCTCCGGCGGAATCCGCCAGATCCTCCCCGCCAGAAAGAGCCCGGTCAGGACGCCGCCGAGCGATACCGCGACCAGCAGAATTCCCAGCCAGGGAGCCATCACTCACACACCTCCTCGACCACGAACCGACTGTAGAAGAACGCCTTGTCTTGGAGAAACAATCTTCGGGCGAGTTCATCCAGCGGCAGCAACCGACTTGCCATTTCCGGAGGCCGCGAACGGGGCGCCAGCATGTTCCAATAGGCCAGGCGGGCCCCGGGGCGGCAAACCCGGTGCAATTCCTCCAGTAGATCGCGGGTGTTCTTCTCCGACATGTATTCGAAGATGTCGCTGAGGTTGCAGGCGTCGATGGTGGGTTCGCGGATCTCCGAGGTAAAATCCTCGACCGAGGAGAGCCGCCATTCGAAACGGTCGAGGTTGCTTCGAATTCTTTCAAAATTCTCCTCCCGCAGATAGAGGGGAAGCGCTTCTCCGAACTCTCCGAGAAGGATCCATTGCAGATAGGGGTTCTCCGCGGGCTGAAGTTCCGTGAGCGCATGCCCCGTCCGTTCCAAAATACGATCCGCCACGCTCCCTTCGACATACTGGAAAAACGCCGGATCCCGGCCCAGTTTCCCCATCATGAAACGCGAGAAAAAGACCCGGAAGAGCAGGCGCCATCTCCAGCTGTTCCACTGATCGCGGTAAAACCGCCTCCGCTCCCCGGGTTCCTTCGGTGTCAACAACGCCTCGACGCGCTTCCGTCCATGCACCAGCGGAAGGATCCTTTTTCGAAACAGGGTGAAATAGCGCTCGAACTTTCCCACGGAACCGAATCCCGCCACGATCTCCGACGGGCGTTCGTCCCAGAATCGCCGCGCATCCTCCGCGAGGGAATCGCGGCACCTTTGGTAAAGGCGGTCCCTGGACGACGAGGCGTGTACACCAATGAGCGCAAGCACCTCGTCATACGAGAGGCACCGGAACGCGGCAACCCGCAGGGCCAGGCAGTGCAGTTGCGCCGGGCTCAAATCGACCGCGTACACCTTGCGGGGATTCCGCGCCAGCAGTGCCAGAGCATTGTCCCCGGCCGAGGCGATGGTCAGGCAGACACTGTCGTCGCGAACGGCCAGGGCCTCGACCAGAATGTCCGCATCCTCCCAGACCTGCGCATAGCGGATCTTCGAGAAATCCGCCTTTTCGCTGGCTTCGGTGGCGAGCCTACCCATCGCTCTTCCTTATGATCCGCACCACTCCGGTGGAGCCGTCCATCTCGATTTCATCCCCCGTTTCAATCGAGGACAAAAGCCCCCGCAGCGACACGATTGAGGGAATGCCCAACTCCCGCGAGACGATCGCCGAATGGGAGAGCAGACTTCCCCGCTCCACGAGCACTCCCGATGCCCCCGGGAACAGCATGATCCATCCCGGATCGGTTTGCTCGGCGACGAGGATCTCGCCCTCCCCGATCCCGGCCCCGGTCGGATTCCGAATCACCCGCGCCTTCCCCCTGGCCACGCCGGGGCAACATCCGATTCCCTTCAGCGAGCCTTCCACCGGCCCGGTTTCCCCGTCCGCGGCGGTGGCGGCGGGGGCCCGGAACGGGTTTCCGACGTTCACCCACCCCCGCGTTTCGAATCGGTCCGACGGCGGGGCCTCGTTCGCAAACCGATCAAACTCCTCCTTCCGCAAACGAACGAGCGCCTTCAGGTTGGTCGTCGTGGCCGTGCCTTCGACGAATCCCAGGACCTCCTCGATCTCCAGATAAAAAACGTCGCGATAAGAATCCAACGAATCCACCGCGGCCAGGCGTTTGCCGAGTTCGATGAAGATCGCGCGAATCCGGCCGAAGAGCCGGGTTCGTTCAAAACGGAGATTCTCCCGCCCCTCCACCCGGTGCCGGGCCCGTTTGAGAACATAACGAAAAATCCACTTCCGCAAGGGGCGGCCCTTCAACCGGTCCGCCGTTTCGCTTTCGGCCTCCTGTTGCAGCCGCACCTCCGGCTTCCGATCGACGGAATGCCCGCTCCCGATTCTCCGGGCCAAACTGCCGATGGTCCGGAAGAGCGGCAGCGGATCGTCCCGCAGCGTCGGACTCTCCAGTTTCAATTCGTTGAGGCACCGATCGGCAAAGCGGTCCAGGTACGATTGATAGAGCGCGCCAAACTCCGGGAAATCCTCCAGGGCGGATTCGATTTCGGCGACTTTCGCCTCGAGCAGGGTCGAAACAAAACCCTCCCGTGATCGCGCCAGGACCGCCATCCCGTGAATCCTTCGGGCGGGCTCGGCACTGATGATGTTCCCGGTGCCGCACAGGAGACCGTTCGGCAATGTGCCGTCTTCGTCCCCACACCATTTTTTCGCGATCCCCTGGAGGACCCCGAAATAGAGCATGGCGAAGAAATCATTCACCAGCGGGGCATTCCATCGACTGAGCAACCTCGTCTCCAAATGGCGGAAATGGCCCGCCAGCTCATCGGCGCGCATTGCCTCGAGCGGAACCGTCAACCGAAGCGCCTCTTCGAACTCCGCATAAAACTTCCTCACCATCCGGGGCAGGAAAATCTGCGCTTTGACCAGGCCCGCCACGGCCCAGGCGAGACGGAAACCGTCTTTCACCCGCGCGCCGGGGCTGTCATCATGGAACTGCCGCAGAACACTCTCCGGCATCCCCTCTTTCACCCCCATCATCTGCTCCATGAAGCGATGGTTGAGGCGAAATCCCGGCAGAAGCGCCAACGCCCCGTACCAGGACATCAGATTGTAATAAACCCGCCCCCGGACCAGGCCCAGCATCCCGTAAAAGAGATACCGGTGATCCTCCACCACCCGGGCCGGCACGTGCATCATCCGGCAGAACTGTTGGTAAACCTCCTTGTAGATGTAATGGGCGAACGAGAACGTCAGCGGAGTCGTGACACCTCCGTAACTCTCGGCGATGTTGCTGTTGTCCCAGATCCGGAGGGCTCCCTCCGGATCCACCAAGCGCGCGAGCGTCGTGATCGGTCTCGATTGCAGGAGAAACAACTCCCCTCGCGCCCACGCCCATTCGATATCCTGGGGACTTCCGAAAAACCGTTCGCAGGCGCGCGCGAGATCCGCGACGGCCTTCACCTGATCCCCGGTCAAAAGCGGTTCTTCAGAGCCGTCGGCGGCCTGCCATTCTTCGACCACCCCCCCGCGGTTCACCCGCCAGGTATCCGCGTCCGATTCCCCGGACACCAGAGCTTCCCCCAGGCCCTTCACCGCGCTGACCACCGCCACCGACGCTCTGCCGCTCACCACATCGGCGCTGAAGGCCACGCCGGCCACCTCCGACGGAACCATTTTCTGAACCACGACGGCGGGCGGGCGGGGCGCCCCTTCGATGCCCTGTTCCCGGCGATAGACCTCGACCCGCTCGGAAAGACCGGAGAGCCACACTTCGAAGACCCGACTCAGCACCTCCCCGTGTTCAACATCGAGAAAGCTCTCCAACTGACCTGCAAACGAGGAGGTTGCCCCGTCCTCCTCCACGGCGGACGACCGAACGGCGAAGCGGTCGCCGTCGGAAGCGATCGCTTTAAGATGATCATCGATCCGGGTCCGGAACTCCTCCGGCCAATCAAAGTTCTCCGGGGCGCACCGCCGAAGGGCCTCGCCGTCGATCTCCGGAGGCGGCAGAATGATCCACGGCGGAACGTTGAACCGGGCGGCCGTCAACCTCGCCAACGCCCACCCCTTGCCACCCATCCGCTCCCGGAGGGGTTCATCCCTGGCAGATAGAATTTCGAATCTCACAACTGATGATACAACAGAGCCAAGGGTCCCAGGGTCAGGTACATGGCCAGGGTCCAGATTCCCGAAATCGCCTCGATCTTTCGGGCCTTCTCCCCGGTCGGATTCCGCCGGAAGCCAAGGGCCACCGCCACGGCCACCGCATAGAAGATCGACAACAAAACCACCGTTGGGAGAAAGGTCTCCGTTTGAACCGACGCCATGAGAGCCGCCCCCAGATTCACACTCAGGGCGAGCAACCAGGCGATCACCGCCCGGTCGATTCCCCACAGAACCGTATAGGTTTCGACCCCTTCCTCCTCGTCCCCGGCGCAACGGATCTTCCGTCCGAATTCGAGCAAAACCCCGTTGCAGAAACTCACCACGAGAAACCAGAGAATCCCCGTCGGCGGTCGATCCAAGCCGTGGACCAGCCAATCGCACGAGGTGATGTACAGATCGACCAAGGGCATGATCAGCATGTGGCTCCAGAGGTAAATGAGCGGGCGGGCCTTGAGCCACTCGCGGGCGAAGAACTCCTTGCACATCCCGGCGAGATAAATCCAGGTCACCAACAGCAGGACGATCAACGGCGGATAGAGCCAGAGCGCCAGAAGAAACTGCCCCAACGCGCAACCGACGAAGATCCAGCCCAGCTCCCGGAGAGAGACCAGCCCCCGGGGCACCGCGCGGTAGGGCCGGTAGCGCGTATCCTCCTCGATATCCTTGAACTCGTCGGCGATTCGCAGTTGGAGGAAAAAGGTGAGAGCGGTCACGAAGGCAACGAGGGTGCCGGACCACGGCGGAAACGACTCCTCGCCGCGCAGCAGGCGCGAAAAGGTCAACGCCGACAAACTGAAGGCCAGGACCAGCACCCCGTGCCGGACCAGCGGAAACCGCTCCCTCTGGTAAATCCACCAACGATTGCTCATGATTTCCGGTTCTTCCGGAGACGGGCCAAAACCTCATGCGCACGCGAGAAACCACCGGTCGCCAGCGAGGCGATGATGGAGAGTTCGCCCGCCAGAACCACTCCGGCGCAGACCTCGGCGAAAGCACGCGCCTTCCCCTCTCCGAAAAGGCCGAGAATCTCCAGGCAGGACCGCTGGGTTGGCAAACCCGTCCCGCCGCCGACCGTCCCGACGATCAGATTGGGAAGAGTCACCGTCGCGTAGAGGGCTTCGCCTCTCGCCTCAAACCGGGTGATTCCCACGGACGCCTCCGCCACGCAGGCGGCATCCTGACCACAGGCGATGAAGAGGGCGGCCAGCCCGTTCGCGTAATGACCCTGGATCCCAATCGTCCCCGAAAGGGTGCCCCCCATTGCCGACATCCTCCAGTAATTCTCCATCTGCTCCGAGGTGGCCCGGAACGATTTCCGAAGGATTTCGCCGCTCAGCTCGACCTCACAGGTCACCTTCTTCCCGCGGACATGCTGAAAGGACTGGCTGCTCGCCTTTTTATCTCCGGAAAGGTTCGCCTCCACGTAAATGGCCTCGGGACGCACCGGAGAATGCTCCGCGATGTAATCGCAAACCGCCTGCGTGGCGAGGGTCACCATGTTCTGACCGGCGGCATCCCCGGTATGGTAGTCGAACCGCAGATACACATGGTTGCCCTCGATCGTGGTGTTGATGTCCACGAGCTTTCCGTGGCGGGTCGTAGATTCGGCGATCTCCCGGAATTTCTCCTCCCGCGGCAGGGCCCAGGCGAGAAATTTCCCGGTCTCGACCAAGTCGCGGAAAACAAACCCCGGCGAGCGGGACACCCCCTCGTTCAGCAACAACGCCGTGCAGCCGCCGGCGCTGGAGACCGCCAGGGCACCGCGGTGAAAAGAAGCGACCAGGGCCGCCTCGTGGGTGGCCAGCGGGATGACATAGTCTCCCTGGGCATGAAGCCCGTTGACCCGCAGCGGTCCGGCCACCCCGACCGGCAGCTCAACCGTTCCCACCAGATTCTCGATATTGTCCGAATAGGCCTCCAGCGAGGCAGGGTCGGCCGGGCCCATCCGGAAATCCGCCGCCCCGGCATTCAAGCCGATCATTTCCCGGCGGCGGACGACTTCGTCCACATCCGCCGAAAAGCCCATCGGGATCGCGTTCTTCGCCGACGGCGCCTTCGGCCGCAAAGCCTTCTCGAGCGACTCCAAATCGCTCCCCTCGACAATCCTCTTGAGATTGAAGTTCGCCCGCTCGGATGATTCGCCCATGAGAGCTATGAATAGCCGACCCGGCTCCTGTCTGGCAAGACCGGGGATGACCAAGGGTGCGGGGCGTGACCACAGGCGGGCATCGCCGATCAATAAGGGAACCTACACTTCTGGTTTGTAATGGAGTATGCGAAAATCGAGAAGCCTCCCGGAAAGGTATTTTAGCTTTGGTGTAGGGAAGACTGCCACGGGATTCCCCGTGAGGCATGGCTTCAGGCCTTGCCCCATCCCGGTCGAAAACAGACCGGTCACGGACGAATCTTGGGGAAAACGTTCAGCCCCTCCCAATCCCCGCCTTCCCCGTTCCCCGACCAACGTTCGCCGTAGCTCGACGGCGAATGCCGTTGAGAGAACCAATTCGGGACCGCTCATCACTCCGACTTCGTCGGCGTGCTACCGGCTGACGGTCGCCCTCTCTCCTCGCTTTCCCTTCCTCCGATGGGTGTATATCTCGATTGTCAAAGTCCGGCGGTTTGCTACCGTCGTCGTATGGAAAATGCCATTGTCATCCGGAAACTCCGGAAGGTTTTCCGCTCGGGGGCGGTCCGGGTTTCCTCCGTTCTGGCCTTGGAGGGTCTCGATCTGGAGATACGCCAGGGAGAGGTCTTCGGTCTGCTCGGTCCGAACGGTTCCGGCAAAAGCACCACGATCAAGATCTGCCTCGATCTCGTCCGCCCGACTTCCGGAGAGTGCTTGGTCTTCGGGGGCAAGACCTCCCGGCCCGGGTCCCGGAACCGGATCGGCTATGTTCCCGAAGCGCCTTTCTTCTACGGCTATCTGACCGGGCGCGGGCTCGTTCTCTCCATGGGGCGTTTCTCGGGGCTGGGCGGGCAGGATCTCGAACGCCGCGCCGCCGAGGCCATCGGAACGGTCGGCCTCGCCGGGGCTGAGGATCGCCCGATCCGCACCTATTCGAAGGGCATGCTCCAGCGCCTCGGCCTAGCCCAGGCCATCGTCCACGATCCCGATCTTATCATTCTCGACGAGCCGACGGCGGGGGTCGATCCCATCGGTGCCCGGCAGATTTCCGAAATGATCGGCCTGCTCAAGTCCCGCGGAAAGACCGTCCTCTTGTGCTCCCATCTCCTGAGTCAGGTGGAGTCGGTCTGCGATCGGGTGGCGATCCTGCACCACGGGCGGAAGATCGCCGAGGGGACGCTCGACTCGCTCCTGAAGCGCACCGGCGAAAAGCCCTCCCTGGTTTTCGAAGGTCCCGGCGATCTGGCCCGGGCGAAGGAATTGCTCGCGCGGGAGGGTCTTCCTTCGACCGAGGGGGCGGGGGCCTCCCGCTCGCTGGAGGAGGTCTTCGTGGAGATGGTCCGCGGGGGGGATGCCGCCGGGCCGAACGGCGGAAAGGAGGTGGCCGTATGAACGCGCCGCGTTCCCTCTGGCTCATCGGGCGGCACACCTGGACGGAGGTCGTCCTCTCCCGCGTCTTCACGATCTTCGGGCTTCTCGCGGCGGCCCTGGTCGGCGCGTCCATTTTCCTCACGAATTTCCACTTCGGCTCGGCGGAAATCCGGTTCATCAACGACCTGGGGCAAGGCGCGATTTCCCTTTTCGGATCGATTCTCGTCGTCACCCTCGGGGCGCAACTGTTTTTCCGCGAAATCGAGCAGCGGACGGTTTTGCCCATTCTCGCCCGACCGGTCACACGGTGGCAGTTCCTCATTGGCAAGTTCGGCGGGACCATCGCTCCAATCCTCCTGTTCACCCTCGGGATGCTGATCCTCGTGACGATTCTCCTGTGGTGGCGGAGCGGCTCGCTGGCCGCGGATCCCTCGGTCAACCGGGCGACGCTCGGCGCGATTGTCGGAGAGGCCTGGACCGCCGGGTATTTCCAAATTCTGAAGTTTTTCGTCCTGGGGAGCATGGTCTTCGCGGTGGCCTCCTTCGCGCAATCCTTCAGCTATACCGTTTCGATGGGGTTCGCCCTCTTTTTCGCCTCCCACCTCGTCCACCTGGCGGTTGACTTTTACCGCGGGGGCGAGTCGGCGGTGTCCCAGTGGACCGGCTTTTTCTTCGCCTACGTGCTGCCGGATTTCAGGATCTTCAACGAACCTTTCCCCGATCCGGACTTCCTTCGGGCGACCCTTTATTCCGGAATCTATTGTCTGGTCTATCTTTCGGTGGCCGTCGGGTTCTTTAACCGGCGGGAGTTGTAGGCGGGAGCCCGCTTTTCCATCATGTCCCGGATTCCTCCCATTCTCCTTCTGCTGGCCGCCAGCCTGGCGGCGGGGGTGGTCACGCTTCCCCTCCGGCGGGAGATCGAGCCGCCCCGGCGGGATCTCGGCGAGCTGGAGGGGATGGGGCAGACGGTCCTGATCGGAACCCTCGGCGGACTCCGCGCCCTCGCGGCCGATTTTCTCTGGCTGCGGGCCTACAACTACTGGATGGAGAAAAACCATGGGTTGACCGAAACGACAACGAGGGCGGTCACCCGTCTCCAGCCCGAGTATCCGTATTTCTGGATCGAGACCGCGCGGATGATCGTGTTCGACATGCCGGTCTGGCGTTTCGGCCCCGACAAGAGCCCGCCGAAGAGCGTCGAACGGCGCATCCGGAGGGAGCAGGCCGAGCGGGGGCTCGCCCTCCTGCGCGAGGCGGCCGGTTTCCTTCCGGAGTCGCCCGCCATCCCCGCCGAAATGGCCCGGATTTACTGGACGGTGCTCGACGACCCGGAGACGGCTCAGGAATACTACCGCGAGGCCTACGCCAAACCCGATGCGTCCGCCCTTTACGCGCGGCTCCGCGCGGTGATCCTGATGGACCTCGGCCGCGACCGCGAAGCCCTGGCCTGGCTGGAGGAGGTCCTCGCCGACCTGGACCCGGAGAGTTCTCCGGCACAATACTCCCTGATGATTGAGTACGTGGAGGAACTGCGGGCCGGAGAGAATCCGCGGGGACCGGAGGAAGGCGGAACCCCGTTGCCGCAAGGGCTTCCGGGGATGCCGAACGAGGAGGAATGATGTACCGGCGGTTCGGGAAGCGTGTTTTCGATACAGTAGCCGCCGGGGTTCTCCTCTTGCTGCTGGCTCCGGTTCTGGCGCTGATCGCTCTGGCGGTTGTCTGCGCGCTCGGACGGCCCGTTTTTTTCAAGCAAATCCGGCCCGGACGGGACGGGGCCTTGTTTTCCATCGTCAAGTTCCGGACCATGCGCGAGGCCGCGAACGAAAGGGGCGAACCTCTCCCGGACGAAGCACGCCTGGGCCGGTTCGGGGTGCTTCTCCGGTCAACCAGCCTCGACGAGTTGCCGGAGTTGTGGAACGTGCTCCGGGGGGACATGAGTCTGGTCGGCCCCCGTCCGCTCCTGCCCCGGTATGTCGATCGTTACACGCCGCGGCAGGCCCGCCGCATGGAGGTTCGGCCGGGGATCACCGGGTGGGCGCAGATCAACGGACGGAACGCGCTCGATTGGGAAACCCGCTTCGAAATGGATGTCTGGTACGTGGAAAACGTCTCCTTCGCGCTCGATCTCCGGATTCTCGTCCGCACGGTGGGAAAAATTCTCCGAAGGGAGGGAATCTCCGCCGAGGGGCGGGCGACGATGGAGGAATTTCGCGGAAGCGGTCCGGGCGGGACGGCGAAGCCGGATTAATCGCATCTTCGGAAGTGCTCTGTCGGAGGAAAAGTCCACCAGCCACGAACCGGGTTCAGTCTATATCGACGATCCGTGGTTCCCGCAGGTAGATGAGCAGGGACCGGATGCGGTCCTCGCCGATTCCGAGCAGGAGGGCCAGGGCGGCGCGGTAGGTGCGCATCTGCTCGCGATGGGTTGGCGGCGGTTCAGCACCGGGCGACCGGTCGGTCTTGAAGTCGAGAAGGACCACGGGCTCGGAGTTGGTCCGCCAGTCGCGGGGTAGGTGGACCCGGTCGAAGACGCCCGAGGTCCAGGTCCCGCCGAGCGCGGCGTCGAAGGCGCGTTCCCGCCAGACGGTGACGCCCGGTTCCGCCGGGGAAAGGAGGGCGCGGACGGCGGGGGCGGCGAGGGCCGGCTCGAGCACGGCGGCCACCCCGGGATCCGCCCCGTCCGGCGTCCACTCGGTGCCCGGCCACTCGCGGGCGGCGAGCGCGGCGTGGACGCGGAGACCGAGGGAGAGACTGCGGCGCGCGCCGGGGTGAAAGGGGGAGGGGCCGTCGCGGGGGGTGTCCCCCGACGGGGTCAGGAGGCGCCGGTGCGGCGGGGGTCCCGCCGGGACGGCCGGTGGGGGCGGAGGCTCTTCGCCGGGCGTTGGTTCCTGTTCCGGCGGCTTCGGGGGAGAGGGTTCGTCGCCGAGCACGACGACCGCACCCTCCTCGACTTCTGGCTCGAAGGCCCGCCCAATCCAGCGGTGGATTCCCGTCCGCGGCTTTCCCTTGGCCTCGGAGAGAAAGAGATAGAGTTCCTCCCTCGCCCGGGTCATCGCCACATAGTGGACGCAGAGGTTCTCCAATTCCCGTTCCCGCTCAATGTCGGCGGCCCAATCTTCGAGGGCGGGAAAGGCCGCCCGGGCCTGCCGGTTCACACTTTCGAGGACGCCCTCGATGCGACCTCCCTCGCCGCGGGTCCAGAACTCCTTCGCGGCGGATCCGCCGGGGCGGGCGTCGATGTCGGGGAGCAAAACGAGGTCGAATTCCAGGCCTTTCGAACGGTGGATGGTCAGGATCTGGACGCTGGCCGCCGCGCCAGTGTCCTCGATGCGGGAGTGGGCCAGCGCGCGGGTGATTTCGTGTAGTCCGCCGGAGGCCTCGATCAGGGTGTGGGCGGCGCGGAGGCAGCGGCGTTCGGCGTCGTCGATCCATCCGCCCTCCGCCAGGCGGCTCTCGAAGGCGGCGAGGAAGCCGGTCGCTCCCCCGGTCTCCCACTTCCGGCGCAGGGCCGCCGGTGTGATCTCCCCGCCACACAAGGCGGCCACCGCGTCGGCGGCGGAGTTTGTCCGCAGGAATCCGAGGGCGAGGGAATCGCCCGGGTGCAGCATCGAGCGGAAGATGGCGTGGAGTAGCCGACCGGAGGTGAAATCGTGGGCAATGGCAAGCGCTCCGTCGCGGACGGTCGGGATGCACGCCGAGCGGAGCAGGGCTTCGAAACGGTTCGCCTCGCTGTTCTTCCTGCAGAGCACGGCCGTGGTCCGCCCCTTTTCCCAGGGGCGTCGGTCGTCGAGAAACTCGAGAAGAGCCCGGTCGCGGGTCTCCCCGTCGGCGTGGACCCGCGCTTCCACGCGGCCGCCCGGTTCCGAGCGGTGGGCGCGGTGTTCGCCCCATTGGGCCATCCACCGGGCTACGACGACGGGGTCGGTATCGGAGGGGAACGACGCGGTCGAGCCGAAGAGGCGGTTCACAAAATCGACGACGGCGGGCGAGCAACGGTAGGTCGTGGAAAGGGTTTCGGTTTCCAGCGGGCGGGGTTCGAACGATTCATAGCGGGCGGCGATCTCGTCGAAGAGACGGCTGTCGCCCTCCCGCCAGCCGTAGATGGCCTGCTTGGGATCGCCGACACAGAAAAAGCTCCGGTTCTCCTCTGCATCGTAGAACAGCTCTTCGACAAGGGGCCCGATGACCGCCCACTGGTTCCGGCTGGTGTCCTGAAACTCGTCGAGAAGCCAGTGCCGCAGCCGGGCGTCGATCCGGTAGGCGAGCACCGCCCCGTCCATGGTGTCGAGACTTTTCAGGAGGAAGGGCAGGTCGGCGAAGCGAACGGCTCCGGCGGAGAGGCGGCGGCGCTCGTATTCCCGCTCGAAGAGGGCGAGGAACTTCCGGGCCGCCCGCGTGTTGCGGATGGCGAGCGCCACCGTGTGCGCGTAAAAGAGGCGCGAGACCTTGATCAGGGCCGTTCCGGTCTCCGGGGTCGGGGTAACGCGCTTGGCTCCCGGCGGGCTGAAATACTTTTTTCCCTCGAGAAGTCTGTCCGCGTCTTCGGCACCCGCCTTGATCCACTTTTCGGCGGCGGCGGGGGGAGTCGGCGAAAAATCCCAGCCCTCCAGGGCCGTGAGGACTTCATCGACGACCGGGCGGCTCGGCTCGGGAATCTCCTGCGCGGCGAGCGCCGTCCGCAGGTCCGAAACCGCCTCCGACCAAGTGTCGGCATCGACGGTGGGGAGGGTTGTGCCCCCGGGCAGCCGCCCCCACACGGAGGCGTCCGGAGCCGCCCGGTAAAGGTTCAGGGACTGGGCGATCCACGATTCGAAGACCGCCTGAAAGCCGCGGACCGATTCGTCCTCCCGATCCTCTTCGACGAGGTGGAAGAGGGCCTGCCGGACTTCCTCGCCCGAATCGGCGAATATACGGCGAAGCAGGTCGCGGGTTTCGAAATCGTCCGCCGTCTCCGCCGAGAGATGGATTTCGGTGCCGAGGCCGAACTCGAGGCGAAAGAGGCCGACCAACTCGAGGAAAAAGGCGTCGATGGTCGAGAGGCGTAGGGTGTCGGGGTTGCGGACCAGCGAGCCGAGGAGGGTGCGGAAATCGCCGGAGGACCAGTCGGGCCGGTCGATTTCGCGGGCGAGGGTGTCGGCGGTCGCCTCGTCCTCGACGGCCTCGGCGAGCGTGCGGAGGAGCTTCGCGCGGAACTCTCCGGCCGCCTTTCGGGAAAAGGTGGCCGCGAGAATCGAATCGGGTGCCTCCCCGTCGGCGAGCAGACCGATTAGCCGCCGCACAAGCTTGTGGGTCTTGCCCGATCCGGCCGAGGCCCGTACGAGCAGATGGGGGCGGGGAGTGGCGGTCATCATCGGCAGCGGAGTGGTCGAATTCCTATCGAGTCCTGCGACCAACACGCAACGGAAATCGTGGCGGAGGACGAGAGCGGACGACGCCTATCTGAAATCATTGAAAAACATCGGATCGACAGCCCTTCCCAACCATCATTCCACCCCAGTCGGCACCCTCCATGGGCTTGGGCCGGGCGGGCTTCTTCCGTTCCGCCTTCTCCCGCGCCAGATACCCGGCCACAAAGCCCTCCGATCCCAGCACCTTCCCCTCCGTCAAATAGCGCACCTTGCACCTCAACAGCACCGGCAGTGGCAATTTGCCCCCGGCCGCCAGAACCGCAAGCGCCTCCTCCCGGGGGATCGACGCCTTATCCTCCTTTTCCCCGGAGCCCGACCCGTAGAGCACCTGCCGATACCCCGCCAGATTCCGGTCGAGCACCCGCAACCCCTCGCGGGCCGCCTTCCCGCCGCCGACGGCCTCCGCATATCCGCAAAACCGATAGTCCTTCGGATCCGAGACCAGGCCCGCCCGCACCGCGTTGAGGTCGATATAGGCGGCCACCGTCCGCAGCGCCTCCAGGTCCCCCTCCACCAGCACGCTCTTGAACCGGTCCGACCACACCGGCCCGAACCGCTCCCGCGACCGATTGAACCACATCGAAAACCGCTGCTTGAGCGTCTTCATCAACTCCGAAACATCCCCCATCCGCCGGGTCAGGGCCCGGCGGAGGTATTGCCCCTCGGCGGTATTCCCGGCCAGATGCCAGGCCAGCACATCGGCGGGCATGGGCTGCCAGGGCGTGGGCTCCGGATAAAGCACCCGGAACCGCCGCACGAGTTCCTCGTCGGAGATCTCCGTCTTCTCCGGCACCTCGACAAAAAGGTGGAAGTGGTTCTTCATCACCGCATAAGTGATCACCCGCACCCCGGAAAAATCGGCCACCTGCCAAATCATCCGCCGGAACACCTCCCGCTCCAAATCGCCGAAAAAAGCCTCCCCGTCCACGGTCCGGCTCATCAGGTGATAGTAGGAAAGTTCGTTAGGTTTGTATCGTTTTCGTCTCATGGAAGAAACCCTTGCAAGTTTTTGAAAACCTGTCAAATAAAAATGGGTCGTTCCCAAAATTAAAATTTCGATTGGTAAAATCGGTCATTTTCCGCGCCCGCCGGCCGCCGCCAGATCCAGCAGGCCGCCCGGATTCCAGGCCTCCGCTCCGGCGGGTCCGGACCATGCGTAGGCGTCGGAGAAGCGGAAGGTGGGGGAGGGGGGCCGAAACCCGGCCTTCTTCCACCAGCCCACAATCTTTTCCGCCGCCGCCAGAGCATCCTCGCCGATCGCGTCGTCGAAGAGCGGCCATTCCTCGACCTCCGCCTCGGAGATCGCGGTGGGCAGGTGTCCGTAGGCGACCCGGATCGGCGCTTCGGGGTGTTTCCGCCGGAGGGCCGCCGCGTAAAGGGGGAGCTGGAGGTTCGTCCAGCCGTGGCCCGGTGCCGCCGCGACCGGCAGCAGGGCGGGGGGGGTGAAGGTCTTCTTCCTGCGCAGATCGGTCCAGTGGGCCTCGCGGGGAGGGGTGAGCTGGTTCGAGGTCTTGTAATCGACGATCCGCAGTTCGCCGCCGCGTTCCTCGACTAGGTCGATTTTGCCGGCCAGCGGAATGCCGCCGACCGCGAGGAGATTCTCCTCGCGGAAGTTCCACTCGATGTATTTCGGCCGCCAGCCTTCCGCCCGGGCTCCGGCCCGGAGCCGGGCTCCGGCTGTGACGCGGCGGCGCAGGCCCTCTTTCTGAAGTTGGAGAACCAGGCCGGGCCGAAGCCCGAAGCGGCGGGCGAACCATTCGTCGAGGATGTCGTCGGCGGCCCGGCGGAGGGCTTCCGGGTCCGCCCAGTCCACCGCCCCGTCCTCTTCGTCGAGTTTCTGGAGCACGGCGTGGGTCCCCGTGCCGAAGGCGAGGGCATCCATCTCGAGTGTTTCGGATTCGACCTTCTCCATGCCGAGAACCCGCTCGAGAAAAAAGGTGAAGGGGCAGCGGATCCACGAGGCGAACTCGGTCACGGAGATGCGCTCGAGACCCGCCAGCCACTTCTCCACCGGGTCCGCCCGGTCGGGGTGGATGCGGAGCGCGCGGTCCGCCGGTCGGCTGCGAACGGTCGGCGGCGGGTCGGTCGAGAGGAGTTTTACCCGGGCGGGCAACTCTTCTTCGGCGGTGAAATAGAGCAGGCGCGAGGCCGACACAACGTTCCCCGCCAAGTCCCGGCGGGGCACCTGCACATCAATCCGGCCTCCGTTCCGGCGCAGGCGGAAGAGCGTGTCGAGAACGTAGGCGTCGCGGGCGTCGCGCCGCGCCCGTCCGGGCAGACCGAGGGTCTGGCGGAGTGTCTCCGGCAGGAGCGGGTGGATCGCGAGCGCACCGGGAATGGCCCCGTCGAAACAGTCCGGAATCTGCAGCCACGGGCGCTCGTCCCAGAGTAGCTCGAGCCAGCCGAGTACCTCGACGGCCTCCGCCTTCCGATCCGGGTAGATGCGAAAATTCATGGCCTCGCCCACGACCCATCGCGTCACGGACGGGTCGCCTCCGCCCGCCGCGAGGGCCTCCATCCATTCCTTCATCTCGAGAAGGGCATCCGCGAATTCGGCCACTCCTTCCTCGCGCCGGATGGTCGCGAGCAGGGGCTGGAAGATGGGGTCCTCTAGTAAGCGGAAAAGGTTGCCGCCGCGGCGGGCGGCTTCCCTCAGCGAGGCCGTTCCAGCGAAGATCGCGGAGCGGACGGGACGCTCCCGGCCGACCGCTTCGAGAAAGTCGCCGATCGTCGAAGGAAGGATGCGCTCCATCCATTCGTCGGCTTCGCGGATCCAGTTTTCGCGTTGTTCGGCGGTGTCCCGGCCCCGCATCCAGCGGGCCGTGAAGGGATCGCGGAGCCAGGCTCCGAGTTCCGCGGTCTCCTCGCCGAAACAGACTTCGACCAGGGTGTGGAAAAAACGACCGGCCGGGGTAGCGGAGAAGGGTTGCCCGCCCGGGTCGTGAGCCGGAATGCCCCGGGTGGTAAGCTCGAAGGCCAGCGCGGCGGCGGCGGCCGGTTGACCGACTCCGCAGACACAGCCGGCCCGGGCCCCGGGGAACTCCTCGATCCGGCGCGCGATGGCGTCGTTCGCTTCGCCCGGGTCCCGGCAGACCCGCAGGCTCGCGGGGGGGATGTCGATGACCGCCTCGCCGAATCCGCGCGGGCTTGGTCGTCCGCAGGCGTCGAAGCGGTCGGCCTCGGAAGGGTCGGCGAGGATCAGGATGGAGACGGGTACCGATCCGGCCAGATTTTCCAGAAAGGCGGCGACCCGCGGCGGGAAGTCGGGGGTTCCGGCCACGACGAGCCGCCGCGCCGGGAACGAGGGCACCGGGTCGGCCGCGATGCGGGCGGCCCGGTCGTCCGGATCCTCCCGGTCGTGGCGGGCGAGAAGGCGGCGGTAGGTCCGTTCGATGGAAGCGAGGGCCCGCCACCGGTCGCGGTCGCCGACATCGGGGTGCCCGGCGAGGCTTTCGTAGTCGTGGAGTCCCTCGGCCAGGGATCGTCGGGTTTCGAGGAAAAAGCGGGCGAGGGCGAGGCGGTCGGCCGATGTCGCCGCGGGGGCCCGCCCGAAGGCCTGGAGCCGGATGTCCTCGGGGGTATCGGCGATCGCCCGGGCGGCGAAAAGGGGCAGGGCGGCCCGGGGCGGGCGCGGGGCGTTCGGAGCGAGCGCGGTGAAGAGGGACCCCGGGGTGACGACCGTCGGGCTGAGAACGGCCCGGCCCGATTCCCCCGCCCGGACGGCGAGCGCGGCCCGGACCTGCCGGCCGACGTTCCGGGTCGGCAGAAGAAGGGCGGTCTCCGAGAGGTCGGGCACCGCTCCGCCGACCTCCTCCCAGAGGAAATCCAGAAGGCTCCGCAAAAGGGGGCGTTCGCAGCCGGTGAATACCCTCTCCATCGCTAGAGCAGCTTGAGGAAAGCGGCGAACTTCTCCGCGCTCTCCGGATCGATGGTGGAGGACTGCACCACGGTGCGTCCCGGGCCGAGGGAGGGCCGGATGCGCTCGAGAACCTCCCGGACCGAATCCGGATCGTAGAGGCAGAGCTGCACCACGTCGGCGGCGCGGGCGGCGTCGGCCGGGTCGTCCATCCAGCCGCCGACCTCCGGCTGCGGAGTCCGGTTCCAGCAGGCGGCCAGAACCCCGGCCTCCCGGTAGTGCCCGGCCCAGATCGAGCCGATGATTCCCAGTCCGAGTACGGAGACGGTTTTCTTAGGCATGGAGAAGGTTTAATGGAACGCGGAGGCGGATGTCGAAAAAGATCGTCTTCCAGAGGTGGACGCGCAAGCGACCCGCCTGCTTTGGCCGCCCATTTATTAAACCGTTCATACAGTCTCAGCCCGCCTCGTCTTCCTCCATCGCCCGCTCGACCCGGTCCGGGTCGAGTTCCTTGCGGGTTTTCAGGCCGAGTTCCCTCATCCGCTCAATGGTGCGGACCGCGTTTCCCCTGCCTTCGGTCAGTTTGGAGCGTGCGCTGTCGTGGGAGGCGCGGGCTTGCTCGAGCCGTTTGCCCACTTCGTCGAGATCGCCGGCGAAGCCGACGAATTTGTCGTAGAGTTCTCCTCCGAGACGGGCGATCTCGAGGGCGTTACGGTTTTGCTTTTCCTGTCGCCAGAGGGAGGCGACCGTTTTGAGGGTGGCGAGCAGGGTGGAGGGCGTCACCAGCACGATTTTCCGCGAAAAGGCGTAGTCGAAGAGCGAGGGATCGGCCCGGAGCGCTTCGATGAAGGCCGGTTCGACCGGCACGAAGAGGAGGACGATCTCCGGTGATCGCAGATCCCCGATCGCCTCGTAGCCTTTCGAGGCGAGGTTATCGACGTGGGAGCGGAGCGAGGACAGGTGGTCCTTGAGGGCGGCCTTCCGGTCCGCCTCGTCGGTGCACTCGGTCAGGCGGAGGTAGGCGGTCAGGGAGACCTTGGCGTCGATGATCAGGTGCTTGTTCTCGGGGAGATGGACGACGACGTCGGGCTGGAGCCGCGAGCCGTCAGCGGCGGTGTGGCTTTCCTGGGTCCGGTACTCGACGTCTTTCCGGAGCCCGGAGGTTTCGAGGACCTTTTCGAGGATGAACTCCCCCCACATTCCCTGCGTCTTCTGCCCGCGCAGGGCCCGGGTGAGGTTCTTCGCCTCCTCGCCGAGGGCGTTTCCGGTCTGGCGGAGGGTTTCGAGCTGGTTCTTGAACTCGGCGTGGTGGCTGATCCCCTGGCTGCGGAGGTCCTGGACCGATTTCTGGAACTCGGCCAGGCGCTCGCTGACCGGGCGCAGGATCTGGCCGATCTTTTCCTCCTGGAGAGTCGTGATCTTCTTTGAATTCGCGTCGAGGACGCGGGTGGCCAGATTCTCGAACTCCCGGGTCAGCCGCCGGGCCTCTTCCTCCCGATGGGCGGCGACCTCCTCGAAGCGGCGTTTCTGGTTGGCCAGGTCGGACTCCCGGGCCGAGAGCCGCTCGCTCAGGTCCACGATGGTCCGGCGGTCGGATTCCGCCGCCGTCTCGAGTTCGGACACC
Organism: uncultured Puniceicoccaceae bacterium; assembly: GCA_964507815.1. GTDB lineage: Bacteria > Verrucomicrobiota > Verrucomicrobiia > Opitutales > Puniceicoccaceae > Puniceicoccus. Next base: position 20,448 of record CAZDRT010000004.1, read on the forward strand.
CTCCGGGAGCGCTCTTCGAGTTGCGCCCCCGCCCGGATCAATTCCTCGCTCCGGGCGGCGGCTTCGGCGGCCTCGCGGGGGTCGGGCCGCCCCTGCGCGCGACCGAGAAAAAAGAGCCCCACCGCGAGAGCGGCGAGCACGGCGACGAGAAGGAGGACGAACCAGGGTTCCATGAAACTTCTAAAAAAACAGATTGCGGTCGAGGCTGCGGTATTGGATCGCCTCGAGCAGGTGGGCCGCCGCGATCGTCTCCGAGCCGTCGAGATCGCCGATCGTTCGGGCGACTTTCAGGATGCGGTCGTAGGCCCGGGCCGAGAGGGAAAGCTCCTCCATCGCGTTCTGGAGGAGGTCGCCGAGGGCGGAATCGAGGGAGCAGTGGTCGCGGATTTGCCGGTGCGACATCCGCGCGTTGGCGGTCACCCGGGTGCCGGAGAAGCGCTCCAACTGGCGGTTGCGGGCGGTCACGATCCGCCCGCGGATGTCGGCCGAGGCTTCGCCCGGGCGCTCGGCGCGCAGCTCGTCGATGGACAGGGCGGGCGCTTCCACATGGATGTCGATCCGGTCGAGAAGCGGGCCGCTGATCCGCGAGCGGTAGCGCTGGATCTGGGCCGGAGTGCTGCGGCTCTCGCGACCCTCGCCCCCGGTGTATCCGTCGGGGGTCGGGTTCATCGCCGCCACGAGCATGATGGAGGAGGGCAGGGTGATCTTGCCGGCGCTCCGGGAGATGGTGACCTGGCCGTCTTCGAGGGGTTGCCGGAGCACCTCGAGCGTCGAGCGGCGGAACTCGGGAAGCTCGTCCAGAAAGAGCACCCCGTGGTGGGCCAGCGAAATCTCGCCCGGTCCGGGGATGGATCCGCCGCCGAGCAGGCCGACATCGCTGATCGTGTGGTGGGGGGAGCGGAAGGGGCGCTCGAACCAGTGCCCCGAGCCCTCGCCCCGGGTGATGCCCGCCGCCGAGTGGATGCGCAGGATCTCGAGATATTCGTCGAGGGTCGGCTCGGGCATGATGGAGGGAATCCGCTTGGCGATCATCGATTTTCCCGATCCGGGCGGGCCGATGATCAGGATGTTGTGTGATCCGGCCACCGCGATTTCCACCGCCCTTCGGAGGGCGTGCTGTCCCTTGATCTCGGCGAAATCGACCCCCTCCCCGGGCGGCGGCCGCCGGGTGAACGGGCTGTCCTCCGGCAGGGCGGGTTGGACCTCGGTCCGCCCGTCCAGAAAAGCGGCCGCCTGGTCGAGGGACCGGATCGGATAGACGGGGATATCGGCCACCAGCGCCGCCTCCTGGGCGGTCTGGGGTGGCAGGAGAATGCCGTCGCAACCCTCGGCGCGGGCGAGCATCGCCAGCGAGAGGCCGCCCCGGATCGGGCGTGTCTCCCCGGAAAGGCCCAGCTCGCCCGCGATCAGGAACCGGTCGAGGGTGTCGGTGCGCAATTGCGCCGTCGCCGAGAGGATGCCGAGGGCGATGGGCAGGTCGAAGCTCGGGCCTTCCTTGCGTAGGTGTCCGGGAGCGAGGTTGATGGTCGTCTTGGTCCGGGGCGAGTCGAAGCCGCTGTTGCTCAGGGCGGAGGACACCCGGTCCTGCGATTCCTTCACCGCTGCGTCGGGCAGGCCGACCAGAACCAGCCTCGGTTCACCGGCCTCGCCGGTGTTGACCTCGATCTCGACGGGAACCCCGTCGATCCCGACCAGAGCCCCGGATTGAACCATCGCTAGCATGGCGGCGAGTCTTGCCGCCGGGGGACGGGGGTGTCACGAAGAAAAGCGACCGACCCGGCCCCAACGAAAAGAGGAAGCGTCTTTTTTCCCTCGCCAAACACCGGCCACCGTGGCTTAACGACCGGATGGAAAAGAAAATCGCTCTGATCACCGGGATAACCGGGCAGGATGGTTCCTATCTCGCCGAGCTTCTCCTTGAGAAAGGCTACGAGGTACACGGGATGATCCGGCGCTCGAGTTCCTTCAACACCGGTCGGATCGATCATCTCTTCAACGATCCGGATATCCACGGGAAATCGCTCTTTCTGCACCACGGGGATTTGACGGACTCGAGCAACCTGAACCGGCTCCTCGAGAAAATCCGGCCCGCCGAAATCTACAACCTGGGGGCGCAGAGCCATGTGAAGGTGTCCTTCGAGGTTCCCGAATACACGGCGGATGTGGACGCGGTGGGGACGCTCCGTTTTCTCGACGCGATCAAGGAGACGGGGTTGCGGACCCGGTTCTACCAGGCTTCGACCAGCGAGCTTTACGGTAAGGTTCAGGAGGTGCCGCAGACGGAGACCACGCCCTTCTACCCCCGTTCGCCCTACGGCGTCGCCAAGCTCTACGGGTTTTGGATCATCGTGAATTACCGCGAATCCTACGGGATCCACGCCTGCAACGGCATCCTTTTCAACCATGAGTCCCCCCGCCGCGGGGAGACTTTCGTCACCCGCAAGATCACCCGGGCCGCCGCCCGGATTGCCCACGGCAAGCAGGAGTTGCTCAAGCTCGGAAACCTTGACGCGAAGCGGGACTGGGGCTACGCCCCGGAGTTTGTCGAGGGGATGTGGCGCATTCTCCAGGCCGACGAGCCCGACGATTTCGTGCTCGCGACCAACGAAACCCATACGGTGCGGGAGTTCGCCGAAGAGGCGTTTTCCGAGGTGGGAATCGACCTGGAGTGGGAAGGGGAGGGCGTCCGCGAGACCGGAACGGATTCGAAAACGGGAATCCGGCGGGTGGTCGTGGATCCGTCTTATTTCCGTCCGGCCGAGGTCGATCTGCTGATCGGCGATCCGGCGAAGGCACGGGACAAACTCGGCTGGGAGCCGCAGACGAAATTCACCGACCTGGTCCGCATCATGGCGAGGGCCGATTACGACAAAGTCGCCCGGCGCGGCTATTGAGAGCGATGGAGAAGGACGCGGGAATTTTCGTGGCGGGCCACCGGGGAATGGTGGGCGGGGCCGTGGTGCGGAAGCTTCGGGCCGGGGGCTTCGCCGACATCCGAACCGTGACCCGGGAGGAGGTCGATCTTTGCGACGAGGCCCGGACCCGCGCCTACCTGGCGGAAACGCGCCCGGCGGTCGTGATCAACGCGGCCGCGCGGGTCGGGGGAATCCACGCCAACAACACCTACCCGGCGGAGTTTCTCCGCGAGAACCTGGCCATCGGGCTGAACCTGGTCCACGGCGCCCGGGAAGCCGGGGTGGGACGCCTCCTGAACCTGGGCAGCACCTGTATTTACCCGAGGGAGGCCCCGCAGCCGATGCCGGAGGACTGCCTGTTGACCGGCCCCCTGGAGAAGACGAACGAGGCCTACGCCCTCGCCAAGATCGCGACCCTCAAGATGTGCGAGTATTACCGTCGGCAGTACGGGGTTCTTTTCCACTCCGCGATGCCGACCAACCTCTACGGCACGGGGGACAACTACCACCCGGAAAATTCACACGTTCTGCCCGGCTTGATCCGCCGCTTCCACGAGGCGAAGGAGAACGGCGCGGCGGAAGTGGTCGTGTGGGGGACCGGCGCTCCGAGGCGGGAGTTTCTCCATGTTGACGACCTGGCCGGCGCGGTGCTCCACCTCCTTTCGCTTGAGGATCCGCCCGACTGGGTGAATGTCGGCACCGGGACGGATCTTTCGATCCGGGAGCTGGCCGATAGGGTCCGGCGGGTGACCGGTTTCGGCGGCGAGCTGAAATTCGATCCGTCGAAGCCGGACGGGACCATGCGGAAGCTGACCGACACGTCCCGGATCCGCTCGACCGGATGGGCGCCCGTGATTCCTCTCGAGGAGGGACTGGAGCGCACCTACGCCGAATTCCGGGAAGGCCTGGCGGTCGGATCGGTTCGACTCTGAGCGGGGCGCGCCCGCGGGGAACCCGCTCCCCGCGACTCTTCGCAGCGACCGATTTCCCCGGCGTGCCACGGTCCACGGGGCGACGGCAGTCACCCCCGTGAAGCGGGGTTGTCCCGATGGTGTTTCCACCCGGACCGCCTTCAGATCGCCGCCGCGTTCCGGGCGAGAAACCGGTCCACCTTGGTGGAGACGATGACCCCGTAGTTGATTGTCCCCAGCCAGCCCGACATGATGATTCCGACGCTGCCCGCGTGGTAGAGGCCCGGGACCTTTTCCGGCAGTTCGAGGGACACCTGCAGTCCCTCGAATTTCGTGCCGAAGGAAGTGCCCCCGATATGCCGGGTAAAGTGTTCGACGGTGCGCGGGGTGGCCGCTTCGACGTGATCGAGTTTTCCCCGGATGTCGGGGAGATACTCTTCGAGCGCGGTGAGGGACTCCTCGCAGAGACGCTCTTTCCCGCGCCGGTAGCTCTCCTCGTCGAGATCCGCCCAGTCCGACCACTTGGCGTTGAGCGAGGCCACCACCGAGTAGCGCGGAGGGTCGATATGCGGTCGCATGTCCGGGTAGTAGAGGGAAAAGGTGCGGCTGGTGGTGTGCGGGTCCGTCAGCTCGGAACTGGAGAACTCCGGCGCTTTCGAGGTGAAAACCAGATCGCCGATATTCTCGATCGACTCGCCTTTCCGCAGCCCCATGTACACCTGGCACGAGCTGGTGTTCACCCGCACGGCCTTCATCGCCGCAGTGTAGGCTTCGTCGAGGTGCTCTTCGCCGAGCAGGCGCTCGATGGTGTTCTTCACGTTGGCGTTGGATACGACGGCCCCCGCGGGAATGAAGCGTCCGTTGGCCACGACCCCGCGGACCGTCGGGCGGCCGTCCTCCTCCTCCACCTCGATCTTTTCGACGAGCACCTTTTTCCGGATATCGACGCCGTTCGATTTCAGTTCCTCTTCCATCTTGTTCACGAGAACGTCCGTCCCCCCCTGGAAGGTGAAAACGCCCTTGCTCATGAAATTCGAGAACACGATGCCGAAGGTGATCGCCGGATCGTCCTCCGACGAACCGTTGGCGTACGCGATGGGCTCCATGAGAAGCCGCTTGACATCGGAGCGCCCCGGGAAAAATTCCTCGAACAACTCACCGGTTGTCCGGTTGTCGCGGTCGTAGTAGTTCATCCCGCGCAGGTGCTCGAAAAAGGCGCGCACCGTCTCGCCGGGAACCCGGAAGGTTTCCTCAAGGATCCGGCTGAAATCCTCCCGGTCGAAGGTCGTCCACACATTGAACTCCGGGTTGATGAACCGCACGTCCCTGAGCTGGATGATCGAATCGGCGATCTCGCGGGTCCAGTACTTCCGGCAGGACTTGACCATCCCGTAGGGGAACCCGTGCAGCGAAATGTCGAAGATGTGCCCGCGCGGTCGTTTGAACCAGGTCGCCAGCCCACCCAGTTGATAGTGGTGCTCGAGGACGAGTACGGACCGTCCCGCCTTCGCCAGGGTGTTCGCCGCCGTGAGTCCGCCGAGCCCGCTGCCGATGACGACGACATCGTAGCGGTCCCTGATTCCCTTCAATCGATCCAAAGCCATACCCCGAAGCAATCCGCAAAGAAGGCGAGCGCAAGCGCCGAAGCCGTCAGCCGGAGAGTTTTCCGGCCCGGGCCGCCAGCCGCCCGTCCTGGAACTGGAGGGTCAGCTCCTCCCCCTCGGTGATCGCGGCCGCCCGCCCCTTCGGCCGGCCCTGCGAATCCCGCACCACCGCGAAACCGCGCCGCAGCGTGCCGTCGAGCCCGCCGGTCCTCAGCGCGACAACCAATCGCCCGAGATCCTTCTTCCTCTCGAGAAGTCCCCGGTCGGCGCTCTTCCCGAGCCGGGCGGCCAGATTCCGCAACTCGCGCCGGCGCGCCTCCCACTCCCGGTCGGGCCGCCGCCGCGCCAACCGGTCCGCCAACGACCGGCACTCCCCGAGCCTTTCGGCGAGCCGCCGGTCCACCGCGCGGACGATCCGCTCGCGCCACTCGTCCATCCGCTGCGATCCGGTCTCGATGCGCCGGAGAAACGGGCGCGAAACGGCCCTCGACCGAATCCGGTCGAGCGCCTCCCGCCGCCGATCCAGGATTTCGTCCGCGGTCCGGTTCAAATCCGTGCCGATCCGGCTCAGCCCGTGGCGGGCCTCCGCATGGGCGTTGGTGATCCACTCGGCGGCGCCGGTCGGGGTCTCCTTGCGGAGATCGGCGACGAAATCGGTGAGAACCACGTCCGTCTCGTGGCCGATCGCCGAAATGGTCGGGATCGGGCAATCGGCCACGACCCGGGCCAGCGCCTCGTCGTTGAAACACCACAGGTCCTCGAGGCTGCCGCCGCCGCGGGCGATCACGAGCAGGTCGAGATCGGCGATCCGCCCCGCCCGTTCCACCTGGGCGGCCACCGAAGCGGCCGCCGAGGCCCCCTGGACGAGCGAGGGAAAGATCCGCAGGGAGCCCCGCCAGTCCCGCCTTTTCAAAACGCTGATGATGTCGCGGACGGCCGCTCCGCTCGGCGAGGTCACGACCCCCACCGCAAGGGGCAGGGCCGGGAGCGGCTTCTTCCTCCCGTCGGCGAAAAGCCCTTCGGCGCGCAGGCGTTCCTTCAGCCGCTCGAACTCGCGCTGGAGGCGACCGATCCCATCCTCGACCAGATCGCGGACGATCAGCTGGTAGCTCCCCCGCGGCTCGTAAACGGAGACCTCCCCGAAGGCAATCACCTGCTGTCCGGCGGCCAGCTCGTGGTTGATCCGCATGGCGTTCCCCCGAAAGAGGACCGCCGGAATCTGGCTCCGCTCGTCCTTGAGGGAAAAATAACTGTGCCCGCTGGCCTGTTTCCGCAGGTTGGAGACCTCCCCCCGCACCCAGACCGCCGGAAATCCGTCCTCGATCATCCGCTTCAGGGCGGCGGTCAGATCGGCCACTCCGATCGCGCTCTCCGGGCCGGGTCTCATGCGCCTCCGCCTTTCTCCGCGACAACCGGCGGATCCACATCCAGCTTCCGGCCCGCCTCCGCCAGATCCGGATCCTTGCGGAGCGCCTTCCGGAGCCATTTCAACCCGATGGTCAGGCCCAGCAGAACGGTCGCCGCCAGGAGGATGATGATCAGATTCCCCTCGATGATCGCCCCGGCTGTGAGAGCGATGGCAAAGGCCAGGGGAACCTGGACCGCGAAGCTCGCGAAAAGGTAAGTGGGAAAGGGGACTTTCAGCAGGCCCAGGATGTAGTTCTGCACGCAGAGGGGAAAGACCGGGGTCACGCGGACCAGGAGCGAAAACTTCAAAAAATCCTCCCGGGGAATCGTCGGCACGGAATAACCGAAGCTCCCGAGAATCCGGGCGACCAGCCGGTGGAGCGGACCCACAGTGAGAAAATAGCACCAGAGAATATTGAGCCCCACCGCACTGGCGGCGAGAGCCGCACCGGGAACCTCTCCCATGGACTCCCCGTACACGATGCCGCCGAGGACGAGAAAAGGGCTCAGTGGAATGGGAGCCGCCGGCAGAAGGACGATCAGGAAATAGAGAATCACGGGATGCCCCCGCAGAAGATCCCACCCGTCGAGAACGAGCGTCCAGGCCGCCCCCCAATAGCTCTGCGGAATCCAGAGAGCCACCGCGCAGGCCGCCAGACCCAGGGCTGCGGCTCCCAGCAGAAGGGTCCTGCGGCGCGGCTTCACCGAGTGGCTTCGGTTGCCCCGGCCAGCGTCCGGATCTCGTCCCGGAGGCGGGCCGCCTCTTCGTACTTCTCAACGCGCACCGCCTTGTCGAGTTCCTGGGAAAGGGCCTTCACCCGCGCATCGACGACGGCCGGAGTCATCCGCCCGGGCGGCACTTTCCCGACATGGCGCGGTCCTGAGTGCATCTTCCCGATGATTCCCTTCAGGAAAGGCGCGAAAGTCTGGTAGCAGTCCGGGCAACCGAGCCGTCCCGTCTTCTCGAATTGCTCCTTGGAGCAACCGCACGAAGGGCACCGGACGGTCGCAACGGCCTTCACGCGGCCGAGGCCCTCGCCCTCCTCGATCAGCGCATAGCCGGGCTTGTGCAGGAGCGGCTGCCCGGCCATTTCTCTCCCGACCACGGCGGAGAAAACCTTCCCCCCGATGATCTTCGTAAGATAGATCTTCGGCCCGGAATGCGACTGCTGGACATCCTCTTTCATTGAACGAAGTTTCGCCGGAAAACCACCGTCTGTCAACCGGGGGTATTCGTCCGGGACCTTTCTTCCCGGTCCAAAAACCGGACAAAGAAGATGCCTTTCCCGCCAAGCCGCTTGGGGTTGGACGACTGAAGTCATCCAACTACATGGTCGTTCGACTTCAGTCGTGCGATTCGGCACGGCGGTTCGGTCCGGATCGCCGGCACCCTTGCCGCGCCGCCCCCCCGTGGTCGCGGGGCTTGCCCCTCAATCCGGAGCTGGTAGTGACCGCGGACAATTTTCCCGCTTTCAATCATCCCGATCCTTCCCTAAATTCTCCTCCATGAACACTGAAACCAACGAAACAACGACCACACCGCCTTCAACACCCGAACCGCCCCGGGTGGACCCGGCCCCATCCGCCTACGATCCGAAAGTCGTCGGCATCGTCGCCTATTTGACCCTCATCGGTTGGATCGTCGCGCTGATCATGAACAACCCGAAATCGACGTTCGGCTCCTTCCACATTCGCCAGTCCCTCGGGATCATGCTTCTGTTCCTCTGCTCCAGCGTGGTTACCGTTATCCCCTTCATCGGATGGATCATCGGATCTGCTGGGATTCTCTTTGGCTTCGTCCTCTGGATCATTGGCTTTATCGGAGCGGTTCAGCAAAAGTCACAACCGGTGCCCGTGCTCGGCGAGAAGTCACAGGAATGGTTCAGCGCCCTGTAGCGTAAAGGCTTTGAACATCCTTTATTACAAACCGGAAGTCCACGCCTTGTAATTCATCGGCGGTGCCCCTCCTCAGACGGACGAGGACGTCTTCTGGTGGAAGGTCAGCTCCTCGCGCTCCGGATCCTTGTCCACGTGGATGGGCTCGCCGGGCTTGATGTGGCCGCCGAGGATGGCCTCGGCGAGACCGTCTTCCACGTAGCGCTCGATCGCCCGCCGCAGGGGCCGGGCGCCGTACTTTTCGTCGTAGCCCTTTTCGAGCAGGAAGGCACGGGCATCATCTGTCAGCTCAAAGTAAATCTCCCGGTCAACCAGGCGATCAGTCACCCGCTTCAGTTCGAGTTCGACGATGCCCTTCATATGGGACCGGTCGAGCGGGCGGAAGATGATGAGTTCGTTGAGCCGGTTGAGGAACTCCGGTTTGAAGAGGCGTTTCGTCTCGTCGAGAATCCGTTCCTTCGCCTTGTCGAAATCCCCCGCCATGTCTTCGGTCGTGAAGCCCATCGACGAGTTTTTCTGCAGAATATCCGCGCCGACGTTCGAGGTCATGATGAGGATGGTGTTCCGGAAATCGACCTTGCGGCCGAGGCTGTCGGTTAAGCGGCCCTCTTCGAGCACCTGCAGGAGAAGCTGGACCACGTCGGGGTGGGCCTTCTCGATCTCGTCGAGCAGGATGACCGAGTAGGGTCGGCGGCGGATGGCCTCGGTGAGCTGGCCGCCCTCCTCGTAGCCGACATAGCCCGGGGGCGATCCGATGAGCCGGGAGACGGAAAACTTCTCCATGTATTCCGACATATCGACCTGGATGATCGCGTCGGCGCTCCCGAACATCGATTCGGCGAGCGTTTTGGCAAGGTGGGTCTTCCCGACCCCGGTCGGTCCGAGAAACATGAACGAGCCGATCGGGCGGCGGGGATCCTTGAGATCGGCCCGGGAACGGCGGAGGGCGCGGGAGATGGCGACCGTGGCCGCGTCCTGGCCGACGACGTTTTTCTGCAGGTCCTCTTCGAGATGGAGCAGCTTCGCGCTGTCCTGCTCCTCCATGCGACCGAGGGGAATGCCCGTCCAGTCGGAGACGACGTGGAGGATGTCGTCCTCGCCAACGGTGATCTTTCTCTCCCCGCGCTTTTTCTTCCAGTTCTCGAGAGCGTCCTCCCGCTCTTTGCGGAAACGCTTTTCCTCGTCGCGGAAGCGGGCGGCGTCTTCGAAGTTCTGCTGGCTGATGGCCTCCTCCTTGCGCCCGCAGACGGCGTCGATCCGCTCGGAGATCTCCTCGATCTCGGGGGGGCGCTGGAGCGAGTTGATCCGCGCCCGGGAACCGGACTCGTCGATCACGTCGATGGCCTTGTCGGGAAGGAAGCGTCCGGTGATGTAGCGGTCGGAGAGCTTCGTGGCCGAGGAGAGTGCCTCGTCGGTAAACTCGACCTTGTGGTGTTCCTCGTATTTGCCGCGGAGACCCTGGAGGATAAGGATGGAATCCTGAACCGAGGGGGGTTCGACCTTGACCGACTGGAACCGGCGGTCGAGGGCGCTGTCCTTCTCGATGTACTTACGGTACTCGCCGAGGGTGGTGGCGCCGATGCACTGCAGCTCGCCCCGGCTGAGGGAGGGCTTGAAAATATTCGACGCATCCATGGCACCCTCGGCCGCGCCGGCACCGACGATGGTGTGCAGCTCGTCGATGAAGAGGATGATGTTTCCGCACTTGCGGATCTCGTCCATGACCGCCTTGATGCGCTCTTCAAACTGGCCGCGGTATTTGGTGCCGGCGACCATGAGAGCGAGGTCGAGCGTGATGACCCGCTTGTCGAGAATGATCTCGGGAACCACGCCGGAGGCGATCTCCTGGGCGAGCCCTTCGACGATGGCCGTCTTTCCGACGCCGGCCTCCCCAATGAGAACGGGGTTGTTCTTCGTGCGGCGGCAGAGGATCTGGACGACGCGGCGGATCTCCTTCTCGCGCCCGATGACCGGGTCCAGTTCGTTCTTCTTCGCCATCTCGGTAAGATCGCGGCCGAAGGATTTCAGAGCGGGGGTCTTGACCTCCTTGCGCTCTTCCTGAGAACCGGCGCCGACCCCGGCGGTCTCCGTGCCGGCCTCGGGCTTTTCGCTGAAGTTGGGATCCAGCTCGATGAGAATTTCGTTGCGGCAGCGCTCGATATCGACGTCGAGGGAGCGGAGGACCCGGGCGGCCACCCCGTCGCCTTCGCGCAGCAGGCCGAGGAGAATGTGCTCGGTGCCGACGTAGCTGTGGTTGAGCGCCTTGGCTTCTTTGTTGGCGAGGGCGAGCACCTGCTTCACCCGGGGGGTGTAGGGGATGTTGCCGGTGGGCTTCGTCTCGGGTCCGGTGCCGACCTGTTTTTCGACGGCGGCGCGGACGGTGTCGAGGCTCAGGCCGAGCTTCTGCAGGACGTTGACGGCGACCCCCTGCCCGAGATTGATCAGGCCTAGGAGGAGATGCTCGGTGCCCACATAGGTGTGGTGGAAACGGTCGGCCTCCTTGCGGGCGAGGGCGAGGACCTGCTGGGCGCGTGGCGTGAAATTGTTCATTGGTTCCATGTTTGATTCAGTGTAAGTCTTTTCTCATCGGTGAGTCAACGGGGACGGGCGTTTTGTCGCGGAGGAGGGTCAGGATGGCGCGGCGTCGAAATCCGGGTCGGCGACTGCGGAAAACTCCCTCCGCATCGACGAGGCGCGGAGCGCGTCGCGGGCCGCGGACTCGACCTCGGACTCCGCAAGATACTGTACGTGAGCCGGTTGACTCTCGATAAAGAGCCGGTCGATAAGGCAGCGGGTGGACTTCGGAAACATCCCGAAGTCCGTGCCAAGACGGATCAGCGATAACAAACTCATGCCCTCCCCGGAGCTTAAAAGATGCCCGTTCCGCAAAATACCGTAGGCGCGCCCGATCCGGTCCAGAATCCGGGCCCGGTCCGACTCGAGGAGCCGGGCCCGGGCGTTCTCCTCCTGGGTGCGGACGGTCTTCAGCACATTGGCCAGCCGCTTGAGGATGGCGCTCTCGGATTCGCCCAGCGTCTGCTGGTTCGAAATCTGGAAAATGCTGCCCGAGGCGTCCGAGCCCTCGCCGAGCCAACCGCGGACGACGAGACCGATCTGGTTCACCGCGCGGATCACCTTTTCCATGTTTTTCGAGATGACCAGGCCCGGCAGGTGCATCATCACGGAGGCCCGCAGGCCCGTGCCGACGTTCGAGGGACAGGCCGTCAGGAAGCCGAGGTCGTCGGAGTAAGCGTAGTCGAGGCGCTCCTCCATCGCGTCGTCGAGGCCGTCGATCAACTCCCACACCCTGTCGAGATGGAAGCCAGTGAGCATGCTCTGGATCCGGAGATGATCCTCCTCGTTGACCATGATGGCGCAGGATTGGTCGGCGTTGATGATCACACCGGCACCCTCCCCGGACTCGGCCAACTCGCGGCTGATCAGGTGGCGCTCGACGAGGATCCGCTTCTCCATTTCGGAAAGCTCTCCCATCGCCAGCGTCACGGAACCGTCCATGGCGGAGGCGCCTTCGGAGGCGGTCCGGCAAAGGTCGAAGACCTCGGCGCGCTTGGTGGGGTCCGAGTGATCGGGAAACGGGAAACCGGCCAGGTTCCGCGCGAGGCGGATCCGGGTCGAGAGGATCACGGGCACTGAGCCGGAGTGCCGCTGGGTCAACTCGGAGTCGGCCCGGATCAGGCGGTCAATCTTCAGTTGCATTTTTCTCCTCCGTCTCAAATTTCCGAATACGGTCGCGGTAAACCGCCGCGTCCTCAAAGCGTTCCTCGCGCACGGCCGACTCCAGCTCGCGCCGCAGTTCCGCCCGTTTCCGCCCGTAGGCCCGCCGCGCCATACCGCGGAGCGGCACCTTCCCCTCGTGGGACAGGCCAGGGTGGATCTTCCCGAGAAGGTCGGGGACCACGCTCTCGAATGCGCGGTAGCAATCGGGGCAGCCGAACCGCCCCGTCCGGCGCAGGTGATCGTCGTCGCAGCCGCACGAGGGGCACACGTGGGATTCGCCGGACGCCCCGTGGGCCTCCACCACGCCCTCGGCCAGCTTCGCGAAGGGTTCGAGGTCGAAGTCGGCGGCAAGGCTGTCCTTGAACTGGCAGGATTCGCACAGATCGACCTTCCGAATCTCGCCCCCGACGATCTGGGTCAGGTGAATCGTCGCCGGTTTCTTACAGTGCGCGCATTGTTTGGGTTTCGCCATCTCCTGACAGCATGGACGAAATCCGCCCGTGGTCAAATCCGAGTGCCGTCGGTGGTGACGTATTCCTTGAACCGCTCGAGAAGCCGCATGGTCTTTTCGCCCGGGCGTCCGGAGCCGATGACCCGCGCATCGACCTCCACCACCGGAACGATCTCGGCGGCCGTGCCCGAAACGAAGCATTCGTCGGCCACCCAGATGTCGTAGCGGGTGAGATTCTTCTTCTCGACCACGAAGCCCATGTCGGCGGCGATGGACAGGACCGCGTCGCGGGTGATCCCCCGGAGGCTGCCGGAAGCGGTGTGCGGGGTGACCAGCGTGTCCCCCTGCAGGATGAACACGTTGTCGCCGCTGCATTCGGCGACGTAGCCCTGCTCGTTCAGCATGAGCGCCTCGGGGCAGCCGACCGACTGGGCCTCGATCTTCGCCAGGATGTTGTTCAGGTAGTTGAGGGATTTGACCATGGGCGGCAGGGAGGCCGGCCCGAGGCGGCGGGTCGGCACCGTCACGATCCTGAGCCCCTCCTCGTAGTAGCGGGCCGGAAACAGCTCGATCCGGTCGGCGATGATGACGAGACCCGACGGACCGCACCCCTTCGGCGACAGCCCGAGCGACCCCACCCCCCGGGTTACGATGAGACGAATGTAGCCGTCGGTCAGACCGTTCACCCGGCAGGACTCGCAGACCAATTCCCGCATCCGCTCGCGCGTCACCGGCATCTCCAGAAGGAGGGCCTTCGCCGACTGCTCCAGCCGGATCAGGTGCTCCTCCAGCTTGAAAACGTTGCCCGCGTAGAGCCGGATCCCCTCGAAAATACCGTCGCCGTAGAGAAAACCATGGTCGAACACGGACACCCGCGCCTCCTCCTGCTCGACAAAATCGCCGTTCACGTAAACCTTCATTCCAGCGATATGGGGGACCGGAGAACGCCTGTCCATCCGAAATCCACCTGATTGACAAAGCACAGCTGCACATTTACTGTGCATACTGATGAAAAATATCACTCTTAAAGTTGACGATGCCACTTATCGAAAAGCCCGCATACGTGCCGCGGAAGCGGGCACCTCGGTCAGCGCGATGGTGCGCGATTTCCTGAACCGGGAGGAGGATGCCGACACCGCCCGCCAGACCCGGCGCATCCAGGCGATGGAGGCACTCTATGTACTCGCATGCCAGCGCGGTGAAAGCGGACGGGCTCCTGTCGAGCCCCTAAGCCGGGAGGAAATCTATGCCACGCGCCTTCGTTGACACGAACATTCTGGTCTATGCGGCCGACAAAGCGTTCCCGGCGAGTCAAAAGACCCAAATCTCGCGCGGCCTTTTACTGCAACGCGACCTCCATTTATCGGTGCAAGTTCTGAACGAGTTCACGGTAAACGCCCGCAACCCGAACAAACTCGGGCTCGGCATTCAGGAGGAATTGCAATGGATTGAAAGTTGGCTGCTTTTCCCTGTTCATTCGATTACCGCCGACACCTTCCTAAACGCACGGCTTTTTCACGAACGCTACCAGGTCAGCCACTGGGACGGCCTCATTCTCGCCGCAGCCAAGGAGGCATTTTGCGAAAAACTCTATTCCGAAGACCTGCAAAATGGCCAGATCTACGATGGCATTGAGGTGATCAACCCCTTCGTATGACGGGAAGTTACCCCGGCTGATGATGCTTGTCCCGCCATGGCAATGTCTCCAGTCGGCCGCTTTTAGTGGAATGAAATTCGCAGGACAATAAGGGCAATATCGTATTTGGAGAGGTATTGCTGATTCGAGTTTTTATCCTTTTCACAAAGCAAAGTAACGGCTACACCTTTCCTTGTGAACAAGGAACAATTGAAGTATATTTACACGGAAGCGGAGGAGCGTTCGGTGCCCCGGGTGATTTCTCGCAACCTCCAGGTGCCCCTGGGTAGCGGCAAGGTGGTGGTTTTGACGGGCATTCGGCGCAGCGGCAAAACGAGTCTTCTCTTTGAGGCGATCCACCGCTTGCTGGCCGCCGGGGTGAGCCGGGAGCGGATTGTCTATCTGAATTTGGAGGATGACCGCATTTTCCCGGTCATTGCCTCTGAGCTGGATTCCATTCTACAGGCGCATGCCGAGCTTCATCCAGAGCTGGCCGGGGAAAATAAATACCTTTTTCTCGACGAGGTGCAGGCAGTGGAAGGGTGGGAGCGCTTTGTGCGCCGGGTCTATGATGGAGGGGATTGGGAGGTCTATGTAACGGGTTCCTCCTCCCGCCTTTTGCGCAAAGATGTTGCTTCACCCATGCGGGGTCGCTCCCTGCATCTTGAGGTTTACCCCTTGAATTTTCCCGAGTTTCTTCGATTTCGCGAGGTTGAGGTGAAGACGAAATCGCGCGCCTCCGAGGCAAAAGTCATCCAGTGTCTGGAGGAGTATCTGGAGGTCGGGGGGTTTCCGGAGGTGGTGCTGGCCAAGGCGGAATGGCGGGGAGCGATCCTACAGGAATATGCGGATCTGATCCTCTACAAGGATTTGATCGAGGGCTTTGGCATTGGCAATACCCATGTGCTGAAATTGCTCCTCAAACAATGTATGGGGCATCCGGCGAGCTACTTTAGTCCCAACAAGTTTTATTCCACCCTGCGCAGCATGGGGGTAAAGGTCGGGAAGGACACTCTGTACACCTATCTGGACCATCTCGAAGAAGCGTTTGTAGTCTTTCCCGTGCAAAAATGGGATCGTTCCCTGCGGGTGCGGAGCATGAATCCGTCGAAGATTTACGTCATCGACACCGGGTTGGCTGGTCGTTTTTCCGTGACGCCGGATCGCGGAAAGCGGCTGGAAAACGCTGTTTTTCACCACTTGCACCGGCAGCAGAGGGAACTTTACTACCTGGCCAACGGTCACGAGGTCGATCTGGCGAGCGCGGACGATTGCCCGAAAGCGGCTTGGAACGTCACATGGTCGGCTCACGACCCCGAGACGCGGGAGCGCGAAACCCGCTCTCTGGAATGGGCCCGAAACCGCTACCCGGAGATCGAGACCGCACTCGTTTGTCATGAAACCCCGGACATCTGGAATCACGAATCAAAACTGATCCAAGCTTGGCAGTTGCTATCCGAATAGACCGACCGGGCTTGGAGAAACTCCGAAAATGTTGGGAGACCCCCTGCTATGGGCAGCTCCTCTGGGCAGCTCTACCAGGCCTTCGGCGAGGGCCTGGTCCTCTTCGCCTGGCTCCAGTGGC
>CAZDRT010000005.1:0-36367 GCA_964507815.1 uncultured Puniceicoccaceae bacterium
GGTTTTCGCATCGGAAGGAAAGGTTCCGGATCGCCGCGGAGGTTCAGCGTGAACGGGAAATTCCGGGCTCTCGAAGGTGGGCGCTGAAGCAACCCACCCACTTTGGCCGCCCAATTATGCAGTCCCAGCCCGCTGAAAGCAGTCCACTGAAGACAATGCTACGCTGCGGAAGACAAACGGGGTCGGTCCAAGTTTCCATTATTTATTGCGCCTGATGCCCTTCCCAGCGCCTAGCCGGGCTCTTCTGGTCGGAGGACCGAATTAGGCCATTGCGACCGACCTACTGAAGTCGATCGGCTACGGGAGAGTCCAAGTGCTTGACCGCAGATTTCCGGTCGGGTTCAATCGTGGAAAAATGAATCCGTTTCCGCCGCTTCCTTTCCTGGCCATCTGTCTGCTGCTTTTCGCAGCTTCTTCCAAAGCACAAACCGTCCCGGACAGTTTGCTCGAAGCGGCACCCACTCCGGAATGGGTGGAAGTCATCGATGTCGTGCCGCCGGGCTCCCGACCCCATGCCGATCTGGCCAACGGGGAATACTACCTGAACGTAGAGCTGCAATGGCACCTGCCGACAAAAACGCGTTTCTTCCGGACGGTCGTTCAGATTGTGAGCGAATCCGGACTCGAGGGAAACGGCCAATGGACCTTCACTTTCGATCCTCTGTTCGAAACCCAGCGCATCCATTGGGTGCGGATCATCCGGGATGGTCAGATAATCGCCACCTACGACCCGCAGGCGCTCCGGCTTTACACGAGTCGGACGTGGCCAGCCGCTTGCTCAACGGCAGCCTGACCGCGCTGGTCGTTCTTGAAGATTTGCGAGTCGGCGATATTGTCGATGTCGCTTCCTCGCTCGAGGGAACCAACCCTGCGTTTGGGGACGAAGCCGTCCTGCGGCGCCAACTGGATTGGTCCGTTCCCGTCCATCGTCAGTTAAACCGGATCCTGGCCGACCCGGACCAGTCCCTCCAGATCAAATCCTTCCTCGGTGAGCCGCTCCGGGAGGTCGCGAACAGGGAAACCCCTTTGCGCGAGTGGAGGCACGAGGTGTTCAACAAGATACCCGTGACGGGTGAGCCCGCAGTTCCCGCAGCGGTCCGCGTCTATGGCGAGTTGCAGGTGAGCAGCTTTCCCAACTGGGCTGCCGTAGCCGACTGGGCCGACGCGCTCTACCCCGACACGGCGCA
The DNA here is from genome assembly GCA_964507815.1 of uncultured Puniceicoccaceae bacterium. Taxonomy (GTDB): domain Bacteria; phylum Verrucomicrobiota; class Verrucomicrobiia; order Opitutales; family Puniceicoccaceae; genus Puniceicoccus. Next base: position 1,188 of record CAZDRT010000005.1, read on the forward strand.
GCTTCCTCCGGATCTGCGGGCGGAGGCCGCAAGCATCCTTTCCATGACCGAGGACCCGAAAAAACGGGCAAAAGCGGCACTCGCCCACATCCAGAGCACGATCCGCTATCTCGGGCTGGAGATGGGCCACGGTGCCTACCAGCCCCGGGCTCCGGAGCTGGTCTGGAAACGGCGCTTCGGCGACTGCAAGGATAAGAGCCTTCTCCTCGTGCAATTGCTCAGGGAACTGGGCATCGATGCCTGCCCCGCACTGGTGAATACCGGTTGGCAAGCCGGGATCGCGGACTTCCTGCCCTCCCCGTTCGCTTTCAACCATGTCATCGTAACTGCGGAAATCGACGGAGTCCGCTACTGGATGGACCCCACCTACAGTCGGCAGATCGGCCCGCTCGATGCGCTCCCGGTCGATCCTTATGGCTACGCGTTGCTCGTAAGGGAGGGAGAAACCTCGCTCACGCCCGTCGCCCGGCATCCGAATTACAAAAACTTCATCTCGGTCAGAACAAAGCTTACCGTCGCACGCCCCGGCGAAGAAAGCACAATGGCGGTGATCTCGCGCTACAGCGGCACGGTCGCCGCCAGTATGCGAAACTATTTCGAGAACACGGCGCGCAACGAAGTCGGTCAATCCTACGAGAAGTATTGGGCTTCGACCTACGCCCATCCGGAACTCGTCTCGCCTGTTGAATACGAAGAATTCCCCGAAAGTGGCGAGGTCGAGACGCGGGAATACTACAGAATCCCCGATGCATGGGTCCCCTCGGACAACGAGAACGACCACCTGCTCTACTTCACATTCGCGGCCAGAACTCTGGTCGATTCCCTCGTTTTCCCCGACCGTATCGACCGGCGGTTTCCCTTCGCAATCGGAGACCCCCTGTCCATAGTCGAAGAATTCGAAGTGACCCTTTTCGAACCCTGGGAGCTGGAAGCCGACGCAAACGAGATCAATGGCCCCGGGGTCCGTTACTCGACGAGTACGACCTGGGGCTCGGTCGTGAAAGCGCGATTCGAGATGGAGCGCACGCGATCGGCCATCGAACCGGCGGAAGTGCTCGAATTCGAAACGGTCATGCAGCGAATCAATAACGATTCCAACTGGGAGCTTAGCTGGGATCCCGACTTTTCCCCGGCCCCGGGGGCCGCCGGCGATAGAACCGCCGAATTCGATAATGCCATCGCGTTTTTGCTTTTCGGCTGCGGTCTGGTTCTCGCCACCCTTTTCTTTGGTCCGTTCCTTTTTAAAAAGCGCCTCGAACCACCCAAGGTCATTCCCCGGGGCAGCGGGGATTACGAGGGCGTGAGAGGCTGGCTCATCCTCCCGATCATCGGTCTCCTATTCACTCCATTCGTGGTGGTGGCCGAAATTTTCGACGAGTCGCTTATCTGGATTTTCAGTCAATCCCAATGGGATACCGTCGTTCAAGCGAATGACACCGCAATGATTCTTCTGATCGGGATTGAGTGCGTCTTTAACGGATTCATGATCGTCGCACCCGTTTTCCTGCTGATTCTTCTCTTTCAGCGGCGATGGTTTTTGCCCGCGCTCATGATCGCCTTCTACGGACTTCAGATCCTTTTCACGCTTTTCAGTTACGCATTTCTCCATGTGCTCCAAGCCGAAGAAGTGTCACCGGAGGATTTCATCGCCGAAGACCTTCGAAACACGCTCGTGCTTCTCCTATGGATTTGTTACTTCAAGGTGTCGAAACGAGTCAAAGCGACTTTCCGCTCCTGATCATGCCAAACATTCAGGCCGACAATCAAGCGGCGATCGAGGAAGCGCAGTCTTCTACGGCCCACACCCACTGCTGTGACGGCGGTGCCACTCGTAGAGGAGGAGCGCCCCTGACACGGATACGTTGAGGGAGTCGATGCCCTCCCGCATCGGAATGCGCACCCGAAGTGTCGCCGCTTGGTCCCATCCGGGAGCCAGGCCCGCGTGCTCTTCGCCGAGAACGATGGCCGCCGGCTCGGGCCAATCGGCTTCCCAGAGGTCGGCGGGGGCCTCCTTGTCGGCCGCGACGACGGCGATGCCCCGGGCGGCCAGACAGTCGATCGCCTCCGCCGAACCGGCCGTCCAGCCCGGCAGGCGGAAGACCAGTCCCCTCGAGGCGCGGATGACCTGCGGATGCTCAAAGTCCACCGCCGGGTCGCAGAGGAGTATGCCGGCCGATCCGGCGGCGTAGGCGGAGCGGACGAGCGCACCGAGATTCCCGGGTTTCTCCAGCCGGCTCACCACCAGCAGCGGCCCCCCGGGATTGTCCGGGAGCCGCAAGCCGCGGTCGGGCCGGCGCGCCACGGCGACCACCCCGTCGGGATGCCTCCGCACCGAGGCCTTGGCGAGCACCTGCGGTGCGACCCGGCGGAGCGGAACCTCGCTTTCGGCGGCGATACGGGTCCACTCCTCCACCCCGGCGTCGGAAAGGCCGTCGCCGAGCAGGATCTCCTCGAGCCGGACGCCCCCTTCGAGCGCTTGCCCCACCTCGTACGCGCCGTCCACCAGGAACCGTCCGCTCTCCCGGCGGCGCTTTCCCGCGTGGAGCCGCACCCATTCCCGGACCCTCGGGTTGGCCGGGCTTCGGATCGGCTCAAGGAACGGGTCCATCGGGTTTCCCGGTTTCATCCCCCTCCGCCGCTTCGCTCCGGGATCCGGGAAAAAAGGAGAGGATCAGGTAGAGGACCACCCCGCAGCTGATGCCGCTGTCGGCCACGTTGAAGGCAGGCCACCGGTAGGGCTCGATCCCCAGAAAGGGGATGCCGGGCAGGTGGACGTCTAGGAAATCCACGACGTGGCCGTGGATCAGCCGGTCGAGAAGGTTGCCGATAATGCCGCCCACGATCATGCCGAAGCAAAACTGCATGTACGGACGCTTCAACTCGAGCGGCCCCCGGTAGAAATAGATCGCGCCAAGGGCACCGAAGGCCACGAGCACGAGCAAGAGGCGATAGCCGCCGAGAATGCCCCAGGCGGCCCCTTCGTTGCCGATATGCACGAGCTGGAAGAATCCGGGCACAATCACCACGGGGGACTCACCGCCGGGACCTCTTCCCGGGTCGTAGGTCCCGTAGAGAATGACCGCGTCGATCCAGACCTTGGTCGCCTGATCGAGGAGCAGAACACCGAGTGCGACCGCCCAGAACAGACGGTAGGCGCGCATCCGACCGAGGCGGTCCGCCGTCATCGCGCAACGGAAGCGGCGGCCCGCTTATTCATCGCCGTCGTCATCGCCGAGGCCGAGGGCCTCGTCGCTGTCGAATCCCTGGATTCCGGCCTGCTGTATCGACCGTTTGCGACCGCGCTCCACCTCGGTCTGGCCCTCGACGGAGTAGCGGGTGAAAGGGACTGCGCGGAGCCGCTCGCGGCTGATCGGTTTTCCGGTGATTTCGCAAACACCGTAGGACCCGTTCCGGATGCGGCGGATGGCCTCGTCGATCTCGTAAAGGGCATCCTGTTCCGAGGAGACCATGCTCAGCGCGAGATCGCGCTCGAAACTTTCGGTTCCGGCGTCCGCCATGTGCTGACCGTAGCCGGAGAGGTCGCCGGATTCCTCCTTGCTGGACCGGCGGAGGGTCTCCTCGGAGTGGCGGTTGAGCCCTTGCAGCACTTCCTCGTGCAGCCGGACCAATGATCGGAAATACGGCAGCAACTTCTGGGGAACCCCCTCCTCCGAAGCTTTGCTCGTGCCGTCCGCGGAACTGTCGGCGGTGGGATCGAATCCGAGAAGATCCGCGACCGAGGCGGCCCCGAACTTCTGCTTCGGTCGCGCGGCCGCACGGGTTTCATCCGCCGCCTTGACTTTCGCCGCCGCCTTTTCCTTCCGCTCGTCCGCCTCTGCTTTCGACTCGCCGGGAACGCTGGTGCGCGTCGCCAGGTAGTCGCGCAGATCCTTCAGGCTGAAAACCACCGGCTGCCCCTTGCGGGCTTCTTCGTCCACCTCCGTCTTCGGGGACCGCTTGCGGAGGGCTTCCGTCACCCGGCGGGTCACATCCTCGGAGGAGACCCCTTTCTTCGCGGCGGGAGCGCCCCCCGCCTTGTCGGCGGACGGTTTCTCGGTCGCTTTTCGGGAAGCACCCGACTTCGCGGGAGCTTTCTTCCCGCCGGATGCTTTTTTCTTCGCAGTGGATGCCGTTTTCTTCGCGGCGGGCGATTTTTTCGCCGCCTCCTTTTTCGGGGAAGGCGGCTTTTTGGCGGGGGAGGCCTTCTTCTTCTTGGCCGAACTCTTTTTCACCTCCGGTTTCCCGGCGGCCGACTTCTCCGCGCCCTTCTCCTTCGCGGGCGATTTTTTCCCGGTCGATTTTTTCGCGGGCGCAGGCTTTTTCGCCGAAGCTTTGCCGGAGGAAGTCTTTTTCTTCGCGGTGGTCTTTTTCACCGCTTCCTTGGGAGGCGCCGCGGATTTCTCCGCGGAGGCCTTCTCGTTTACGGAAGCCTTCTCATCTACGGGAGCCGTTTCATCCACGGGAGCCGTTTCGTTTGCGGAGGATTCTTCGGAGGAAATAGGTTTATCGGTGGACATAATTGGATGGATTGGTGGAAGCGGAAAAACGGACGCCGTCAAGCCGTTTGTTGGATCCGGGCGAGGGCGTCCGCGCAACGCCCGGACACCTCGCCCCACTCTTCGGTACGCACGAGGCGGGGAACCCAGCGCCAGGTCCGCGGGCAGCGGACCCCGTCGGCGTGGTCGGCCTCGACAACCGGAGGGCCTTCGCCGGGAACCATTTCGACGGCGGAGACGATGAAGAGTTCGGGAAGCGAATCGAGGCGCGAGGCGAGAAGCCGGTAGTCCCCGTGGTCCGGATCGCCCGTGATCCGCACCTTGGCGTCGAGGCTGGAGGCGATGACCTTCGCGCGGCGCTTTTCTTCGAGGGCGTCGTTCACATGGGCGGCCTTCCAGGCCAGGATCGCTTCGACGTCCCGGGCGTCCGCCGACCCGGCGAACGCCGCCGGTGCCTCCGGCCAGCCCGCCAACTGCACGAAGCGGTGCCCGTATTCGGTCCGGTCGTGCAGAAAGGAGTAGGCCTCATCGGCGGTGAAGACGAGGATGGGATTGAGAATCCGGCAGAGGGCGTCGCAAATCCGGAAAAGCGCGGTCTGCGAGGATCGCCGGAGGGGATCGTCCGGAGCGAGCGTGTAGAGCCGGTCCTTGAGGATGTCGTGATAGGCGGCCGAGAGGGTTTGGGCGCAAAACCGGCCGATTTCCTGGTAAACCCGGTGGAAGGCGAAGGATTCGTAGGCCGCCCCGACTTTATTCACCAGTTCGGCGAGCCGGGCGAGCGCCCACTGGTCCAGGGCGTCGAGATCCCCGTCGGCCACCGCATCGGCGTCCGGATCATAGTCGTAGAGATTGCCGATCTGGAAGCGCAGGGTGTTGCGGATGTTCCGGTAGGTCTGGGAGACGTTTTTGAGGATCTCTCCGGAGACGGGGATGTCGTTGCGGTAATCCTCGGAACTGATCCAGAGGCGTACGACATCCGAGCCGAACTCGTTCACGTAGCCGTCGGCGGTCTGCGGCTTGCCGTCGCTCTTCGAAATCTTGCGACCGTCCTGCCCGACCACGAAGCCGTGGGTCAAAACTTTTTTGTAGGGTGGCGCCCCGTCGGCGATCATGCCGGTCCAGAGCGAGGACTGGAACCATCCGCGGTGCTGGTCGCTTCCTTCGATGTACAGATCGGCGGGCCAGGGCAAGCCACGCTGCCGGAGAACGGCCCGGTGGCTGCATCCGGAATCGATCCACACGTCGAGGGTGTCGGTTCCCGGACGCAGGCTCCCGGGCTCCCACCCGGCGGGCAGGTCCACCTCTTCGAGGATTTCCGCCGCCGACCGCTCGAACCAGAAGTCGCAGCCGAGCTTCTCCACCTTGTCCGCGACGGCCCGGATCACCTCCGGGTCGAGCAAGGCCTCGCCGTCCTCCGCGAAAAAGGCCGGAATCGGCACACCCCAGGTGCGCTGGCGGCTGATGCACCAGTCGGGCCGGGACTCGACCGCCCCGCGGATGCGGTTCTCGCCCCAGACCGGCTCCCAGCCGGCTGTTCCAATCGCGGCGAGAGTCCGCTCGCGCAGGTTTTCCCGGTCGAGGCAGACGAACCACTGGTCCATCGCCCGGAAGACCACCGGCGTCTTGGAGCGCCAGCAGTGCGGGTAGGAGTGGAGGTGCGGCTCGTTGGCCAGAAGAACTCCGGCACCGGACAACACCTCGAGAACCCGGTCGTTGGCCTCGGAGCGCCCGCCTTTTTCGAGGACCGACGCCCCGGCAAGGCCCGGCGGAACCCGGCCGTCGTCCACGTAGCGTCCGGCGTCGTCCAGCGGGCAATACACCTCCAGGTCGTTGGCAAGGCCGACGACATAGTCCTCGATCCCGTGGCCGGGGGCGATGTGGACGCAGCCCGTACCGGTCTCGGCGGTCACGTATTCGGCGGCGACCACCGGAGCGGCCCGGTCGATGAACGGATGCCGGGCGCGGCGCCCCGCCAGCACCGCCCCCTCGACCGTGGCCGCGATGGTGTGGTTTCCCCAACCGCAGGCCTCCGCGACTGCGGCCACCCGCGACTCCGCGATCCAGAAAAACCTCCCGCCGGTCTCCACTTTCGCGTAGCGCAGGCGCGGGTGAACGGCCACGGCGAGGTTGGCCGGAAGAGTCCACGGCGTGGTCGTCCAGATCACCACCGCCTCACCGGGGGAATCCTCCATGGGGAAGGCAACGTAGATCGACGGGCTCGTGTGGTCCTGATACTCGATCTCCGCCTCGGCGAGGGCGGTCCGGCAGGGGATGGACCAGTAAACCGGTTTCTTGCTCCGATAGACGAGGCCCTTGGAAACGAATTCGGCGAAGGTGCGCAGAATCGTCGCCTCGTAGGCGGGATCCATGGTGCGGTACTCGTTCTCCCAATCGGCCTGCACGCCCAGCCGAAGGAACTGCTCCCGCTGCTTCCCGATAAAAGTGCGGCTGAACTCCGCGCAGGCCCGACGGGTCTCCGTCGGCGACAACTCGCGCCCCTCATCCTTCATCTGCCGCGAGACCTTGTGCTCGATCGGCAGCCCGTGGCAATCCCAGCCCGGAATGTAGGGGGTGCGGCGGCCCTTCATGGACTGGAAACGGACGATCGTATCCTTCAGGATTTTGTTGAGAGCCGTGCCGATGTGGACGTCGCCGTTCGTGAACGGCGGCCCGTCGTGGAGAAGAAACTCTTCGTCCGAATCGGAGTTGGCCTCCAGCATCCGCCGGTAGAGTCCTTCGGCGCGCCAGTGCTCGACCCGGCCCGGCTCCCGCTGGACGAGGCCGGCCCGCATGGGGAAATCGGTTTTGGGAAGGTTGAGAGTGTCTTTCAGGGAATTCACGGATCGCGCGGGTTATAAGCGAAAGGCGCGGGAGTTTGGACGATTCCGCCCGACAGTCAAGGACAGGGTTTGCGCAGTGGCGTTCCACGGTATTTTTATTTGGGCTGATTTGTTGGAGTCCCCGCCTCTTGACAGCCATAGCTCGACCTGGCCTCCGGAGATTGAAGAGCGAAGGGGGAAGAGCGACGGCTGTTCAGGAGGTCCCACCGGAGTTCCTCTCGGTGCCGAAACCGGAGGCGACCGGCATGGGTCAACCGGAGCCGGAGGCCCTCAGGCCCTCAGGCCTTGACGACCTTGCCGGACTTGAGCGCCTTGACCGAGACCCAGATCCGTTTGACCTGGCCGCTGGGCAGCCTCACGCGGATTCGCTGCAGGTTCGGCCGAAAGGTACGCTTGGTGTTCTTGACAACGTGCGTGCCGATCCCGCCGCTCTTTTTCGACTGACCCTTGCGGGTGATGCTACCGCCCCGGACGGGACGACGACCTGTGATTGCGCAGATTCTGGACATGATGGTATTTCCGTTTGATTGGTGGATTCGTTCGCGGGCCGGTCCTCAGCCCGCCTTCTCGGTGGCGACCTCAACGGGCTCCTTCGACCCCATTTCGACGCCGAGGGTGTCGATGCGGAGATTGCGGTAGGCCGGAAGCCCCGTGCCCGCCGGGATGAGGTTCCCCATGATCACGTTCTCCTTGAAGCCCTTGAGGTCGTCGCTCTTTCCGAGGGTGGCCGCTTCCGTGAGGACGCGGGTCGTCTCCTGGAAGGAGGCCGCCGAGATGAAGCTTTCGGTCTCGATGGACGCCTTGGTGATCCCGAGAAGAACGGGTTCGGCCTCGGCCGGTTTCCCGCCCGCTTCCTCGAGACGTTCGTTCTCCTCCATGAAGGTGAACCGGTCGATCTGTTCGCCCCAGAAGAACTCCGAGTCGCCCGGATCGGTGATCCGGACCTTCCGCAGCATCTGGGAGAGGATGACCTCGATGTGCTTGTCGTTGATGGTCACCCCCTGGAGGCGGTACACCTTCTGGATCTCGGTGAGGAGATATTCCTGGACGGCGTTCGGTCCGAGGATGTCCAGCATCTCGTGGGGGTCGGCCGCGCCTTCGGTCAGGTGCTGCCCCTTGGTCACGTAATCGCCCGGCTGCACGATGAGGTGCTTGCCGTGCGGGATGAGGTGCTCTTCGGTTTCCTCGTCGTCCTTGGTGATCCCGTCGGAGGTGACCTCCTCCGGATCCTTTTTGGTGACGAAGAGCCGGCGCTTGCCGCGGAGGGTGCCGGAGATGACGACGCGACCGTCGATCTTGGCCATGTCGGTGGCTTCCTTCGGGCGCCGCGCCTCGAAGAGTTCGGCGATCCGGGGAAGCCCCCCGGTGATGTCCTGCGTCTTCGACGCCTGGCGGGGCGTCTTCGCCAGCCATGTCCCGCGGTCCACGTCGTCGCCCTCTTCGACGACGATCTGGGCACCGACCGGAATCGCGTAGGTGGAGATTTCCTTGCCCTTTTCGTCGAGGATGAGGATCTGCGGATTGAGGTCCTCTTTGTGTTCGATGACGACGTTGGTGATCCCCTGGGACTCGGGGTCCTGTTCGCGCTTGATGGTCACGCCCGGGATCATGTCGCGGAAGCCGATGCGCCCGCCCTTTTCGGAGAGAATCGGCACGCTGTGGGGGTCCCACGCGGCGAGCAGGGTGCCCGGCTTCGCCTCCTCGCCGTCGGCGGCGAAGAGGATGGAACCGACCGGAATCTTGTAGTTCTCGACCTCGCGCTCGTTCTCGTCGGTCACCGAAACGGTGCCGGTCTTGTTGAGGACGACGGAGTGGCCGTCCGCCGTCTCGACCTTGCGGAGGTCTTCCGAGTAGTGGATGGTCCCGCCCTTGCGGATCACGATCTTCGGATCGCGCAGCACCTGGCTGGCGATACCGCCGATGTGGAAGGTGCGCATGGTGAGCTGGGTGCCCGGCTCACCGATGGACTGGGCGGCGATGATCCCCACGGCGGTTCCGATCTCGACCATGCGGCTCGAGGCGGGGTTGATCCCGTATTCCTTCGCGGTGACCCCGTAGCGCTGGCGGGTGGTCAGGGGCGAGAGCACCTTGACCCGCTCGATGCCGAGGGTCTCGATCTTTTTGGCGGTCGCCTCGTCGATGAGTTCGGCTTCGGCCACCAGCATCTCGGAAGGTTCGGTCGGATTCGGCACGTTCTCGGCCGCGCAACGACCGGCGATGCGTTCGGCGAGTCCGACGATCGTTTCGTCGCCGTCCATGATGGGGCGCTTCCAGATCCCGTTGCGGTTGTGGTCATCCTGCACCGTGGTGATGCAGTCCATGGCCACGTCGCAGAGCTTCCGGGTCAGGTAACCGGCGTCGGCCGTCTTCAGGGCGGTGTCGGCCAACCCCTTCCGGGCGCCGTGGGTCGAGATGAAGTATTCGAGGACGGAAAGCCCCTCGCGGAAGGAGGAGAGAATCGGCCGCTCGATGATGTCGCCGGACGGCTTGGCCATGAGGCCCCGCTGGCCGCAGAGCTGCCGGACCTGCTGCTTGTTGCCCCGGGCTCCGGAGTGCATCATCAGGTAAACGGGGTTGACGTAGTCCACGGTGGAACTCTGCTCGAGTCCGGTGTACACGGTCTCGGCGATGTCGTCGGTCAGCTTCGACCAGATCGCGATGATCTTGTTGTAGCGCTCGCCGGGGGTCAGCTGCCCCTTGCGGTACTGCTTCTCGACGCCGTCGATCTGCTTGCGGGCGTCGGCGATCATCTTCGGCTTGCCGGGCGGGATGATCATGTCGTCGATCCCGATCGAAATCCCGGCCCCGGTCGCGGTCTTGAAACCGACCTCCTTGAGGCGGTCGAGGGTTTCGATCGTTTCCTCCTGGCCGGTCTGCTCGTAGGTGGCGAGGATGAGGTCGCCGAGCTTGCCCTTCGGCGCCAGCTCGTTGAAGTAACCGATTTCGTCCGGCCAGATCGTATTGAAGATGACCCGACCGACGGTGGTCCGGAGGATTTTCTTTTCCGGCTTGCCGAAGACGGTTTTGCGCCCGTAGTCGGGATTGCGGATGTCGATCCAGTCGTGCTTGCGCAGGATCCCTTCAGCTTCGGCGAGCATGACCTCGTCCGTGCTTCCCATGAGCGGCACCTTGTACCCCTCGGCCGGGAGGGCGCGGGGATCCATCGTCAGGTAATAGGAACCGAGGACGATGTCCTGGGAGGGGGTGAGGATGGGCTTGCCGCTCGAAGGCGAGAAGATGTTGTTGGTCGCCATCATCAGCATCTTGGCCTCCATGACCGCCTCGATGGAGAGGGGCACGTGGACGGCCATCTGGTCTCCGTCGAAGTCGGCGTTGTAGGCCGTGCAGACGAGCGGGTGAACGCGGATGGCGTCGCCCTCGATGAGGACGGGCTCGAAGGCCTGGATGGAGAGACGGTGGAGCGTCGGCGCCCGGTTGAGAAGGACGGGATGCCCCTTGGTCACTTCCTCGAGGATGTCCCAGACCTCCGGCGAGCGCTTTTCGATCATCTTCCGCGCCCCGCGCACCGTGTGGACGAAGCCCAGCTCCTTGAGCCGGCGGATGATGAACGGCTCGAAGAGAACGAGGGCCATCTTCTTCGGCAGACCGCACTGGCTGAGCTTGAGTTCCGGTCCGATGACGATGACCGAACGGCCGGAGTAATCGACGCGCTTTCCGAGCAGGTTCTGCCGGAAACGTCCCTGTTTGCCCTTGAGCATGTCGCTCAGCGACTTGAGCGGGCGGTTGCCGGCCCCGGTGACCGCGCGGCCGTGGCGGCCGTTGTCAAAGAGGGCGTCCACCGCCTCCTGGAGCATCCGCTTTTCGTTGTGGATGATGACGTCGGGGGTCTTCAGCTGGAGAAGGTTGCGCAGGCGGTTGTTCCGGTTGATCACGCGGCGGTAGAGGTCGTTCAGATCGGACGTCGCGAAACGGCCCCCTTCGAGGGGGACGAGCGGACGCAGATCCGGCGGGATCACGGGCAGGACCTCGAGGACCATCCAGTTCGGGTTGGACTTCGAGTGGATGAAGCCCTGGATCACCTTGAGACGCTTCGAGAGCTTTTTCTTGATCTGCTTCGAGCGGGTGGCGTGCATCTGCTCGTGCAGTTCGTCAACGAGGGGCTCCAGTTCCATGTTGCCGAGCACCTCGTGGATCGCCTCGGCACCCATCTTGGCCACGAAGGCGTCTTCGCCGTATTCGTCCTGCGCCTGGAGATATTCCTGCTCGGTGAGCAGCTGCTTGACCTCGAGCGGGGTGCGGCCCGGATCGGTCACCATATAGTGCTCGTAATAGACCACGTGTTCGAGATTCCGCGCGGTCATGTCGAGCAACAGGCCCAGTCGGCTCGGCATGCTCTTGAGGAACCAGATATGGGTCACCGGAACGGCGAGATCGATGTGCCCCATGCGTTCCCGGCGCACCCGGGAGACGGTGACCTCGACCCCGCAGCGTTCGCAGACGGTGCCTTTGAACTTGATGCCCTTGTACTTCCCGCAGCCGCACTCGTAGTCGCGCACCGGACCGAAGATCCGCTGGCAGAACAACCCGCCCGGCTCGGGCTTGAAGGTGCGGTAGTTGATCGTCTCCGGATTCCGGACCTCGCCGCTGCTCCATTCACGGATGGTTTCGGGCGAGGCGATCGAGATCGAGACGCTGTTGTAGAGTTCGTCGTTTTCCACCGTTTGGACGGCGCTCCTGTCTTCCATGCTCATAGTTAATTTCCTTTTCGGTTGGCGGTTACAGCGACATCGACACTTTGCCTCTCTTGATGTCGAGGCAAAGACTCTGGATCTCGTTCATCAGAACGTTGAACGACTGGGGGGTTCCGGCCGAGAGACTGCGGTCGCCCTTGACGAGCGATTCGTAGATCTTGGTCCGGCCCTGGACGTCGTCGGACTTCACGGTCAGCAGTTCCTGGAGGGTGTAGGCGGCCCCGTAGGCTTCGAGAGCCCAGACCTCCATCTCCCCGAAGCGCTGGCCGCCGTATTGGGCCTTCCCCCCGAGCGGCTGCTGGGTGATCAGGCTGTAGGGCCCGACCGCGCGGGCGTGGATCTTCTCGGCCACGAGGTGGTTCAGCTTGAGCATGTAGATGTAGCCCACGACCACCTCCTGGTCGAGTTTCTCGCAGGTCTGCCCATTGTAGAGAACGCTCTTCCCGGTTTCCGGGAGACCGGCGTCCCGCAGGTACTGCCGCACCTTTTCCTCGGGAATCCCGTCGAAAATGGGTGTCGCCACCTTGATGCCGAGCTTTTTGCAGGCCCAGCCGAGGTGGGTTTCGAGCACCTGTCCGACGTTCATCCGGCTCGGAACCCCGAGCGGGTTGAGGCAGATCTCGATCGGCGTGCCGTCGGGGAGGAACGGCATGTCCTCCTCCGGAACGATGCGGGCGACCACCCCCTTGTTCCCGTGGCGGCCGGCCATTTTGTCCCCGACCTGGATCTTCCGCTTCGTCGCGACATAGACCTTGACGCTCTTGATGACGCCCTGTTCGAGATCGTCGCCGCGCTCGACCGCCGCAATCCGGCGGTCGCGGTCGGCCTCGATTTCGTCGAACTTGGTCTGGAAGCCCTTGACGATCTCCATGATCTTGATCCGCACCGGAGAAGGATCGATCTCGATGTGCTTGGAGACCTGGGCCAGCTTCCGGAGAAGGGTCTTGGTGATCTTGCGGTTGGCCGGGATGATGAGATCCCCCGTTTCGGCGTTCTTCACGTCGAGCGGAATTTTCTCCCCGAGAAGGATGTTCGAGAGAGACTCGGTCAGCTCCTCGCGCAGGCGCTCGTACTGGCCCTTGTAGTCCTCGTTGATTTTTTTCTTCTGCCGGTTGCGGTCCGAGGCCGAAAGCTTTTCGGGCTCGCCCTCGACGCGGGTGGAGACCTTCACGTCCATGACGATCCCGGTCACTCCGGAAGGCACGGTGAGGGAGGAATCCTTCACATCGGCGGCCTTCTCCCCGAAGATCGCGCGGAGGAGCTTTTCCTCCGGGGCCAGCTCGGTCTCGCTCTTCGGCGTGATCTTGCCGACGAGGATGTCGCCCGGCCTGACCTCGGCCCCCACGCGGATGACCCCGTTGTGGTCGAGGTTGCGGAGCGCGTCCTCCCCGACATTGGGAATGTCGTAGGTGATCTCCTCGGGTCCGAGTTTCGTATCCCGGGCGGTCACTTCGAAGTCCTCGATGTGGATCGAGGTAAAGACGTCGTCTTTGATCATCTTCTCGCTCAGAAGGATCGCGTCCTCGAAGTTGTAGCCGTTCCACGGCATGAAGGCGACGAGCACGTTCCGGCCGATGGCGAGATCGCCCTGGTCGGTGGCCGCCCCGTCGGCCAGCAGGTCGCCCGGCTTGACCTTCTGTCCCCTCAGCACGCGCGGCTGCTGGTTGAAGCAGGTCCCGGCGTTCGAGCGGATGAACTTGCGCAGATGATAGACGAAGATTCCCTTGCCCGGATCGCTCTTCGGATTGCGCAACAGACGCGGCGTGGTCTCCCCGTCGGGGGTGATGATGATGCGGCGGGCATCGACGGACGCCACCACCCCGTCCTTTTCGGCGCGGATGACGGTCTTGGAATCGCTACCGACCCGCGCTTCGATTCCGGTGCCCACGAAGGGAGCCTCGGTCTGGAGAAGCGGCACGCCCTGGCGCTGCATGTTCGAACCCATCAGGGCCCGGTTGGCGTCGTCGTGTTCGAGAAACGGAATGAGCCCGGCGGCGACGGAGACCACCTGCTTCGGGGACACGTCCATGTAATCGACCTGATCGCCTTCGACCTCCAGAATCTGGTCCCGGAAGCGGCAGGTCACCCTGCCGACGAGCATCCCCTTGTCGTCCATCTCGGAATTGGCCTGGGCGATGACGTGCGGTTCCTCCTGGTCGGCGTTGAGATAGACGACCTCGTCGGTCACCCTGCCGTCTTTGACGATTCGGAACGGGGTTTCGATGAACCCGAACTCGTTGACCTTCGAATAGATCGACAGCGAATTGATCAGACCGATGTTCGGACCTTCGGGGGTCTCGATCGGGCAAATCCGGCCGTAGTGGCTCGGGTGAACGTCGCGCACCTCGAAGCCGGCCCGCTCGCGGTTGAGCCCGCCCGGCCCGAGAGCCGAGAGCCTGCGCTTGTGGGTAAGCTCGGCCAGCGGGTTGATCTGGTCCATGAACTGGGAGAGCTGGCTCCGGGCGAAGAAATCGCGGATGACGGTGCTGAGCGCCTTCGGGTTGATCAGCTTCTGGGGCATGATCGAATCCACGCTCTGGTCGAGCAGGGTCATGCGCTCCTTGACGAGGCGCTCGGTCCGGGCCAGGCCGATCCGGCACTGGTTGGCGAGCAATTCGCCCACGGTGCGGACCCGCCGGCTGCCGAGGTGGTCGATGTCATCGACATAGCCCTCGCCCCGCTTGAGCTTGATCAGGTAGCGGGTCGATTCGACGATGTCCTCGACGTTGACGACGCGGTTCTCCAGGTCGGTCGAAAGATTCAGCTTCTGGTTGATCTTGTAACGGCCGACCCGTCCGAGGTCGTAGCGCTTCGGATCCTGGAGAAGCCGTTTGAGCAGGGCCTTGGCGTTCGCGGTCGTGGGCGGCTCGCCGGGACGGAGCTGCTTGTAGATCAACCGCAGCGCCTCTTCCTCGTTGCGGGTCGGATCCTTCTTGAGGCAACGCACGATCAACCCGTCGTCGAAGCTCGTATCGATCACGTCGATGCTCGCGATCCCCGCCTTTTCGAAGGAGCGGATCGTGGTCTTGGTCAGGGGCTCGAAGGCGCGGGCCAGCACGACGCCCTTCTCGGCATCGACGATGTCCTCGATGAGGATGAGGTTCGACACATTCTCCATTTCGAGACCCTCCTTGATCGGCAGGGACCGGAGATCGTAGAACATGTCGATGATCTTCATGTTGTCCGCGTAGCCCATGGCGCGGAGAAGGGTCGTAATCAGAAACTTGCGGCGGCGGCGGCGGCGGTCGAGATAGACGTAGAGCAGGTCGTTCTGGTCGAACTGGGCCTCCAGCCAGGTGCCCCGGTCCGGAATGATCCGGAAGGAGTGGAGCATCTTGCCGCTGGTGTGGGGCGTCTCCTCAAAGCAGAGACCGGGCGAGCGGTGCAGCTGGGAAACGATGACCCGCTCGGCCCCGTTGATGATGAAGCTGCCCCGGGTGGTGATCATGGGCAACTCGCCCATGTAGATCTCCTCTTCCTTCATCTGCTCGTCCTCGCGCAGCGAGAACTTCACGTAGAGGGCGACCGAGTAGGTGATGCCGTCGCGCAGGCACTCGATCTCGGAGAACTTGGGCTCGGTCAGCTTGTAGCTGGAAAAGTTCAGGACACAGCGCCCATCGTAGCTCTCGATCGGGAAAATGTCGCGGAAAACCGACTGCAGGCCGACGTTCGCACGCTGGCTCGGCGGCGTCTGCATTTGCAGGAACTCGTTGAAGGAGTCGATCTGATTCTGGATCAGATTGGGCGGCTCGATGACTTCTTTCAGTTTTCCGAAATTGATGCGTTGGGACATGGTGGCGATTGGGTGCGGACTGGTTTTAACGGGTGGCGGAAACGGCGACGGACCGCCCGGTACTTAGAAACAGCACAGCCGCGCGGGAAAAACCCGCGCGGTCTGGCTGGAATTCGATCTGTGGAAAAGAACTTTCGATATTATTTGACCTCCACCTTGGCACCGGCGGCTTCGAGCTTCTTTTTGATCTCTTCCGCGTCGTCCTTGGTGGTGGCTTCTTTGACGGGTTTCGGGGCGCCTTCGACCATTTCCTTGGCCTCTTTGAGTCCGAGACCGGTGATGGCCCGGACTTCCTTGATGACCGCGATCTTGTTGGCGCCGAAGTCGGCGAGGATGACGTCGAACTCATCCTTCTCCTCTTCGACCGGCGCGTCGGCGGCGGCTCCGCCGGCCGCGACCGCGACCGGAGCGGCGGCGCTGACGCCCCACTTTTCTTCAAGCTCCTTGACGAGGCCCGCGATGTCGAGAACCGACTGCGAGCTGAGCCATTCAATTACGTCTTCTTTGGTGATGTCTGCCATATTTACCTCCTGAACGAACAGTGACCGGGAACGGCCTGTTTAAGGGATAGCCCCCTGCCCGTTTCACTCTTGGTGTTGTGTTGTTTGCGTGTATTGCGTTGGTTGTTTGGTTCGTCCCCGGCGGCGTCGGGCCGCCGGGAAAAATCAGTTTTCGGCCCCTTTGTCGGCGTAGGCCTTGAGCACGTTGACCACGCTCTGCGGAACCGCGTTGACCACGGTGACGAAGCGCTGGGCCGGGGTGTTGAGCAGGGAGAGGAACTTCGCGCGAAGCTCGTCCAGGCCCGGAAGATCGGCAAGCTCCATGAGTTCGTCGGCCGACACGGCCTGGTCGCCGAGGAGTCCGGCCTTCATCTCGACCTTCTCCTTGTCCTTGAAAAACTTTTTCAGGACCTTGGCCACGCCGGAGGGGTTCTCCCCGCCGACGATGATCGCGGTCGGCCCGTTCAGCCACTCCTGCAGGTCGGGCTTTTCGCGACGGCGCAGGGCCAGGTTGAGGACGCTGTTTTTGACCACGTGGAACTCGGCCGCCTCGGCGGCGAGAGAGGCGCGGAGAGCCTCCGTCTCCTCGACGGTGATCCGCTCGTAGTTGGTCAAAAACACGTAGTCCGACTTGTCGAGATGCTGATCGACGTCGCGGACGAGAAGTTCTTTTTCGGGTCTCATTGGAACAGGGTCTCCCTAATAGGTTCAGAAATTGCCGTAGATCGAGGGGGAGAGGGCGATGCCCGGGCTCATCGTCGAACTCAGGGTGAGCCGGCGGATGAATTTCCCGCGCAGTCCCTCCGGACGGGCACGACCGAGGACGTCGATCGCGGCGGTCGCGTTTTCGACGAGCTGATCGGCGGAAAAGGAGCGCTTGCCGACGACGATCGCCACGTTGGCGGTCTTGTCCATTTTGAACTCGATCCGGCCGGCTTTCACCGCCTGGATGGCCTCGGCCAGATTGTCGGAAACGGTTCCGGCCTTCGGGTTCGGCATCAGACCGCGCGGGCCGAGGACCCGGGCCACCTTTCGGACCTCCTTCATGGCCGCGGTCGTGGCCACGGCCACGTCGAAGTCCATCCACCCTTCCTGCACCTTCGCGATCAGGTCCTCCAGACCGGCCTCGTCGGCGCCGGCCGCGAGGGCCTCGTCGGGGGCTTCGGTGAAGGCGATCACGCGCACGGTCTTGCCGCTGCCGTGCGGCAGGCTGACCGTGCCGCGCACCATCTGCGTGCTCTGTTTCGGATCGACCGAGAGACGGGCCTGGATCTCGACGGTCTCGTCGAAGTTGGCCTTCGGGAGCCCCTGGAGCACCGCGACGGCGTCCTTGAGTTCAAGGGTTTCCCGTTCGGGGGAGAGTTCCGCCGCCTTCCGGTAGCGTTTGCTGTGTGTCGCTGTAGCCATGATGCTGAATGTTATCGATTCTTCCTCGGAAATCCGGAGCGGATCAGTCCACCACCTCGATTCCCATGCTGCGGGCGGTCCCCATGATGATCTTGGCCGCCTGATCGGGATCGCCCGCGTTCAGGTCGTTCTTTTTGATCTCGACGATCTCGTCGATCTGCTTGCGGGTGACCTTGCCGACCTTGTCCCGGTTGGGCACGCCGGAACCCTTCGCCAGACCCGCCGCCTTTTTCAAGAGGATCGGAGCGGGCGGACTCTTGAGAATGTAGCTGAAGGAACGATCCGCGTACACGGTGATGACCACCGGCAGGATGGTTCCGGACTGCTCCTTGGTCCGCGCGTTGAAGTCCTTGCAGAAGGCCATGATGTTGACCCCCTGCGCGCCCAGGGCGGGACCCACCGGCGGGGCGGGATTGGCGGAGCCGGCCGGCAGCTGCAAACGAATTTCTCCTATGACTTTTTTAGACATTGCTGTTCCTTACTCTTCAACCCTTTCAACCTGCCAATATTCCAGGTCCACGGGGGTAAACCGTCCGAAAATGGAAACCGAGACCTTGAGCCGCCCCCGGTCGGGATCGACTTCGTCCACCGTCCCGGTCAGGTTCGCGAAAGGTCCGTCGTTGATCTTGACCTCGTCGCCCGCCTCGTACTCAACCTTGGGCCGTTCCTTGCCGACCGACTCGCTCACCTGCTTGATGATGCGGTCCATCTCCTCGGCCTTGAGGGGGACCGGGCGCTCACCCCCCACGAAATTGATCACCCCTTGCGCGTCCTTCACGAAATACCACACCTTCTGGTCGAGATTTCCGTCGTCGTCGTAGAGACGCATCTGGACGAAAATATAGCCGGGATAGAATTTGCGCGTCCGCTGGGATTTCTTCCCCGCCTTAACCTCCGTGACCGTCTCGGTCGGCATCAGCACCTCGGAAATCCGGTCACCCAACTCCTCGATCTCCACGAACTTTTCCAGATAGGCCTTGGCCTTCTGTTCCTGGTTGGAGAGAGTCTGGATGGCGTACCACCGGTGGCCGCTGATAGTGCTGTTGGAAACCATGGGATTGGGAAAAATGCTCAGCCGACGGGCCGCACCCACTCGGTGACCAGTTCGATCGAATTGAGGAGGAAAAAGTCGGAGACTCCGATGAAGGAACCGAGGATCGCCACGCCGATCAGGACCACGATGGTGTACTCCCGAAGCTCCTTCCGCGTCGGCCAGGAGGCCTTGCGCAGCTCGATCGTCATCTCCTTCCAGAAGATGCGAATGGATCGGAATGGATTTTTCATTGTGGAAAAGGCGGGTGATGGCGGGAGAAGAGGGACTCGAACCCCCAGCCTACGGTTTTGGAGACCGTTGCTCTACCAGTTGAGCTATTCTCCCCTCCTGCAAATTGGTGATCGTTTTCGAGGATAGCGATGCCGGGAGCGCGACCCGCGCGCACCCGGCACCCCCGTAAAAGGCTGGATCGCGGCGAGATCCTTATTCGATGACCTCCGCGATGCGTCCGGCACCGATCGTGCGGCCACCCTCGCGGATGGCGAAGCGCTGCCCTGGCTCCATGGCGATGGGCTTCTGCAGGGCGATGTTGATTCCGAGGTTGTCCCCCGGCATGACCATTTCGACCTCCTCGGGAAGTTCGACGATCCCGGTGACGTCGGCCGTGCCGAAGAAGAACTGCGGACGATATCCCTTGAAGAAGGGCGTGTGGCGGCCGCCTTCGTCCTTGGTCAGAACGTAAATCTCGGCCTTCGCCTTCGTGTGCGGGGTGATGCTGCCCGGTTTGGCGATCACCTGACCGCGCTCGATCGCGTCTTTCTCAACCCCGCGCAGAAGGAGACCCACGTTGTCCCCGGCCTGGCCGGAGTCAAGGGTCTTGCGGAACATTTCGACTCCGGTGACAACCGTCTTGGCTTCCTTCTCGAGCCCGACGATGGCGACTTCCTCGCCGACCTTGACCTTGCCGCGCTCGATGCGTCCGGTGGCGACGGTGCCGCGGCCGGTGATCGAGAAAACGTCCTCGACGGACATCAGGAGGGGCTTGTCGATGGCGCGCTCGGGCTCCGGAATGTCGGCGTCGATCGCTTCCATAAGGGTCTGAATGGCGGCCTTGCCCTCTTCCTTGTCTTCGAGGGCGGCGAGCGCCGATCCGCGGACGATGGTGATGTTGTCACCGTCGAACTCGTACTTGGAAAGGAGATCGCGGATTTCCATCTCGACCAGTTCGAGGAGTTCCTCGTCGTCGAGAAGATCGACCTTGTTCAGGAAGACCACGATGTTCGGCACCCCGACCTGGCGGGCGAGCAGGATGTGCTCGCGGGTCTGCGGCATGGGTCCGTCGGCCGCGCTGACGACGAGGATGGCCCCGTCCATCTGGGCGGCGCCCGTGATCATGTTCTTCACGAAGTCCGCGTGCCCCGGGCAGTCAACGTGCGCGTAGTGGCGCTTGTCCGACTCGTACTCGACGTGGGAGACGGCGATCGTGACGATCTTCGATGCGTCACGGACCGTACCGCCCTTGGCGATGTCCGAGTAGCTCTTGACCTCGGCGAGCCCCTTGCCGGCCTGCGTCTGCAGGATGGCGGCGGTCAGGGTGGTCTTGCCGTGGTCAACGTGACCGATGGTGCCCACGTTCAGGTGGGGTTTCGTGCGTTCGAATGATTCTTTGGCCATAGGATGGTTTCGTGCTTGTTTTCTGGTTGGAGATGGTTGGACTGGAGCCCTCGAGCGGATTTGAACCGCCGACCTCGTCCTTACCAAGGACGCGCTCTACCGACTGAGCTACAAGGGCGGCGAAAGTGCCGTTAGGGAATTGGATTTATTACGTTGTTTGATGAATGTGGTTGTTTGGACGAAAGCGGAGAAGAATGAGTTTTCGTTTGCACCCCGTCAATACCCGAATTTAAAAATTTTTCTTCTTTTTTCACCCGAACCCATGCAACCACCACCCACCCGGATCGAAATCATCGGCGACGAGGTCGCCGTCCTCTGGCCCGACGGCCGGGAGACCTACTTCCCGCACGAATTCCTGCGCGAGCGCTCGCCCAGTGCCGAAAACATGGGCGAGGTCGATATCCTCGGCCAGCGCCACGGCGGGGACGGCCCCCGTTTCTTTCCCGGGGTCAAGGTCGTCGGCTGGGAGAAAGTCGGCAACTACGCCGCCTGCTTCCACTTTTCCGACGGGCACTCGACCGGGATCTACTCCTGGCCCTACCTCCGGAAGCTCGCCGACGAACGGGAGTGATCCCGGAATCCGGGCTGAAAAAAATTTTTTCGTTGCCATTCGGCCCCGGATCCCTTTTCCTGCTCGTTTTGGTACGGGCCGTGGCGCAGTTTGGTAGCGCACTACACTGGGGGTGTAGGGGTCGCTGGTTCAAATCCAGTCGGCCCGACCATTTCAACTCTCTGATTTGTCCGCGGTTTAATGGCGGGAGCAACCACACCCGCGTGGGGCTTAAAAAGAAATTTCCTCAATGGCAATGCCGTGTTCCTCCAAATCGTCGTCGCCCCGGCGGCTGTCAAAGCCCCGGTCTCCAACGAAGTCCGTGACCGCCTGATCCACGTCCAGTGCCTGTTGCCGCTTGCGGCTCTCGGCCATTTTTCAATCGTAGCTCAAGTCGGTGGCCTTGCCCCGGAAAACATAATAGGCCACGGCGGTGTAGCCAAAGAGAAACGGAAGGACGAAGAGCGCACCGACCAGAATGATGAGGAGCGACTCGGGCGCGGCCGCCGCATCGACGATCCGCAGCTGTCCGGGGATGATGTAGGGATAAAAGGAGTAAACCAACCCGACAAACCCGAGGACGAAGATGAAAATGGAGATGGCGAAGGGCGTCCAGGCCAGGCGGTCGCCGGGCAGCGGCAGCGAATGGGAGAGGAAGTGCAGCAGCAGGGTCAACGCGATGGAGGCCAGCGGCAGGGCCACCAGGATCGTCACCTCCGGGAAGGTGAACATCCGCTCGTAAATACGCGTATCGGTGAAGACCGCCGCAATACTGCTCAGGATGGCACCCACCACCATGGTCCAGATCGCCCGCCGGGTCCAGCGGATGGCCCGGCGCTGCAACTCGCCCTCGGCCTTGAGCACGAGCCACGACGCGCCCACCAGGATGTAGGCCGCCACGACCAGCAGCCCGAAAGACAGGGCGAACCATTCCGCCGCCCCGCTTTGCTGGAAACCGGTCATGAAGCGCCCGACCATATAGCCTTGGGTGAGGGCGATCCCGCAGGAAGCCACGTAGAACGCGCGGTTCCAGAACGGGAGGCGGCCGGGAGGTGCCTTTTTCCGGAAATCGAAGGAAACGCCGCGGAAGATCAGGGCCACCAGCATGATGCCGACCGGAAGGTAGAGATGGGTCAGCACAATGCCGTGCGCCGGAGGAAAAGCCACCAGCAGCAGACCGACCCCCAGCACGAGCCAGGTTTCATTGGCGTCCCAGAACGGACCGACCGAGGCGATCATGCGGTCCCGCTCGGAGTCGCTGGCGAAGGCGCAGAGCATGCCTACCCCGAGGTCGTATCCGTCGAGGATGGCGTACAGCAGAAAGGACACGCCGATCAGGAAGGCGAACGAGAAGGGCAGCCACGCCCCGTTTTCCAGTAATTCACTCATGAGGGAAGGCCCCCCTGGAGGGGCGGTTTTTCGATTTCCTTGCGTTGAAGGTAGTAAAGGCTGAAGACAAACGCCACGAGCAGAAAAGCGTAGGTCAGCAGATAAGCCGTCAGGGTGAATCCGACGTGCGCCGGTGGAAGATCGGCCACCGCGTCGCGGGTGCGGAGAATCCCCTGCACCAGCCAGGGTTGCCGCCCGATCTCGGTCACGTACCAACCCGCGACCGTGGCGACCCACCCGCTGAAGGTGAGCGCGACGAAGACGCGGAGATAGAGTCCTTCAAGCGGTCGTTTGCGCCAGCGGCGGTAGATGCCCCACCAACCGAAGACGATCATGATCATACCCACGCCCACCATCACACGGAAACCCCAGAAGACCGGTGCGACCGGCGGATGGTCCTCTCCGAATTCATTCAGCCCGAGAATCCGCCCGTCCGGATCGCGGGTCACGATCAGGCTTCCCAGCTTGGGAATGCCGATTTCGAAGCGGTTGGTGCGGGTTCTCTCGTCCGGCAGGGCGAAGAGGACAAGAGGGGCCCCCTCCGCGGTATCCCAGAGGCCTTCCATGGCCGCGAGTTTGGCGGGCTGGTAATCCCGTGTCACGAGTCCGTGCTGATCGCCCACGAGTGCCTGCAGCGGAGCGAGGACCGCGATCAGGGTCACGGCGGTCCGCAGGCCGGCCTCGACCGCCGGGCGGGCGTCGCCGCGCAGCTTGCGGTAGGCCAGCAACCCGCCGACCAGAAAGCCGGCGGTAAGCCCGGAACTCAGCAGCACGTGAACCAGGCGATACGGCATCGAGGGGGAGAAAATGATCTCCCGCCAGCTCGCCGCGTGGATCGCGCCGTCGATCCATTCGAAGCCCTGCGGGGTCTGCATCCAGCTGTTCAGGGCGAGGATCCAGAAAGCCGAAAGCGTGGTGCCGACCGCCACGACCGCCGTGGCGCCGGTGTGCAGCCAGCCCGGGACCTTCCGGAAGGCGAAGAGCATGATCCCGAGAAAGGTCGCCTCGAGAAAAAACGCGGTGATCACCTCGTAGGCGAGCAAGGGTCCGGCGACGTTGCCCACCGTATTCATGTAGCCGGGCCAGTTGGTGCCGAACTGGAAGGACATCGTGACCCCGCTGACCACCCCGAGGCTGAAGCTCAGGGCGAACACCTTGGTGAAGGTGAAATACAACTCCATCCACTTGTGGTCGCCGGAGCGGCGGTAGCGAATCTTGAAATACAACAAGAGCCATCCCATCGCGATGGTGATGGTGGGAAAGAGAATGTGGAAAGTAATGTTCGCCGCAAATTGAATGCGGGATAAGATGAACTCGTCCATGCGCCCGGATTTAAGCACCGCCGGAAACGAATCCGCAACTCAAACCCGAACTCATAAGATCACCTTCGGAAGAGGATTAGATTTTTCCACTCCCAGCACAGGCAGGACCTGAACTGACGATTCGGGAGTGAGCACTTGTCCGGCAGGCACCCGCAGGAATCCGTTGGTCCGGGCGAGCACGCTGAGATCGCCCGAGTCCGCCCAGGCCACCGACTCGGCGAGAAGACCGCCGCCATCCCCGGCATTGATCCGGGCGGGATGGAGGGTCTCGCGCGGGTGGGCGGGAATCGGTTCCCGGTCGCTGAAGGTGGCAGCGAGGAAAGCGGGTACGGCCCGCCCCGCTAGGCGGGCGAGGGCGCGGTCAACAAAGAGGTGGAAGGAGGCAAAGTGCGAGAGCGGATTTCCCGGGAGCCCGAAAGCCCACCGCGCACCCCGGCGGGCGATGACGAGCGGTTTACCCGGGCGCACGTTGACCCGGCTCACCAGAATCTCAAACCCGAGGGATTCGAGGGCGGCGGCGGTATTGTCGTACTTGCCGACGCTGGAACCCCCGGAAACGAGGAGCACGTCAAAGGCCGGCAGCGCCGTGACCGCGTCCACCAGGGCCGACTCCGCCTCGCCCACGTGCGTATGCCCGGAAAAGCCGGCTCCCGACGCCTCCACCAGAGCCCGGATGAGCGGGGCGTTGGTGTCGCGGATCTGCCACGGAGTGACCGGTTGATCCGCCGGAACGATCTCCCGCCCGGTGGTGATGTGGGCGACACGGGGGCGGGGAAGCACCCTCGGCCGGGTGACGCCCGCCGACGCGAGAACCGCGATGTCTCCGGGGGAAAGGACGGTCGCCGCCTCCAGCAAAGGATCTCCCCGGCGGGTGGAACCACCCCGCCGCCGGATCAAATCCGTCGAGGGAGCCGTACGAAACTTCACCCGGCTCCCCGACTCCTCGGCATCCTCGACCATCACCAAGGCCGCCTCTGCGGGGACGGCGGCTCCGGTGAACACTCGAAAGGCCTTTCCCGCTTCGATGCGCCGGGGCGGTTCGCTGCCGGGGAGAATCTCTCCGGCCAATTCAAAAGAGTCTCCGGCACCTTCGGCCCATACCGCATACCCGTCGATAGAGGAACGGTCGCAGGCCGGGTAATCGGCATCCGCGCAGATCCCGTCGGCCAAAACGCAACCCGGCGATTCGGCGAGCGGAGTCTCCACCGGATCCAGCGGCCTTACCTCGCAGTCCAGGAGAGCGAGCACCGTCTCGACGCCGGGAAGGCGGGTGGAGTTGTTCGGGGGGGTTGTCGGATCAGAGTTCATGAGACGGTTCCTTCGTTGTCGAGTGGGTTTGTGACAGGGCGACTTGTCCCGCGAAGCTCGCAGCGCGAAGACGCCTGCCCTCGATTCGGAACTCGCAGTTTCCTCCAAACTGGATCGGTCGGCAAGCCCTGACATTTATACACAAGAGATGCGAAAAGAGATTGACAATCGGGTGGACCCGGGCTTTTCTACTCCGTTTTTATATTCCGATGGCAAACACGAAAGCATCTCTCAAAGACATCCGTCAGATCGAAAAACGCACCGAGCACAACAAACGTATCCGGTCGCGGTTGAAAACCCTCGGCCGCAAGGTCAAAGAGGCGCGCGCGACCGGTGATGCCGATCAGGCGAAATCGATTGCGCAAGAATATGTCGCCGCGAGCGACAAGGCGGCCAAGTCGTCGATCATCCACCCGAACAAAGCGAGCCGCCACAAGGCCTCCGTTTCCGACCTGGTGCGTTGAGACCCCCGGCACTCTCCCTTCGCCCCGGCGAATGGGGTTGCCGGTCGCGGAGAGTCGCGGTTCTCGGCTCGGGAGCCGGATGGGCCGTGCTCGACCAGCCCAGACCTCCGGCGGAGGATCTTTCTCTGGGTTCGGACCAGCTGGAAACCCTTTTGCGGGAGCGCCGGTCCGATGATGCTCCCTCCGTGCGATCCCTCTTTCCGGCGGGCGGAGTGAGCGCGGTTTTTCCGCTCTCCGGCATGGGGGGTGCCGTTCCTTTTGCGGGAGACCTTGGCTTGCTCTCGAGGCTGCGGGAGGAATATGGTTCGAACCGCTGGACGTTGCGTTTTTGTCTTCTCGCCCGAACAGCACCCGAGCGGCGGGAGTTCTCCTGCGACCTGCCGGTCGCCGTTCATCGCTCCCAGCCGCTGTCTCTTGTCTCGCACCGCACGGGGAAAAAGGCTTCGACCCTATTCCGCCGGCTTCTCTCCGGCGATGGACTTTCCCTCTGGGAGGGGCGCACCACTTTTCTCCGCCCCGATCAGATTCGACTCCACGCCGCCGAGTCGGGGATCCGCGTCGCTGGTGAATCCGTCTATGGACAGGCGGACCCTGTCTCGCGGTCGGATCTCCCGGGAACCCGCCGCCCGGGCGGCAAGGGCTTCGTCCTTCTGGAAGGGCCGGCCGTCCATCTGGCCGGGTTGGAGATATCCTCCCTCGATCAGCGGCAATTCCGATCACCGCTTCCGAAGGTAATGGCCAAATGGATTTCCGCGAATTGGGACAAAGAAAAGGATTTACAAGGCTCTGCGGATTGGCTTTTCTGATTGTTTTTCCTCTTATCCAACCAAGCCAATTTGTATTCAATCATGGGAAACCTACGCAAAAAGCGCCGTCTTAAAATGAACCAACACAAGCGCCGCAAGCGCTTGCGGGCCAACCGGCACAAAAAGCGGGTCATCTAGCCGCCCGCCTCTTCGCGGCTGAATGCGGGACAGGAGTGTCCCGCCTCCTTACCATTGAGCGCGGAACCGGAATGTCCCGCCTCCCTCCGGCTGGAAAATTTCATCGTTTTCCATATTTGTCCCCCGTACTTGTGATCGCTCCCCAATGCGCCCGCCGGCAAAATCCGGCTGGTCTTTCCGCGGAAGCCGCGTAACGTTTGCCGGATGCTCGACATTCAAAAACTCAGGGAGAATCCCGATTGGTTCCGGGAGAGGTTTGCGCGGAAAAAGTTTTCCGGTGATCCGGTGGAGGTTCTCCGCCTGGACGAAGAGAGAAGGAACGCGGTAACGGCGGCCGAGGCGGCCCGCGCCCGGCAGAACGCCGCCAACAAGGAGATGGCCTCTCTCCAAAAGGGCTCGGCGGAATTCAGGGAGAAGGTCGGCGCGATGAAGAGCCTGGCCGCCACAACCAAGGAGTTGGAAGCGGTCGCCCGCGCGGCGGACGAGGCCTTCCGCTCGGCTTTCCTGAAACTGCCGAATGTCCCGTCGGACGAATCGCCCACGGGCCGGGGGGAGGAGGACAACGCGGAGATTCGCCGGAGTGCCCATGATCCCGATGATTTCCCCTTGGCGATGCCCCATTTCGACCTGCCGGGGGTCGGCGCGCTTCTTGATTTCTCCCGGGGGAACAAAGTCGCCGGCGCGGGTTTTCCTTTCTATCGGGGGCCGCTCGCGCGTCTGGTCCGGACCTTGGTCGGCTTCTTTCTCGATCACAACGGCGACCGGGGTTATTCGGAGATCGCCGCTCCGCTGCTGGTCAACGAGGAGAGCGCCCGGGCCACCGGTCAGCTTCCCGACAAGGAGGGGCAGATGTATTCCTGCCGTGAGGAAGATCTGTATCTGATTCCCACCGCGGAGGTGCCCGTTACGAATTTCTATCGCGACGAGATTCTCGCCGCATCGGAACTACCGCGCAAACTCTGCGCCTACACCCCCTGTTTTCGGCGCGAGGCGGGTAGCTGGGGCGCCGACGTCCGCGGGCTCAACCGCCTGCACCAATTCGACAAAGTGGAAATCGTCCGGTGGGAATTCCCGGAGAACTCGGAGGCCGCCCACCTGGAGCTTCTGGGCGACGCTGAGGCCCTGCTCGTCGCGCTCGATCTTCCCTACCGGGTTCTGGAAATCTGCACCGGGGACATGGGCTTCCCCCACCACCGGCAGTTCGATCTCGAAGTCTGGGCGGCCGGGCAGAAGCGCTGGCTCGAGGTTTCCAGTTGTTCCAACTTCACGGATTTCCAGGCCCGCCGGGCCAACATCCGCTTTCGCCCCGCCGGGGGCGGCAAGCCCGAATTCGTACATACCTTGAACGGGTCTTCGCTCGCAGTACCCCGGGTTCTCGCGGCCATCCTCGAGAATGGTTTCGACGGAGAGTCGTCCGTCCGCCTGCCGGGCGTCCTGGCGGATCGTTTCGGGGCCGGGGCGATTTCGCTGGCGGAAGGCTTGTAGGTTCGGAGCGGAACGCTTTTGGTGGGCCCTGTCGGATTCGAACCGACGACCAAGGGATTATGAGTCCCCTGCTCTAACCGCTGAGCTAAGGGCCCGTGCCGCGAAAGAAGGATCATCTCCCGTCGAAACGCAGGGGGCAAGTCTGGAAAAATGGTTGCGCTTCCTCAAAAGAGGTCCAACTGATCGGGGGAATCGGCCTTTTTGCGTTTCGTCCCCGGGGACCGGGGCCGCGGCGGGGCGGCACCCGGGCCTTCGCCGCTCTCCAGACTCTCGAGGATGGCTTTGGCGCGGTCGATGACCGGGGTGGGGATGCCCGCCAGCCGGGCGACCTGAATGCCGTAGGAGCGGTCGGCCGCCCCGGGGATGACCTGCCGCATGAAGATGATCTCGTCGTTCCACTCCTTGACCGAGACCGAGAAGTTGCGGAGGCGGGGAAGGGTCGCCGCGAGCCGGGTCAGTTCGTGGTAGTGGGTGGCGAAAAGGGTGCGGGGACCCCGGGAGCCGTCGCCGTGGAGCGCCTCGATGACCGCCCAGGCGATGGACAGGCCGTCGTAAGTGCTCGTGCCCCGGCCGATTTCGTCGAGGATGACCAGCGAGCGCTCGCCGACGTTGTTCAGGATGTTGGCCGTCTCGTTCATCTCGACCATGAAGGTGCTGTGGCCGCGGGCCAGCTCGTCGCTCGCCCCGACCCGGGAAAAGATCCGGTCCACCCAGCCGAGGCGGCACCGGTCGGCGGGTACCCGCGAGCCGGTGTGGGCGAGGAACGCGATGAGGGCGACCTGCCGGATGTAGGTCGATTTGCCCGCCATGTTCGGGCCGGTGAGGACCGCGATCTGGGCGCCATCGGCGGCGAGGGAGCAGTCGTTGGGGACGAAGCTGTCCGTCCCGGCGATGCCCGCCGGGGAGGCCCGCAGCGATTCCTCGATGACCGGATGGCGGCCGTTTTCGATCTCGATGGCGAGGGAGTTGTCGAGGGTCGGGCGCGTGTAGCCGCGCGCCCGGGCGAGCCCGGCCCATCCGGAGAGGAGGTCCATCTCGGCGAGGGCCCCGGCGGTCCGTCGTAGGCCGTCGGCCTGGGCGAGCACGCGGTCGACCGTTTTTTGGAAAAGCTCCTCCTCGCGGGCGATGGCCTTCTCCTCGGCGTTGAGGATTTCCTTTTCCTTTTCCTTCAGGTCCTCGGTGTAGTAGCGCTCGGCGTTGGTCATCGTCTGCTTGCGGACGTAGTGATCCGGGGCGAGGGCCACGTTCGCCTTGGTGATTTCAATGAAGTAGCCGAAGCTGCCGTTGTATTTGATCCGGAGATTCTTGATCCCGGTCTTCCGCCGCTCCTCCCGTTCAAGGTCGGCCACCCAGGTCCGGGCGTTGCGGGCGAGGGAGCGCACCCGGTCCAGTTCGGAATCGAGGCCGTCGCGGATGACCCCGCCGTCGCGCAGGTTGCCCGGCAGCTCCTCGGCGAGAGTCGCCTCCAGCTCGGCTTCGAGAGCGCCGAATTCGCCGATGCGGTCGGCAAGGCCGGCGGCTTCCGGGTGATCGAGGGCGCGGAGGGCGCGGAGAATCTCGGGGAGGCTGCGGAGGGTGTCCCGGATGCCGCCGATTTCGCGCGGGTTGCGGATGCGGTTCTGCAAACGGCCGAGAATGCGGGCCAGGTCGCGGGTCCGGCGGAGGGCCTCGCGCAGATCCCCGGCCTCAATCGTCCGGTCGTGGAACAGCTCGACCAGCGATTGGCGGCGTGTCAGCTCGGCGATGTCGCGGACGGGGGCGGCGAACCACCGCTCGAGAAGGCGCGATCCCGCCGCCGTGACGCAGGCGTCGAAACAGTCGATCAGCGAGCCCTTGCGGCCGCCCTGTACCGTTTCGAAAATCTCGAGATTGCGCAGCGTGGCCGAATCGACCCGGACCGATTCGTCGAGGCGCCTCCAAAGGATGCGGTCGAGGTTTCCGGGCCGCCCCCGCAGCATGCGCGAGGCGTAGCGCAGGAGGGTCGCCGCCACCGGCAGGGCGGGGTGGTCCGGACCGATGCCGAATCCTTCGAGGGAAAGAACGCCGAGGACGCCGCCGATCTCCCCGGCCGGATCGCGGCCCTCCGTCTCCTCGCGCTCGAGCCGGGTCACCGTCGAGCGCCGCAGGAGCCAGTCCACTTCCTCGGGGAGATGCTCGCGGGCGAGGGATTCAGAGACCACGATCTCCGTCGGGGAGAGGGCGTCGAGGCAACTGACGAGGTCGCCTGGATCCCGCTCGGAGGCGATCTCGAAAATCCCGGCCGAGAGGTCGATCCACGCGGCGTGCAGGCCGTCGTTCTCCCAGGAGAGCGAGGCGAGCCAGGATCCGGACCGGGGGTCGAGCTGATCCTCTTCGAGCACGGTGCCGGGGGTGAGGATGCGGGTCAGGGAGCGTTCGACGAGTTTGCCGGGTTGGGGAATCTCGGTCTGGTCGCAGATGGCCACCTTGATTCCCTGGTCGAGGAGTTTTTGGATATAGGCGTCGGCGGCGTGGTAGGGGATGCCCGCCATCGGCATCTCGTGGCGTTTGGTCAGGGTGATCCCGAGGGCTCCGGCCCCGCGGACGGCGTCGTCCTCGAACATTTCGTAAAAGTCGCCGAGGCGGAAGAGAAGGAGGCAACCGTCGGGGAGTCCGTCGCGGATCTCCCGGTATTGCTTCATCATCGGCGTTTCCTTCTTGGCACTCATGGCGGTCTCGGTCTTTTTCTGGGTGGTGTGATGTCGGACGAAATCCAGAGTTCCGGTTCCCCGGAAAATCGCAAAGGCAAAATCCACGCCCGTGTTCTTTCCGCCGGGGGCGACCGGCCGCCCGTGGTTATTCTCCACGGTCTGCTCGGCTCCTCCCGCAACTGGCTCACGGCGGGGGCGGCCCTCGGCGGAGACCGGTCGGTGTACGCGGTCGATCTGCCCGACCACGGCGAATCGGACTGGAGCGACGAGCCCTCCTTCGCCGAAATGGCCGCCCGTGTAAGTGCCTGGGCTGTGGAAGAAGGTCTGGCGGATGCCGATTGGATCGGGCACAGCCTCGGGGGGAAGGTGGCTCTGCGGATCGCCTCGGACCGCCCAGGGTTTGTGCGGCGGCTCGTCCTGGTTGATATTTTCCCAAGGGTGTATAGCCCCCACCACGCCGGGGACCTTGAGGCCATGGCCGCGCTCGGGCCGGACGATCTGGCCGACCGCAAGACGGCGGACCGCGCCCTTGCGGCGGAAGTTCCTGACTGGGCACTCCGGCAGTTTATCCTGACGAATCTCGTCCGCGATCCCAGCGGCGGTCTGCGCTGGCAGGTCAACCTGGGCGGCCTCCGGCGCAATCTTCCCGACCTCGCCGGGCTCCCCTACGCGGACCGGCCGCCCGTCGATACGCCGACTCTCCTGGTTTACGGAGGGCGTTCCCATTTCGTGCGGCGGGAGGATCTCGAGCGGCTCGATTCCTGGTTCGCGGACGCCCGGGCGGAGTGCGCACCGGAGTCCGGACACAACCCGCATATCGAGACCCGCGAGGAATTTGTCCGGATCGTGCGGAGGTTCCTCGAGTCGTCGGATTTGGGAAATCCGCCGTTCCGGAATGGGGGAAGACACGACCGGCGGCGCGTCGCTACCGGTCACGGCAAGCTACCCTCTCACCGGCCCACCGACTCGCGGGCCAGCCGCAAAAAGGCCTGAACATCCACGGCCTCACCCCGTTCGGCGGATTCCCGGGCGGCGAAGAGCAGGGCCATGGTTTGCAGATTTTCTGAAAGTTCCGTGGGGTGCCGCGCCGAGGAACCATCGAGCCAGTCCAGAAACGCGCGGAAGAGGACCGCCGTCCCGCCGGTTTCGTCGCGGGAGTCGTCGTAGGGGATCGACTCACGGCGCAGGCCCTCGGGGTGATCACGCCGTCCGCTCAAGTGCTCCAACCGCCTGCAATCGAGTTGCAGGGCTCCTTCGCTGCCGTCGGCCCGGATGTATTCGTCCCGCCAGGTATTGATCCCGGCCTGCACGGTCCACGATCCTTCCAGGGCGCAGCGGATCCCGTTTTCACATTCAAACGAAACGAGATTGCTCGCCAGGCCGGAAAAGACGCTGTGCGCGGAGGGCCAGGCCATATTGTAAACGCGCACGGGGCGTGCGCCGGCGTAGCGCAGCAGCATCTCCAGACCGTGGATGCCGCCCTCCGTCAGATAGGGGTGAGGATCGTCTCGCCGGTGTTTGGCGGCACCGGAATGCTCCCAGGCCATCCGCAGGAACAGGTATTCGACCTCCCCCACCCGTCCCTCGCCGAGGGCGCGTCCGAAGGCCAGCTTTTCCGGTTCGAAGGCCGCGCTCATGTTCACGACCGCCCTGACCCCGGCTTCGCGCGCCGCCCGCTCGATCCGGCAGCAAGCGGGCAGGTCGTGGGCGACCGGCTTTTCAATAAAGAGATGTGCCCCCCGCGCGGCCGCCGCGAGGCAGGCCTCCTCGTGGAACCGATACGGCGAGGCCACCACCAGAATGTCCGGACGCAGCGCGTCGAGCGCCTCTTCGACCTCGGCGAAACCCGCCGACGCCTCGAGCGCCATCGCCCCCAACGCCTCCGCCCGCCGGGCGGAATCCGGCTCGACGACTCCCGCGCACCTCAGCCGCCCTTCCTGCGCAAGCCGGGGCAGGAGCCGCCGGGCGTAAGTCGCCATCCCATGGGCACCCGCGCCAGCGAGGAGGATTTTGAAGAAAGATCCGGAATCACTTGCCGCCATACCAGAACGCGCGCCGCCAGCCGTGCCCGCGGAGGACCTGCCGGGCGGCGTCGGAAAGATCGGGCAGATCGCTTACGACCGTGTTTTTCTCCGCCTGGTCAACGGTGCGGATGCCGGGGATCACCGTTGAAACGGCTTCATGGTCGAGGGCGAATTTGAGCGCCGTCTGCGGCAGGTCCAGGCGGTGCCCCTCCAGCCCCAGAAGATCGGAGCGAATCTTTTCGACCCGCGTCACCACCCGCTCGAGACGGTCGCCCGCGAAATAGCGGCGGCGGAAGTCCCCTTCCGCAAACTCGGTGTCGGCGGTGAATTTCCCCGTAAGCGCGCCCTCGTCGAAAGCCACCCGAACGATCACGGCGGTGCCGGTCTCCCGGGCGACCGGCAACAATTCGGCGGCGGGCTCTTGCTCGAAGATATTGTAGATGACCTGCACCGAATCGATCAGGCCCGCGCGCATCAAGTCGATCACGCAATTCTGGTCGTGCTCCGGGGTGGAGACCCCCACCGCCCGCACTTTGCCCTCGGCCTTCATCCGCTGGAGAAACTCCAGCGGACCGGGATCCCGGTTCCACGCCCGCGTCCAGGTGTGCAGCTGGATCAGGTCGATGCAGTCGGTGTCGAGGCAGCGCAGCCGCTCCTCCAGATTCTCGCGCAGGAAACTCTCCGGGAACCGGTCCTCGTGCCGACACCACGGCGACGGAGGCCAACCCCCTTTCCCCGTGGCCGGAATCTTCGTGCCGACCCGGACGGAGGCATCGCCCCGCTCCTTCAACACCTTGCCGATCAGTCGCTCCGAATGTCCGTTGCCGTAACCGGCGGCGGTGTCGATGAAAGTGACGCCGAGATCGAGCGCCCGGTGCAGGGCGCGGGTGGAGTCCCCGTCGTCCTGTGCGCCCCAGCTTCCGCCGATCGCCCAACCGCCGAAACCAATCTCGGACACGTCCCATCCGATTTTTCCAAACTTCCTATTTTTCATGCCCGCCAGACTCCACTGGCATCAATCCGGTGTCAATTCTTCGAAAGCCCCCCGCATCCGGTCGAGGGCCTTCTCGAGGAAAGCGGGCGGGCAACCGAAATTCAGTCGGAGCCACCCCTTCGCACCGAACGGGGCACCGTCGGAGAGGCCGACGCCGCGCTCCTCGAAAAACCGGGCGGGGTCTTCTATCGGCAGCCGACGACAATCGAACCACGCGAGATAGGTCGCCTGCATCGGGTGGATGGTGATCCGGTCGGTTTTATCCGCGAAAAAGCGGTACACGCGATCCCGGTTCGCCCGCAGCACTTCGAGCAACTCCCGCCGCCACGACTCTCCGCTCTCGTAGGCGGCGGCGCAACCGGCGTAGCCGAAGCAGTTGATTTCGGTGACGATGCCGAGAATCTCCCGCTTGAATCTCGCGCGGGTGTCGCGGTGGGGGATCACGGCGAAG
This sequence comes from uncultured Puniceicoccaceae bacterium, assembly GCA_964507815.1. Classification (GTDB taxonomy): domain Bacteria; phylum Verrucomicrobiota; class Verrucomicrobiia; order Opitutales; family Puniceicoccaceae; genus Puniceicoccus. The sequence goes on from CAZDRT010000005.1 coordinate 35,204, forward strand.
GCGCAGGCCAATCCCGGCAGGTTGTAGGTCTTGCTCGGCGCGTAAAGGGCGATCACCGGATCCCGGGCCGGATCGGCCAACGGGAGCGTCGGCACGTGCGCAACTTCGGGGTCGAGAACCAGGTCGCAGTGAATTTCGTCGGAACAGAGGATCCACTCCTTCCCGCGGCACAGGTTCAACAACCGCTCCAGATCCTCGCGCGGGAAGCAGGCTCCGACGGGGTTGTGCGGATTGCAGAGGAAAAAGGCCCCGCCGGGGCTCATCTTCTCCAGCGCGGGGAAGTCGATCTTCCACCGCGTGCCGTCGTGGACCAGCGGAGCGGAGGCGAGGGGCACTTCCGCGTTAGCCGGAGCGGAGAGAAAGGGCGGGTAAACGGGAGTGCAGGTTTTGACGCCCCCGCCCTCCCCGCCGAAGGCCCGGGCGGCGAGGTTCAGGGCGGGCACGAGGCCGGGGAGCCAAACGATGGCCTCCTCCCCCACTTCGTAGCCGTGCCGCTCCCGGAGGTAGGAAAGCACCGCCGCCGTTGGTCTCTCGTGGGGAATGGTGTAGCCGAAGACCCCGTGACGAACCCGCTCTTCGAGCGATCGCAGGATCTCGGGTGCCGAACGGAAATCCATGTCGGCCACCCAAAGCGGCAGAACATCGCGCCCGGCATAGCGCTCCCATTTCAGGCTGCCGGTCGCGGACCGGTCGATCACTTCGTCAAAATCGTATTTCATCTGATCCCTCCGTTGATGGAGGATTCGGGCGGCAAGGCAACCGAAAGGTTTTGCAAACACCCCGGTCGAAAACCGACCGGTCACGGACCCATCTTCGGGAATACGTTCAGCCCCTCCCAATCCGCGCCCTCCAGGGGATGGGGCCGGATCGGTCGTTTTCGACCGGATTGCTGCGGCTGGAGCACTTCGAAAATGAAACTCCGCGAACCGATAACCAGGCTGCCGGTCAGGTAGCGACATCGGCTCCGGAGGGCTTCGGACAGCGAAAGTTCGCCGCCCTCTTCGTCGATCACCCGTGCCGCCGCCGCCGGATCGATCCCCGCTTTCCCTTCCTTCGGAGCGGCGCCGATCCCGAACAGGGTCTGCCGGTAGCCCGCCAGCCCCCCGCAGGCCAGCACCGCCAGCCCCTCCCGGGCCTCCGCGTGCCCGACCACCGCCTCCGCGT
>CAZDRT010000006.1:0-29603 GCA_964507815.1 uncultured Puniceicoccaceae bacterium
TGCGCCGAGCGACCAGGACCCCACGCCGATCACGCCATCGACCGGCTCATTCGCCAGAAATTTTACCGAGCGGTCGATCGGCGACGTAGGCCTTGCATTAGGACCCGCGCGCCTTCTTCGAATCTCCGCTTCCGTGGTGACGGATTTCTGATACGAAAACCGCCGCACCTCCCGCTGCGCCGGGAAATCAGAATCCACAAAAAAGACGACCCGCTCCAGGGTCGCCGGATCCGGATCGCTTTCGTCCAGAAACCCGCACAGCCGGGTGGTCTCCTCGACGGGCTCGTTGTTGAACATCCCCCCATCCACATAAGGGATCGCAACGAACTTCCCCCGCGGCGTGAGATTCGCGGGAAAACGATTTCCCAACTCGCACCGATGCCGATTCAGAGTGACCGGAGTGAACGCCAACGGCACCGCTCCGGAGGCCAGCGAGGTGCGCAGGATCTCCTGCCAGGTCCCGGGCGAATCGAGATCCAGCCGATAGGTGGTCTCCCCCGTTTCGCCCGGGCCCGGTCGCACCCGGACCCACTCGGTCGGATCACCATCGGCCTCGCCTCCCGCAAACCGGATATCAAACAACCGGGCGTCCCGATGGTCACCCCGATTCAGCAGCGCATGGATCACCCGGTCGCCCGCGTCGTAAGCCCCGTCCGGACTCACCGAAGGCAGGTGATTCCGCGCCGCCGGATGGTCGAGCGGATGCATCGGCGTGATCGTCGAGCCAAAAATCACTCGATCCGCCAACAATGTCCGCTGGTCGGCGTCGCGGTTTTCGCGCCAGACAGTGGTCCCGTCCGAACCCGTCCGAAGACCGAGAAGCCGCGCTCCCAGTTCCCCCAAAAACCGGGAATCGAAAAGACCCGCCCCGGTTCCCGGCTTCGGATCCCGGCACAGATTGGCGATACTGACTTCCCGCACCCAGGCTCGCTCCTGAAGAACCTCCACCCGGGCGGCGGCGATCAAAGCCTCGGCGAGTTTCCCTCCCTCCGGCAACCCCCTCAATCGGGCGAACTGGTCCTCTCCAAAAATCGCATTGAAGGCCGTCTCCGCCTTCTCGAAAACGGCGTCTCCCTCCGCCTGCCCCTCCCCCGGGAATGAATAGCAGAGCCCCCGGAGCATCATGGCCAAGGTCAACGACCCCGCGCTCGCGCCCATGAACACATCGATCTCGATGGAATCGAATTCCCTTCCGTCACCATCACCATCGAGAACCCGCTCCGCCTCCGGATAAAGAACCTGCCGGAGAATCTCGGCCAACGCACCCCCCGAGAACGCTCCCAGCGACACCCCTCCCCCCATGCAAAACGCGATCTTAAGTCTTTTTGCCATTTTGAGCGGAGTGCAATCGTAGGAGAAATAAGTTAAATCCGGGAGAATCCCGACCCTGCTCCAATAAGCGTTGTCGGTGTTCGCGGCTTTGTAAAGAACTTGTTTCGCACAATATTCAAAAGCAACAACCCGCCAAATCTCTCTGCCACACCCGCGAGATGATCCACCCGAAGACAGCCCCGTCGGCGGCCGCGGGACCGTGGGACAGGAGTGTCCCACCTCCTTAGGATTGGCTTCTGCCGGAAGGTGGACACTCCTGTCCACCGGCATTTCCACCACCTGTTCCGACTCCGCGCGGACGCCGCGGGACAAGAGTGTCCCGCCTCCTTAGGGTCGGCTTGCGCGGTCGGTGGAAACACGGTCGTTCTAAACGATTCGGTTTTCGGATCTCCCATTCCTCTCGTCAACACGGGGTCGTGGGACCGAGGTGAAAGAATCTCCCTCGCGGGTCGCAGTCACGGCTCAAATGACGACCTGAACCTGTCCGGCATGACGGCGACAGTCCGCTACAAACAATCCCAGGAAAACCCGAAACGGGTGATCATCGAGCGATATTAGTTCACATCCTCAAAACGGACCTGCAACCCGTGGCCTTCCAACTCTTCCTTACGGTCCTTCATCGTCTCCGCCATCCGCTGACGGCCATGCTTTGAATTGGTGTGCAGGCGCACCTCGACCGAAATGCCCGGGGATTGATCTTTCTGCGCAATCAATAAGTCCCCCAAAATCTATCTCCGCGATCCCGGGCTTCTCCACGCCCTCCTCGAAATCGGCCAGTGGGAACAACTGGAGGCGCACCCAAAGCTGGGAGCCTCATGGGAGGGGTTTTGTATCGAACAGATCCTCAATTTCTGTGATCCCAGGCAAGCCTACTTCTGGGCAACCCATGCTGGAGCTGAGCTTGACTTGCTCATCTTTATTCAGGGCAAGCGAATCGGGATTGAGATTAAATACGCCGATGCGCCGACCGCCACCCGCTCCATGCATATCGCCGTGGACAACCTGAAAATTGAGCGACTTTATGTAGTCCATCCGGGGAAGGAACGCTACCCGCTCACAGACAATATCGAAGTCATTTCACTCGAAGACCTGCTCGAAACGCTCGGGGTAGAGTCCTCAAAGCAGTGAATACCGAAATCGCTGTCGCGCTTCCGCTCCAACATTCTCGGATACTTCCCGATTGGAGAGGATCGGCGACAGCCGTTTCTACCCATCCCCCGGCGAAACTCCGAATCCGCCGTGAACACCGAAATCGCTGTCGCGATTCCGCTCCAGTATTCTCGGATACCTCCGTATTGGAGAGGATCGGCGACAGCCGTTTCTACGAAACCTCGGCAAAGCTACGAATCGTGCGTAAACACCGAAATCGCTCTCGCGCTTCCGCTCCGGTAATCCGGGAGGGCGGCTGTCCTCAGCCGCCGTGATACGTCGGAGGGGTATCCGATCAACTTCCGGAAGATTCCCGCGCCGCCGAATTTATTCCGTGGCTTTCCATTCTCTTCCCCGCAATGCGGCGGCTCAACCGATGGAATATCGGCCCATTTCAAAATCGCGATGTTTTACGATTTTTCTCCACGCACTTGTGGTTACACCCGCCGGTATCCCCTTTGCTATTTTTTTCCATCGACGCCCCGTTCCTTTTCCCTTTCATTCCGATCACTAATGAGCGAGACCCCCACCCTTTCCGATCCGGCCCGCAAATGGGAGGATATCCAGCAACAGATCCAGACGGTCCGCTCGGAGTTGTCCCGGGTGATTGTCGGGCAGGAGCGGGTGGTCGAGGGCATGATGGTCGCCCTGCTCTGCCGCGGACACTGCCTGGTCGAGGGGGTGCCCGGGCTGGCCAAGACCCTCCTGGTGAGCACCCTCGGGCAGGTTCTCGGCCTGAGTTTCCGGCGCATCCAGTTCACTCCGGATCTGATGCCGAGTGACATTCTCGGGAGCGAAATCCTCCAGGAGACCGAGGAGGGCCGGCGCTTCAATTTCGTACGCGGGCCGATTTTCGCCCACCTGATTCTGGCCGACGAGATCAACCGCACCCCGCCCAAGACGCAGGCCGCCCTGCTCGAGGCGATGCAGGAAAAACAGGTCACCATCGCCGGGCAGACCCTGCCCCTGGAGCCTCCCTTCGTCGTCTTCGCGACGCAAAACCCGATCGAACACGAGGGGACCTACCCGCTGCCCGAAGCCCAGCTGGACCGCTTCTTTTTCAATCTGGTCATCGGCTACCCGACGCCGGAGGAGGAGCGCGAGGTGATGATCCGCACCTCGCGGCGGGAGTTGGTCCGTGTGGACGACGTGCTCTCCCGCGAGACTTTGCTCGAGCTGCAGGATCTCATCTTCGAGATCCCGCTGCCCGACCATGTCCTCGACGCGATTCTGAAGCTCGTCCAGAGCAGCCGCCCGAAGGAGGACGCGGCCGACGACTACGTCCGGCAGTACGTCGGGTGGGGCGCCGGCCCGCGCGCCGCCCAGTGCCTTTGCTCCGCCGCGCGCGCCCTCGCCCTCCTGCGCGGCGAGAAGGCCGCCTCGGTCGAGGAGGTCAGGGATCTCGCCCATCCGGTTCTCCGCCACCGGATCATCCCCAGCTATCATGCCACCGGAGAGGGCGTTTCGGTCGATGACATCATCGACCACCTCGTCCGCGCGCTCTAGGACCCCGACTCCCCGCCCCCCGGACCCATGGCCCATCGATTCCTGAGACCGGAGGACATTCAACGACTCTCCAGTTTCGAGTTCGCTCCGAAGAATCTGGCCGAGGGTTTTCTCGCCGGCCGCCACCGCTCACGGCGCACCGGGACCTCGACCGAGTTCCGCGATCTGCGCCCCTACACCGTCGGCGACGACATCCGCGATCTCGACTGGCGCGTCCTCGCGCGGACGGACCGGCCGTGGCTGCGCACCTTCGAGATCGAGACCAACACCGATTGCCACATCCTGCTCGACAGCAGCGGCTCGATGGGCTTTGGGAAATCCCCGACCAAGCTCGAATACGCCTCGTTTTTCACCGCCGCGCTGGCCTACCTCGTGATCCGCAACCGCGACCTGGTCTCCGTCGGGCTCCTCGACGAGAGCATCCGCTCCTTCTTCCCGCCGGGGAGCACCCAGGGGCATCTGACCCGCATTCTCCAGGCCCTGGAGGACAACCCGCCCGGGCGGCCGACCCGTCTGGCCGAGTCGATCCGCCGGGTCGTCCCCCTGATCCGCCGCCGGGGGACCCTGATCCTCGTCTCGGATTTTCTCGACGATCCGGCGGAGTTCTTCCGCGAACTGAACCCCTTTCTCCACCGCGGCTTCCGCGTCCACCTGCTGCAAGTGCTCCACCCCGACGAGCTGCGACTGCGCGGCAGCGGGCTCACCCGGTTCGTCGATCTGGAGACCGGATCACACGAGATCGCCCACATCGAGCACCTGGCCAAGGACTATGCCGAAACGGTCGAGCAACACCTGAACGCCATCCGCGCCCTCGCCTCGCGGCGGGGGATCGGCTACCGCCTGGCCACCACGCGGACCCCGTTTCTCGAACTTTTCGATGATTTCGTGCGCTGAGCGATGTCCGTCCTCTTCGCCAACGCCTTCCTTCTCCCGCTCGCCGCGCTGGCCGCCCTGCCGGTGATCATCCACCTCGTGGCGCGGCTGCGCCCGCGGACCTATCCCTTCGGCTCCAATCTCTTCATCCAGCGGGTCGCCCGCAAGACCCGCCAGTGGCAGCGGCCGCGGGACTGGCTCCTCCTGCTCCTGCGGACGCTGCTGGTGGTTTTCCTCCTCGGCGTTTTCCTGCGCCCGGTGTTTTTCGCCGAGGGCGGGCAGACCGGGGCGGCGGAGCAGCGCGTCGTCGTCCTGGTGGTGGACGCGACCGCCTCCATGGCCTACCAGGACGGGGTCCGCTCGCGCTACGGCCGCGCCGTGGACGAGGCCTCCGAACTCCTCTCCAACCTGCGTGGCGGCGACCTTGCGAACGTCGTTTTCCTCCGCCGGAATCCGTCCGCCCTCCTGCCCGAGCCCAGCCCCAACCTGCCCCTGCTGCGGGAGGAGTTGCTCCGCTCCCGCGTCTCCCTCGAGGACGGGCGCCCGGCCGAGGCGGTCGCCGCCGCCCTCGAGCAGCTGCGCGCCTTCGAGGGCCGCCGCGAGCTGATCATCCTCTCCGATTTTCAGCGCGCGACCTGGGGGGAGGCCTGGCCGGAGATCCCCGCCGACATCCGCCCGACCCTGATCCCCGTCGGCGCGGGCACCTCCGACAACCTGGCCGCCGGTCCCATCCTCCTCGAACCGGCCACACCGCTCGAGGGCGAATCGGTCACCGCCACCACCCGCCTCTACAACTTCTCGCCCGAACCCCGTCGGGTCGAGGTCGTCTTCTCGCTCGGGGAAATCCGCCGCGCCACCACGGTCGCCCTCGAGGCCTGGTCGGACCGGGTCGCCGTCTTCCCCTTCGACGCGCCGCCGCCCGGCGAGTATCCCCTCTCCGTCGCCCTGCCCGCCGACGCCTTTCCGGCGGACGACACCAGCCACGCCGTACTGCGGGTTTCCGCCGGGCTCGAGGTGGCGGTCCCCGCGATGCCGGACGCCCCCTTCAACCCCTGGTCCCGGGCCCTGCGGGCCATTCCGGCCACCGTCCCCCGCCCGCTCGCGACGCAGAGCCCGCGCTCGGCCGCGATCATGATCTGGGACGGCCCCGACCCGCGCGCCACCCCACCCGCGTCCGGATTTCTCGAAGGCGGCGGCGCGGTCGTCTGGGCCCCGTCGGTCCGCGCCGGACTCCCCGTCGAACGCCTCTCCGAGCCGACGGGCTACCGGCTCGCCCGCCCCGGCGACCCGCTCTTCCGGATCTTCGCGGACGGCGCCTACGGCAACCCGGCTCTCGGTTTCGCCCGGGAGCGCTACCGCACGCCGCCCGACCTGCCCGACGAGAGCGAAATCCTGATCGCCTTCGCCGACGGTCCCCCGGCACTCGCCCGGATTCCCGTGACCGGCCCCGGCACCCTCTACTGGTGGAACCTGCCCCTGCTGGAACCGGCCGGGAACTACGCCACCCGGGCCGAATTCCTCGCGGTGATCGGTGAGATCGCCGAATCGGTCCGGCGCAAACAGCCTTCCGTCGGCGGCGAACACTATCCGGGCGAGCCGCTCCACCGGTTTTTCGATGTCTCGGTCTCCGCCGGGGAAATCGCCGCCGAGGGTCCGGAAGGCACCGCGCTCGACCTGCGGCGGCGCGCCGAAGCCGGGGGCGACTGGCTCACCGCCGGCCCCGTCGAGCGCCCCGGGATCGTGACCTGGCGCGAGCGCAACCGCGTCCTCGCCTACGACCCCGTTGTCTTCCCCCTCGCACAATCCGACCTGCGCGGCCTCCCCCCCTCCGAGATCCGGCGGTCCGACACCGAGGTAATCGCGAGCGCCGTCACCGTGCGCCGCCGGGAAGAGGGCGTCGAGTGGTGGCCGTGGTTGCTGCTCGGAGCGGCCCTGCTGGCCCTCTCCGAAATCGTCGTCGCCAACTCAGCCGTTTTCCGCCCGACCCGGAGGGCTTCGTGAACCCGGTCCTTCCAGCCGACTACCTCGTCATCCTCGCCGTGCTCGGGCTCGCGGGCAGCGCGTTCGTCGCCTGGCGCGGCGTGCGCTCCCTCGGGCTGCCGGGCCGCCTGGCGGTCACCGGCCTCCGGCTCGCCGCCCTTTCCCTGCTGCTGCTCATCGCGCTCAATCCCGGTCGCTGGGAAAGCCCGCGCGAGGAAGAGGAAGGCCGCTGGGCGCTCCTCCTCGACGCCAGTGCCAGCACCGAGGTCGCGGACTGGGGGGAGCGCCCGCGCACCGAGGCCGTCGGCGATGCGGCGGGAATCCTCGTCCGCGAGGCGCGGCGGACCGGCGTCGGGCTCGATGCTTTCGACTACGCCGGCGACCTCCGCCGCCTGGAAGATCCGGCCACCCTCACCCCGCGCGACTCCGGCGAGGGCACGCGGCTCGGGCGCTCCCTCCGGAGCCTTCTCCAGCACGACGGCGGGCAGGACCCTCTCGCGGGCATCGTGGTCGTCGGCGACGGACGCGAAATCCCCCCCGCCCCGCCGGACGATGTACTACTGGCCGCCCGCGCCCGCGGCATCCCCGTCCACGTCCTGCCCGTCGGCGGAGCGATCGTCCCGCCCGATCTGGCCGTCGAGGCGACTCCCCGCCGCGTCACCGCCTTCGCCAACCAGAACCTCACCCTGCGCGCCCGGGTCTCCTCCACCGGGCTGGAACCTCTCCAGACCGTCGTCGAACTGCGGGACACCTCCGGCCACACGGTCGGCGAAGAGTCGCTGCGCCTGCCCGACGACGCCACCGCGGACATCACCTTCGACCTCGAACCCCTGCCCCCGGGCTACCACGAGTTCAGCCTCCACCTGCCGGAGCGGCCGGACGAGAACGACCCCACCAACAACTCGACCCCCGTCGGCGTCGTCGTCCTCGAAGGCTCGCTCAACGTTCTCCTCGTCGAGGGCTCCCCCCACTGGGACACCAAATTCATCGTCCAACTCCTGCGGGAGATGCCCTTCGTCCACCTGACGACGGTCCACCGGGTCACGGGCGAGCGGTATTTCCGCGTCGATCCGGGCGAGGCCCGCCCCGCCCAATCGCAGCAGGCCGTTTTCCCCGACACCCTCGAAGAGCTTCTCGGCTACGATCTCGTCATCTTCGGGCGCGGGGTCGAGTATTTCGTGACCCCGGAGAAAGCCAGCCACGTCCGGCGTTTCGTCTCCGAACACGGCGGCGCCCTGGTCTTCACCCGGGGCCAACCCTGGGAGAACGACCAATCCGGTCTCGGCGCGCTCATGCCCTACGAACTCGGCCCGATCATCCGCTCGGAAGTGCGCTGGCAGCCCACCCTCGCCGGCGAGCAGGAGGGCTTCTTCGGGCACGGCCTGCCCTCCTGGCGCGATCCGATCTGGGAACGACTGCCCCCCCTCGAGGGCGTTCGCGAGAGCCTGCGCCCCGCCCCCTTCACCCAGACCCTTGTCGAGGGCCGCGTCGTCGGCACCTCCCGCACCGCGCCCCTGCTGGTCAGCCGCCGGGTCGGGCGCGGCCTCGTCACTGCGGTCAACGCCGAGGGGCTCTGGAAGTGGGACTTTTTCCCCGAGTTCGAGGAAGCCAAGCGGGTGTACCGCGACTTCTGGATCCAGCTCTTCCAGTGGGCGGCGACCTACGCCGAGTTCCTGCCCGGCCAGGAGTTCGCCATCCGCCTCGACGAGGCGGAGGTTGATCCCGGGACGCCCGTCCGCGTCTTCGTCTCCCGCCGCCGCACCGGGGGCGACGTGTCGGCCGGGGAGGAACCGGTCGTGACCATCCGCCGCGGCGACGACTTCCGCCAAAAGCTGCTGCCCGGCGCGGTGCCGGACCAGCCCGACCGCTGGCAGGCCTTCTTCTCGCTCGACGACCCCGGCTTCTACCGCATCAACGTGCGCTCCGCCGACCAGCCGCCGGACGCGGTCGGGGCCAGCCGCGGCCTCCTCGTGCGGAGCCCCCCGCTCGAATCCGACAACCTCAGCGCCGATCCCGCCTACCTCGAAACCCTCGCCTCCGCCACCGGCGGCCGGGTATGGACCATGGACACCCTGGCCGAAGTCTTCGAGGAGACCGCCCGGTCCGCCTCCGCCCGCGAGACCAACCCGCGCTGGATTCCCCGCTGGGATACCGTGCCGCTACTCCTGCTGATCCTTCTTTGCTTCGCGGCGGAATGGTGGTACCGTCGCCGCCGGGGCCTGAGCTGAACCCCGCACCACCCGACTCCGACCATGTGGCAAGAACGCTTCCATAAAATCCTCCGCGAACGCCTGCGAAGCTGGCGACTCTCCCTCGCCGGGGACCTCTGCCTGAACCTGTTCACCGCCTTTCTCGGGTGCCTCGCCGTGTACGTCCTCCTCGACCGCTTTCTGGCCCTGCCGGAGGGGGCGCGGCTGCTCCTCTCGGGATCGCTGCTGGCCGTCTTCGCGCTGGTGTTCGCCCTCCGCTTCCGGCGCGACCGGCGCTCCCCCGCCAGCCTCTTCGCCCGCTACGCCGACGGATTCTCCGCCACCAGGCGCCAGGAAATCCTCTCCGCTGTGGAACTCCTCCGGCAACCGCCCGATCCCGCCAACGGCCCGCTGCACGCCCACCTGCGGGAAAACGTCTTCGAGCGCGGCGTGGCGGCCCTGCGCTCCTATCCCGAGGCGGCACCCTTCTCGCTCGCCGCCTTCCGGCGGCACGCCGTCGTCGCCGGGATCGCGGCCTGCGTCGCCATCGGGTTCGTCCTGCCCTACCGGGATGTCGTCGGGGCCGTTCTTCCGCGGATTTTCGCCCCCGCCGGGGACCATCCGCCCTACTCCCCCCACCGCTTCGAGGTGCCGGAGAATCTCGCCGTGATCTACGGCGACGACCTCGCGGTGAGCGCCCTCCACCGGGGGCCGGAACCCACCGAACCGGTCGCCGTGATGGTCCGCTCCCCCTCGGGCGAACACCGCCTACCCGCCTTCCACGACGGCGAGGGCCGCTACTTCCAGACCCTCGAGAACGTCACCCAGCCCGTCGAAATCTCTTTCACCACCGGCCGCGCCCGCTCCCGCTGGATGCCGGTGGAGATCCGCTACCAACCCCGCATCGGCACCACCCGGCTGCGCGTCACCCCGCCCGCCTACACCGGCCGCCCCGCCCGCGAGTTCTTCCCCGGCGAAGAGGGCCTGCGCGGTCTGGCGGGCAGCCGGGTCGATCTCTACGTCACGGCCAACCGCCCGCTCGTCGGCGGCGTCATCCGCTTCTCGAATCCCGAGGCCCCGGAGCCCGCAACCGCCGGGTGGAGCCGACCGGCGACGGTCTCCGGCGAACACACCGTCCACTTCCGCTGGGAACTCGAGGAATCGGGCGTCCTCGACGTATCGGTCGAGGACCCGCGAGGATCCCGCAACGCCCGCCCCTACCGCCTCCGCCAGACGGTGGAGACCGACCGCGGCCCGACCGTCGCCATCACCGAACCCGCCCTCTTCTCCCTCGCGACCCCCTACTCCACGGTCACCGTCCGGGGCTACGCCGAGGACGACATCGGCCTCGCCCGCGTCGGATTGCTCCGCTCTCTCGACGAATTCCGCGACCGCCGCCTCGAACTCCCCGTCGTCCCCGGCAGCACCCGACTCCCCGTCGAGCGGGCGCTCTCCCTCGCCGACCTCGGCGTCGTTCCGGGCGAGGTGCTCGAGATTTCCCTCGGTGCCCGCGACCTCCACCCCGGCCAGCCCAACTTCAGCTACTCCGAGGTCGTCCAGATCCAGATCATCTCCGAAGCCGACTACGAGGAACTCCTCTGGTCCCGCGCCACCATCCGCGATTTCTCCGAGAAAACCCGCCGCACCTTCAACGCCCTCGAAGACCTCCACCGGCAAACCCTCGAGCTGGCCGAAAACGCCGGCGACCTCGACGCCGCCGAACGCTCCGAACAGCTCGCAGCCCTCCGCGAACAAGCCGCCGAAACCCGCGAACTCTTCGAGTCCTACGCCGCCGACTATCCCCTCTTCGAAGTGGAAAAACAAGCCGCCGAGACCCTCCGGGAAATCACCGGCCTCGTCTCGCAATTCGAATCCGATCTCGGCGGCATGAACCCCGCCGCCCCCAGCCCGCTCGACGACCAACTTCGCGCGGCCGCCGAATCCCTCCAGCCGGGCCGCCAACAGGCCGGCGAAATGGCCGGGCGGGGCGAGGACCTCGCCGGAACCGAGACGATGATGGGCCTCGCCACCGAATTTTCCCGGCTCCTCGAAGAGCAACGCCTCGTCACCCGCCGCTTCGAGGCCGCCGCCCCCGGGGACGACCCCGAGACCCTGCAAGACCTCGCCCGCCGCGAAGCGGAACTCCGCGACGCGGTCAACGACCTCCGCGACCGCATCCGCTCCGCCGCCGAAGACCTCGCCGACAACGAGGAACTGGCGGATCTGTGCTCCTCCGCCAACCACTTCGCCGACCGCATGGACGAACTCGGCATCGGCGAAAAACTCGGCCGCGCCGCCAGCCAGGGCGCGGCCGGCGCCGGGGACCCCGCCCGCTCCGAATCCGCCGCCGCCCTCGCCGCCATGGAGCGCCTGGTCTCCGAATGCTCCGGCGACGCCTTCGGCGGCATGTGCCAGGGCGGGCTGAACTTCGCCGTCCGCTCGCCCGCGCTGCGGGAGACCCTGGCCCAGATGATGAGCGGATTCGGCTCGGGTGGCGGTGCCGGCGGCGGGTCCGGCTGGGGCGGCGACGACGGCTACGCCGTGGCGGGCATGACCCCGCTCCAGATCCCCCTGGTCGGCCCCCAGCGCATCCGCTTCGTACCGGGCGACTTCGGCGGCGGCTCGCAGGGCGGCGAAGGCCGCGGCGACGGGAGTGGCGGAAGCACCGACCCGTCCACCGTCGAGCAAGCCGCCGCCCCCGAAACCGACCCAGCCACCACCGAACAAGAACGCACCGGCGGCACCATTGAACAATCCCCCGAAAAATACCGCCAGGCCATCAAAGCCTACTTCAAGAACTGACCGACCTCCCTCGTGGTCACGGGGCTCTTGACTCGGCGGAGCCCTGCGACAGAGGGGGCGAAGACGGTTGCCCCGCAAACGACCGCCAAAGGGTCCGCGGTAGGCCGACGGCCCCCGAGGTGGCCATCGCCATTTCTGGCCACGGAGCATGCGCTATCAGGTCTGTGTCTTGGAGAACCCGATCAGGCGGCGGTCCATCGGTCACAGCGAAGATATTGGAAAACGCCTCAACTGGCACAAATAGAGGAGACTGTGCGGTCTACTTGCAGCGATGGGATTTATTTGGTGGACCTAGTTTCGACCGTCTCTCATCCTATCGAATGTGGCTGATCGTAAATACGTAAAACTTCAAACAGAAGACGCTTTTCTTCATTCAATCCGGGAAAAAACTGCCAATCGATTCGTTCTTCTCGTCGATGTTTTGGGTTTTTCGGATTTGATCCTTTCAGAGGAAATATCAAAGTCCCAACGGATCGGTTTGGCCCTAAATGATGCACAGAAATCAGCGAACACCTCCTATCCAGACCCTTCGGCGTCCAGCGGAAAACCCGTCTTCAAAGTGGAGACCGCTCTCTTCTCCGACACTATCATCGCTTGGACAGCCAGGGATTCAGAAACGGATCTTTTTGCTCTCGTTCTCGCAGCGACCAAGATCAGCGAGAACCTCTTGGCTGAAAAAATTCCGTTTCGAGGGGCTATTGCCAAAGGTGAATTCGTCGCGGACAAGAAAAACTCAATTTTTCTAGGAAAACCACTTGTTCATGCCCATAGGCTTTCTGAGGATCTCCAATTTGTGGGAACGGTTCTTCACCACAGCGCGGAAAAGCTGGGAGATCCAAAGAAACTCAATCTGGGAGGCTGCTTTTGGGCTGAAGTCCCCACTAAATGTGGCCGGGTCTATCACCATGTTGTCCCACCGAGGATTTCATCTTTAGACCGTGAAGAAATGGTTCATGGCATTAAAGCCCAGTTTGAAAATCTCTATTCTCGATCATCCGGTTCCAAGAGAATTTACGTTGACAACGCGATTCAGGTTTTTTCGACATTTTTCGATCATTTAAATGAAGATTCTCAAAATCCAGGCTGATTCGGATCAAGACAGCGGAAGGGTGCGGGTTCCATGATTCAGCTCACCGACTACCACGCGAAGTATTTCGCCCATGATCTTACACTGAAAAATGTAGCAGGTGTGGGTCGTCTTTCCCGCGCTCTTTTCGACGCCCAGGTTGATCTGAATCCCCACCAGATCGAGGCCGCACTGTTTGCGCTTGGATCTCCTCTTTCCAAGGGGGCTATTTTGGCCGACGAGGTGGGTCTCGGGAAGACCATTGAGGCCGGAATCGTTCTTTGCCAGCTCTGGGCCGAACGAAAGCGGCGCATTTTGATCATCGGCCCGGCCGCCATTCGGAAACAGTGGGCATTGGAATTGGAAGAGAAGTTCAACCTTCCGGCGCTCGTGCTGGACGCGCGAGGCTATCAGCGGCTTCAACGGGAGGGAAATCCGCGTCCATTCGATCAGAAACAGGTCGTCATCGTTTCCTTTCACTTCGCCAATCGCTACAGGGAGGAAATTCGGAGTGTTCCGTGGGATATCGTGGTCATCGACGAGGCTCACAAACTCCGTAACGCCTACCGACCCAGCAATAAGATCGGGCAGGGAATCCGGTGGGAGGTCGAGGATCGGAAAAAAATCCTGCTTACCGCCACCCCTCTCCAGAACTCGCTACTCGAACTCTACGGACTTTCCACCCTGATCGACGACATGATCTTCGGTGACCCCGGCGCTTTCCGCTCTCAATATATGAATGCCGGAGCCGATCTCGATGAACTCCGGCAACGCCTGAGGGGTTTCTGCAAAAGGACCCTGCGGGAGAATGTGACCGAGTATGTCAGTTACACCAAACGCCGACCCATCACCCGCCCGTTTAATCCGACGGACGATGAGCAGAAATTCTACGATGCGGTTTCCGCCTTCCTTCAGCGGGAGGATTCCTACGCTATCCCCAGACAACGCCGCCACCTGACGGTCCTCATCCTCCGCAAGCTCCTTGCCTCCTCGGTCGAGGCCATCACCGGGACGCTCGTTACGATGATCGACAGGCTGAAAAACCTCCGGGACGGAAAAATTGATGAATTGAATCTCCCCGAAAAATGGGTCGAAGAGGAAGAGATGGAAGAGGACCTTCTCGATGAAATACTGGAAGACCTGGAGGAAGGCAGCGAGCAAGAGAATCTCCCGGCGGTCAATATCCAGAGGCTTTCGGACGAAATCCGGGAGTTGGAAAGGCTGACGGAGTGGGCAAATTCTCTCGGTCCCGAAACGAAGCGGAAAAGCCTGCTCCAGGCTCTCGAAGCGGGATTTGCAAAGATGAGCGAGATGGGTGCGGCAGAGCGGGCGTTGATATTTACGGAGTCGCGGCGAACCCAAGAAGGGCTCAAACAGTTTCTGGAGCAAAACGGATATCAGGGTAAAGTCACCCTTTTCAACGGCACCAACTCCGGTCCTGAAGCCAAGGCGATTTACGAGGCCTGGATTGACAAGAACAAGGAAAACGGACGCTCGTCCGGCTCCAGAGCCGTCGATTCCCGAACCGCCCTGATCGAGCATTTCCGGGATGAAGGCAGCATCCTCATCGCCACCGAGGCCGCCGCCGAGGGCGTCAACATGCAGTTTTGCTCGCTGGTGGTGAATTACGATCTTCCGTGGAACCCGCAGCGGATCGAGCAACGGATTGGGCGATGTCATCGATATGGCCAGAAATATGATGTCGTGGTCATCAACTTCATCAACCAGCGAAACGAGGCCGACCAGCGTGTGCACCAGCTCTTGCAGGACAAGTTTCTCCTCTTCGACGGCGTTTTCGGCGCATCGGACGATGTTCTGGGTAGCATCGAGAGTGGTGTCGACTTCGAAAAGCGCATCCTCGCAATTTATCAGGAATGCCGGACGCCGGACGAAATCGAGGCCGCCTTCAACGCTCTCCGGGAAGAGCTGGATGAATCGATCCAATCCCGCATGTCGGACACCCGGCAGCAACTGCTGGAGCACTTCGACGAAGATGTGCATGAGCGTCTCAAGCTTGAGCTGGCCGACACCCAGAGCCACCTCGATGCGGTTGGGCGACGCTTCTGGGCTCTGAGCCAACACATCATCGACGCCCGGGCCCACTGGAAAACGGAAGACCATAGTTTCATCCTCAACGAACCACCGACACCCTCACTGGAACGTGGACATTATTTTCTCATCAGTAAGAACAGACGGGACGGGGGGCAGACTCTCGAAAATCGACACGGCCACTTTCTCTACCGACTCTCCCATCCATTGGGCGAATGGGTTATCGATACGGGGAAGCAGCTGACTCCGGGTATGGGAGAGGTCACCTTCGACATAACGAAGCATCCGACCCGTCTGGCCCTCGTGGAGAAGTTGAAAGGACGGTCCGGTTGGCTCCGTCTGAACCGATTGCGGGTGGAGAGCTATGAGGAAGAAGAGTACCTGCTCTTTTCCGGATTCGAAGACTCCGGGCAACCCCTCGATCAGGAGACCTGTGAGAAGCTCTTCAACTGCGGCGGGGGTGCGGAATTCGGCGAAGCAATGGATGCATCGGCCATCGAGCGATTGGAGAGGGAGTCCGAGCGGCATGCGAAGGCAACGATCAGCCGCTCTCTCGATGCCAACAGTCAGCACTTTAACCAAGCGCGCGAGCGCCTCGAACGCTGGGCCGAGGATTCCATTCTCGCTGCCGAGCAGGCCATCAAGCAGACCCGCGAGCAGATCAATGTTCTCCGGCGGCAGAGCCGTCAGGCGGAAACGCTCGACGAGCAAAAAGACCTGCAAGAGCAGATCGCGAAATTAGAGCGAAAAAGAAAACACCAGAAGCAGGAATACTTCGACAAAGAGGACGAAATCCTTGAAAAACGAGACCAGCTCATCACCGAACTCGAATCCCGACTTTCACAAAAAACCGAACTGGATCACCTTTTTACAATTCGCTGGAACGTCATTTAACCCGTCCCATGTCCTCACCGAAATTCAAAGCTCTCCTCCGCACCCTGCGCCAGCTCTTTCTCTTTGACCGGGCCGACCTTGACTTCGGGCTCTACCGGATCATGAACGCCCGCCGGGAGGAGATCGAAGATTTCCTCGAAAACCGTCTTCTCCCTTCCGTCCGCGAACATCTTGGGGCGGTCAAGGCCGACGAGTTGCAGCAACTCGAAAAGCAGGTGGAGGAGACCATTCAGATGACGATGGAATACGGCGGCAAGAGCCGCGAGGAGGCCGAGGAAAGCGACAAGGTCATTGCCGCCAAGCGGGCCCTTGGCGAGGCTTCCGATCTCTCCGCTCTCGAAGACCAGGTCTTCTCGCTTCTGGTCACTTTCTTCTCCCGCTACTACGAGGAGGGTGACTTCATCACCAAGCGCCGCTACTCCGGTCCGGGTCGGGAGCGCTACATGATCCCCTACGATGGCGAGGAGGTGAAACTGGTCTGGGCCAATATGGACCAGTATTACATCAAGAGCGGGGAGAATTTCAGCAACTACACGTTCAAGCTGGCAAACGGCAAACGCGTCCACTTCCGCACCAAGACCGCCGACACCGAGAAGGACAACCGCAAGGGCGACGAGAAACGCAGCTTCTTCGTCCACTCGGAGGAGCCCGCCGAGATCGACGCCGACGGCGATCTCGTCCTCTACTTCGCCTACCGCGAGTCCACGAAGGAAGACGAGTTGAACAAGGCGGGCGAGGACGCCCTCAAGGAGCGCTTTGGCGCAAAGAACAAGGGCGACCTGCCAGCCCTCCGTAACGCAGCCGACGCCCTCGACGCGGTCTCCGCACTCGGCACGGCGGCCGAGGACTTCCTGCCCGGTCTCAGCGAACCAGCTCCCACCGACAATGTGACCCAGCGCCCTCTCGTCGCCAAACAGATCCATCGTTATGTGGCGGGCAACACCTACGACTTTTTCATCCACAAGAACCTGCACGGCTTCCTGACCCGCGAGCTGGATTATTTCCTCAAGTCCGAGGTGCTGGAGATCGAGGACATGATCGACGCTCCCGAAGAACGTGTCCGCCAAACCCTCCGCAAGGCCAAGGCGGTGCGCGAAATCGCCGGACAACTCATCACCTTCCTCGCAAATCTCGAAGATTTTCAAAAGAAGCTCTGGCTGAAGAAAAAGTTTGTCACCGAGTGTCACTACTGCATCACCCTGGACCGGGTCATCGAACACGCCCCGGAGCTTCTGCCCGAGATCGTTGCCAACGACCGCCAGCACAAGGAGTGGAAGAACCTCTACGGGATCGACCGAACCATCACCGAGAAGGTGCTCCGGGAGGACCCGTTTTTAATGGTGGACACCGGGCTGTTCAGCGACGAGTTCCGACTCCGTCTCCTGGAGAAGATTCCCGATGTGGATGCGCAGTGCGATGGGGTGCTGTTCTACTCCGAAAATTTTCAAGCCCTGAGCCTTGCCGAAAGCCGCTATCAAGAGGCGGCGAAAGTCGTCTACATTGATCCACCCTACAATACCAACGCTAGTGCGATTCCTTACAAAAATAATTATAAGCACTCGTCGTGGGGAATTTTGATGCAGAATCGTATCGACAGGCTAAACGCTCTTATGTCCGACGATTCCGCAATTTTTGTAAGCATCGATAAAAACGAGCGCTTGTCTTTGGATTTTGCTCTCCGAAATTCACTAGGAGAAGAAAATTTTGTCGAGGAATTGATTTGGAGTCAAAACACAAACGATGGGCGGTCGCCAACCTATTCGACAAATCATGAATATGTTCTGGTATATGCAAAAGATAAATTATCTGTAGAGAACGATTACGATATGTTCCGGGAGCCCAAGCCCGGTTACTCGGATGTGATGCAGCTACTCGCGAAGTTTGAGAAAAAGGTCCCTCCAACGAAAGAAGTGGAAGCGGCCATCGCCGAGCTGTATTCCGAGCACAAAAAGAAATATAAAGAGGAGGTTCTTGCACAGGATTTGGACTGGGAAGTAGAAAAAAGAAATGATCCTTGGAAGGGACTGTATGCTTATCAAAGAGCTGAATATCGTCTATCGACCGGGGAATATGTTCCTGAAGCTGAAGCAAGGAAAAAAAAGGCCGAACTTTGGATATATACTGAAAGTGATTGGACGATCATGTCGTCCGAATCAAAGCAAAGCGATACAACGAGAGACCCAAATCATTTAAATTTCAGATATTATACTGTACTGCATCCGGTCACTGGAAGATCGTGCAATCCTTCATCCCGCGGATGGAAAGGGACCAGATTCATAGACCCCGAACATCCCGACCGAAATAGTTTTGAATCATTGCAAAATGATAATCGAATTTCCTTCGGTGAGGATGAAACGAAGGTTCCTAGGCAAAAAAGATTTCTCCACGAAGTTGAATCAAATGTATGCAAGAGTGTGTTCACAGACTACTCGGATGGAGAAAAGGAAACTTATGCCATGTTTGGAAAGGCGGGGGTTTTTCTCGCTCCGAAGCATTCGAGATTCGTTGAGAGATTTATTCAACAAGGTTCAAAAAAAGACAGCCTTATTATAGACTGTTTCGGGGGATCGGGTAGCACGGCTCATGCTGTGATTAACCAAAACCGAGAGGACAAAGGAAATCGAAAATATCTTCTCGCAGAAATGGGTTTTCATTTCGATCGGGTTCTCAAACCGCGGATCAAGAAGGCTGTTTACTCGGCGGATTGGCGCGCCGGTAAGCCATTGGATAGAGCAACTGGCATCTCCCACTGCTTCAAATACCTGCGGCTCGAATCCTACGAAGACGCGCTGAACAACTTGGAGGCCAAGCGCAGCCCGGCGCAACAGGAAGCCCTTGACCGGAGCGAAAGTTTGAAAGACGAATACCTGCTCGGTTACTTTCTCGACCCGGAGACCCAGGACAGCGCGAGCCTGCTGAAGCTGAGTGCCTTCAAGGATCCCTGGGCCTATAAGCTGATGATCTCGACCACCTCGGTCGGCGAGATGCGGGAGCAGAATATCGACCTTGTCGAGACCTTCAATTACCTCATCGGATTGCAGTTGGAACAGATCACGAGCCTCCAGACCGTTCGGCCCGACCGTAACCCCGAGCGCGATGACAACGGGCAACTACGCGTTAAAAACTTCCGCAAGGCCGACTACGGCGACGAAGGAAGCTGGACCTTTCAGGTGGTTTCGGGAAAAACCCGTGCGGGCGAGAAGACCCTCATCCTCTGGCGAACCTTGAGCGGTGACCTGGAGATGGACAACGCGGTGCTCGAAGCCTTTCTCAATAAACAGGACGAATCTCCCACCCGTCAGGACTGGGATGTCCTCTACGTGAACGGCGACAGCAACCTGCAGAATCTGGAAATCAGCGCCGAGGACTCGGAAGCGGAAGGCGGCGGGACGGACGCCCGCGTCTTCAAAGTCCGCATGATCGAGCAAGAATTCAAGAAGCGCATGTTTGCGGAAACGGAATGATGAACAAGCCTAACAACCAATCCACTTCGATATGTTAATTGAGAGTTTACGCATTAAAAACTTCAAGGCCCTGCGGGATGTGGAGATCCGGGCACTCCCTCAGCTCTGCGTCTTTGTCGGGCGAAACGGGACCGGAAAGACGACCTTATTTAAGGTCTTCGCCTTCCTGAAGAACTGCTTGCAGAACAATGTCCGTTCCGCGCTCAACAGTGAAGGAGGCCGCATGGGATTCCGGGAAGTCGTCAGCCGCGGGCACGAGGACGAATCGATTGAGATCGAAATCCAATTTCGTCTGGAGTTGGCGGGAACGCGTCGACTCGTCACCTACCTGCTGGAAATCGGCGAGGAAAACGGCAAACCGGTCATTCAGCGGGAAATTCTACGCTACAAACGGGGAAGGCATGGCAAGCCCTACCATTACCTCGATTTCTCACAGGGGGAAGGCCTTGTCGTGACCAATGAGGAGGATTTTGACGAAGAAGAAAAGCCTTTGAACCGGGATCGCCAGAAACTCGACGCACCGGATATCCTTGCGATCAAAGGGTTGGGGCTTTTCGGTCAGCAATTCAAGGCGGCCAGTGCCTTTCGCAAACTGATCGAGAATTGGCATGTATCCGATTTTCACATCAACAGTGCGCGGGGGAAGATCGAGGATCAGGACGCGGTTCACCTTTCCAGCTCGGGAGATAACCTGCCCGCCGTAGCCCGCCACCTTTACGAGAACGAACGGGAAATTTTTGACCGGATTCTGCAAAAAATGCGCGACCGCATTCCCGGCATTGAGGAGGTGGAGGTTCGCCCGACCGACGACGGAGGCCTGATCATGCGCTATGCCGATGCCGCGTTCAAGGAGCCGTTTATCGACAAGAATGTTTCGGATGGCACAATCAAAATGTTTGCCTTCCTCGTCTTACTGGAAGATCCCAAACCGTTCCCGATTCTCTGTGTGGAAGAGCCCGAAAATCAGCTTTATCCAGAGTTGATGACCGTTCTGGCCGAAGAGTTTATCCAGTATGCCGAGCGGGGAGGTCAGGTGTTGGTCTCGACCCATTCACCGGATTTTCTCAACGCGATTCCCATACAAAGTGTTTTCTGGCTGGAAAAAGAGAAAGGGATCGCGCAGGTGCGACGAGCTACTGATTACCCATTGATTCAGGGGTTGTCTGACGAGGGCGACCCTCCGGGGGCACTTTGGACGCAAGGTTTTTTAAACTCCAAACGCTTGCGGGGCTGAGGTATGGGGAGAATCGCTTTTCTTATGGAAGAGCCCTCGATGCTGGAAACGCTGAGGGCGTTGCTTCCCAAGCTTTTTCCTGAATGGGAGGAAGAAGTCGATTGGGTGCCGATCGTTTTTTCCGGTAAACAGGATTTATTGAAAGGGATGGTGTCGAAGTTACGCGGATGGAGGGAACCCGGAATCCGGTTCGTAATTCTTCTGGATAATGACAACGGAGACTGCCACGCCCTGAAGGAAAAGCTTTTGCGAAACGCGGCCTGCAGGCAAGAGGTGGGGGTGCTCGTCCGGATTGTTTGCCAAGAACTAGAGTCTTGGTTTCTTGGTGATCTCGCCGCTGTTCTGAAGGCCTATCCGGGGGCTCAATTGAAACCGGGGCACCCGCCCGCACGATTCCGGAATCCGGATGCGGTCAGCAACGCATCAGAGGAGATCGAGAAATTGACTGAGACGAAGGCAAAAGTTGTCCGGGCGAAAGAGATTGCTCCGCGGATGACACCCTCACAGAACCTGTCGCGGAGCTTTCAAGTTTTCATCGAAGGAACGATTCGGCTGGCGGCTTCCTGAAAGGACAACAGTGAAACTCGTAAATAAAAACACCACCTACGACCCATACGCGTTTTTAGTGGTTCGAAGGGAGAGTCACCGATTTCTTATGCGATGTCGAGCACCTATGATGGATCGATGTGTTCATTGTTCATCCAGGTCGATCCTTGCCGGGGATCCGATAACCTCAATGAAGTTGCCATGCACCTAACCCATAAACTCGTTGCCCAGCAATACGTTCTGGATCTTTTCGAAGTTGCCGACTTCAAGGATCTGGCGACGGAGTTGAAGCCGGTTCCCGAGGGCGACCACGATGACGGGATGACGCACTTCGGCCTGTCCCTGATTTCGCGGACGGTGGACCGGGCAAAACTACCCCACGACCAGTTGCGGCAATACGACGACAACATCCGCAGGCATACCGCTTGGATCAACCAGCAACGGAGTGAGCCGATCCGGTGGAAGTATTTTCAGTATCTCGGCCTCCTTTTCACGGAAATCTTCCTCGACCGCTTTTTCCGTGATCCGCACGGACTGTGCTCGGATCTGAACCGGAAACTCCATGAAGTGAACGAAAGGCTGGGAGCCACCGAGAAATTGGTGGATGTCCACTCCCATCCACGCCCGCCCTATCCTCCGGCCACCTACACTCTCAACGACCTCACGAAGCTGGCCTTCCTCCAAGCCACCGGGTCGGGCAAGACGCTGCAGATGCACATCAACATCCTGCAATACCTGCACTACCGCAAGCTCAGCGGTCAGCGTCCTCCGGATCGAATCCTGCTCCTTACCCCGAACGAGGGTCTGAGCCACCAGCATTTGAAAGACGCGCGCGATTCGAGCTTTGCCGCCGAGCTGTTCGACAAAAACGCTCCTTCCGGCCAAGGTCGGCTGGGGGTTGCCGTTGATATTATCGACGTCCATAAGCTGGACGAAGTGTCGGGCGACAAGACCGTCGCGGTTGATTCTTTCGAGGGCAATAATCTCCTCTTGGTCGATGAGGGCCATCGGGGTGCTTCCGGGGTGGATTGGATGGAAAAGCGTGCCCGCCTCTGCGCGGAGGGCTTTTCCTTCGAGTATTCCGCGACCTTCACCCAGGCCGTCAACGCGGCGAGTGGAACGAAGAAGAGGGCTTTGGAGGCTCTTTATGCACGATGCATCCTTTTCGACTATTCCTACAAGTGGTTTCACGGGGACGGCTTTGGAAAGGACTACCGAATTCGCAATCTGGATCTGGTCCGCGACATGGGTCTGGGAGAACAGGAGCAACGCGAGATCTACCTGACCGCCTGCGTGCTGAATTTCTATCAGCAAATGCGGATTTACACGGAGCGTGAGTCCAGCCTACGTCCCTGGCGGATCGACGAACCCCTGCTGGTCTTTGTCGGCTCGAAGGTGACCGTGAGCTACAACAAAGAGGAGGCATCGGATATTGTCGAGGTATGTGCCTTCCTGGATCGACTCACGCGAAACCGGAGCGATACCATCAGCCGAATCGAACGTTTGCTCGGAGAGGAGCCCGCTTTGACGAATGACGCGGGAACCGACTTGTTTCACCGCTCTTTCGACTTTCTTCGAGGGCTGGGCGAGTCTCCGGAGGAACATTTTGAAAAGCTACTGCGCCATGTCTTCAACGGTGACGGGAACTCCGGCGGCCAGATTCATCTGGACCTTCTCAAGGGAACGGCGGGCGAAATCGGCATCC
This sequence comes from uncultured Puniceicoccaceae bacterium, assembly GCA_964507815.1. Lineage (GTDB taxonomy): Bacteria > Verrucomicrobiota > Verrucomicrobiia > Opitutales > Puniceicoccaceae > Puniceicoccus. The sequence goes on from CAZDRT010000006.1 coordinate 22,790, forward strand.
GTTTTGGCGATGGTGACTACTTCGGGGTGATCAATGTGGGCGACTCGAACAAACTGCACAAGGCACTGGACGAGGCGAAACTGAGCGCCGGGACTCGCGAGTTTTCGGATTCTCTTTTCCGCGGGATCAACGGTGCCCATTCGCCCGTGAAGATGCTCCTGGGGTCGAAGAAGTTTACCGAGGGTTGGTCGAGTTACCGCGTTAGCGCCATGGGGCTGTTGAATGTCGGTCGCTCCGAGGGCACTCAGATCATCCAGCTCTTCGGGCGTGGAGTGCGCTTGAGAGGCTACGGGGGAGCCCTGAAGCGAAGCTCCTTCACCGATATTCCCAAAAACCAGCGGCCCGATTGCCTGAAATACCTGGAGACGCTGAATGTTTTCGGCATCCGTGCGGATTTCATGGCGGACTTCCGGAACTTTCTCGAAGGTGAGGGCCTGCCAGCCGATCCCGAAGCGACGAAAGTCACGCTTCCGGTTCTTTCGAACCTCCCTCCCAGCCGGGAGCTCAAAGTTCTCGATCTCCCCGAAGGCACGAACTTCAAGAAGCAGGGTCCCCGGCCAACGGTCACGGGATCTGTCGGACCTGTATTCACTCGCTATCCCGTAGAGTTGAACTGGTATCCCCGCATCCGCCAAGTCGGGAAAAAAGAAGAAGGAGCAGCGGATTCGCGGCTTCACCGGGGAAAGCTGGAAGCGCACCATCTGGCCTTTGTCGATTTTGACACCCTCTATCTGGAACTAATCGACTACAAGCATCTGCAGCGTTGGAACACCTTGAACATTGAGCCGAACGCCCTTCGAGAGTTGCTGGAGACTGGCGCAACCGGGCAGGAGTGGTATCAGCTCTTTATTCCGAAGGACGACCTTACCTTTCACCGCTTCCAGAAGCGTCACATTTGGCAGGAGATCGCCACCGTACTTCTGAGAAAGTATCTGGACCGATTCTACAAAACCGCAAAGGCCGAATGGGAAAACAAACGGTTGGTCTATCGTTCGATTCACCTTGGGGATACGGATCGCAACTATCACTTCCAAGTGGAGGCGGATCAGACGACGCTTTACGAGGAATTGGTGGCACTGAAGGCCGCCATCGAAACGAAGCGGCTCGCCGAAATTGAAGCACGCAAGGCGAGAACCTCAGGATTCCAAATCGTAACGTGGGAAGGATCGCTCTTCCAGCCCCTGATCTATTTGAAAGAGAAGGTCATCCGCCTCAGTAAGCTCGCGCTGCAGGAGAGTGAGAAAACCTTCGTCAGCGACTTGATCCACTACGCTCAAAGCGAGCCGGAAACGCTTGCGGGCAAGGAACTCTATCTCCTGCGCAACGGAACAAAGACGCAAGGACTCGGGTTTTTCGACGCCGGAGGCTTTTTTCCGGATTTCATCCTCTGGATTGTTGACGGCGAAAAACAGCATGTATGCTTTGTCGATCCACACGGATTGGGACGCGAAAAGCGAAGCTCCCGGAAAATAGCCCTCGCGCATAATATTAAGGACCACGAGTCGAGGCTGGCGGACGCGAACATTGTTCTGGAATCTTTCATTCTAAGCCCCACCCCTTACACCGAGACTCAGTTGGAGACCGACTGGAGTCTGGAAGACTGCACCGAAAACCATGTGCTATTCATGGATCGAAGCGACTATGTGGAGAATCTCTTTACACTCGTGGGAGGATCAAAGGGGTGAATGCGGAGAAGGAGAGCAGTGTCCTTGGGCAATGGATGGGTGCCTTTCAGGTAGGGGACCGAGCGCTGGCGATCTGCACCCTTTCCGTCGACTCGAATCTCCCGACAATTGGGCTGATGCAAGTTTTGCCAAATACGGGAGAAAAGGATTCGGGGAGGCAGAATATTCCTTACCTTACGGTCGAGGGCAAGGTCCTCGAAGAGGAAGGGAGCTTCCGCTTCGAACCGGATAATCTTATCAGCTTCAGTAAGAGTTCCAGACCTCTAACGTATGAAGATCAATTAGAAATAAGGGCGGACTTGTGTGTGAGATTTTATCCATCAATAGCCGATAACCTCGAAAACTCAGCATTTGATCGCTACATTCTCACTGCGAAAAATATTACACTGCTTGGGAATGGTCCCTTCAATATCCAGCTCAATCAAAGGATTCTTCACCGATCAAAGCCACTCTCTGATTCAAAGCCGAGAGGGCTAGAATGGCCATTGGAAGAGAGGGTCAGCTGGTCTGAGTTTCGAGAATGGGCTGACAAAGCTAAGATTGATGGATGGGTGTTTCGTGGACTCGAAAAGGCATCTCATTCCCTTGAAACGACTCTTTCCCGGCAGGATCGATATTCTATTTTTCGATACTTGAGCGGTGACTTAATAAAAGCATTGAAAAAGATCCGTGAGGAAAAGTCAAAAGTTCGCGATGCCGGGACCCAACCGTTAGATTTTCCGGAATTTCAATGGGAGCTGGAAGCTGATTCTGATGAACGCCAGTGGCTTCAGCAGCTCCGAAGCGACCCGACTGAAACCATTCGCCTCACGCGATGGCTCCGGCACTACGGCTTTCCCGCGCCAATTCTTGATTGGTCCAGAAATCCGTATGTTTCGAGCTATTTCGCGGTTGGGTCCGCTGCCAGTTCAGATTTGGAGAACGAGGATTTTGTGGTTTACGCCTACCATCATGGCCACTTGATGAAGCTACTCGAAGGATTAGATCCTGGTCATGAAGATCTTCTCCATCCAGCAAATCTTATTCGGTGGAGAGATCCCGATGACTTTGAGAACAGACTACCGGGACGGGAGACAAATCAGGAAGCTGTCTATCTTTGGACTAGCCTGAGGGATTTGGAAGGATTCATCCGGTGGATTGAGGCACAAAAAATTAATCCTTCAGACCAATGCGACCCATCGAAACGGGTCTTACGACGCTTTCGGCTTTCAGCATCAGAACGAGGAGAATTTCGAGATTTTCTCGAACGAGAGGGAAGGATGTCGCTGTTTGAGCTTTATGGCGATGAAGATCACTTGGTTGAAGATCTAACAAACCAAATCTTTCGTAAAACAATATGAGCGAGAACCAACAAACAACCACGGACACTGCCCGTAGTTCGCCGAAATTATCGCCGAAAATTTCATAAGAGGTTGATAAAGAACAACAAAAATTATTCCTCATAATCCCGCTGAGCGGGATCATGGATAACGATTGTCGCCGCAGGGATCCGCTGAATTATGCGATCTTTCGGTGGAACTCAGTATTTGACAAACCGATACGGCTTTTCCGCCCAGACTGATTCGGCGTAATCGACGCCGATCCTCGGGGTGCGGCGCACGTGCCTTTCGGGGAGCGAAGGGGCGTCGGAGATGTAAAAGGGGCAGGGCGGAGCCGCGGGAAGGCTGATTGCCTTGGCGCGGCCGAGATCCATGCGGAGTTTGCCGTCTTCGATGAAGATCCGGCTCCAGACGATTTCCCCCGGTTTGGCGATCCCGTGGAGGGCGCTTCCGCCGTTGGGAAAGTACATGGCCGGTTGGCGGTAGCCGTGGCTGCCTTTCCATCCGCCGACGTGGTGCTCGACCGGGGCCGAGCCGCTGATCAGGAAAACCCAGACGTACTCGTCGGTCGTGCCCGATTGGTCCCAGTCGCCCCATCGCAGATCGTGCAGGGTCGTTTCGACCGGCTGACGGAGTGCCTTGTGGACGCGGTTGGCCAGAATGGCGTCGAGACCGCAGCACTCGTCCACTTCATTGAAATGGGGATAGGGCTGTCCTTCGCGAATGACCTTTCCGTCGTCGTTGGTGACCGGAGGACGATCCGTGCTGTTGAGCATGCCTTCGACCAGATCGGAGGCCGGGCAGAGATCCTTGAGCCCCTGCTGGTACTGGATTCCCAGTGCTTCGCAGCCGAAAGTGTCCCCGATCCGGCAGGCCGCGATGTACATCCGGCACTGGTCGAGCACCTGGCCGCGGGTCAGGTCCGTCTTGTGCTTTTTGCCGAAATGGAAGTTGAATCCCCGTTTCTCAATAAAGGCAAAGACCTCCTCCGCTTCCTTGTTGGTCACCCGCTTCATCTCGGCGACGAGTGCGCTCTGGCTCAGGCGCTCTTTGAAGACTCCGGTCGGGAACATGAGTTCATCCGGAATGGTCGCGTTGTACATTCCCATGCAAAACTCGTCGAACACCCCCATGATTGACTTGTTGCGGTCGAGATCGGACGCGATGGATACCGCCGTTTTCTTCAATTGATCCGAAAGGCCTTTCGGCGAAAATTTGCGCACATGGGAGGTCGGGTGATTGACCGATCCGGTCTTCATCCACGTCGCAAGATTCTCCTGAAATTTCTTGTCGGTAACGAAGTCCTCGCTCCAAAGGGTTGAGTAGGGCACTCCCGCCTTTGTCAGCGATCCGTTCAGGTTCAACATGCCGACGAGGCCGGGCCAGGTGCCGCTCCAGTTGGCCACGGTCAGGATGGGACCCTCGTGGGAGATGAGCCCGTGAAGAAGGTGGTGGGAGTACTGCCAGACCGCTTCGGCGACAATGAGGGGGGCTTTGCGGTCGATCTTTGCGAAGATGTCCATCCCTTCCCGCTGCGAGGAGATGAATCCGTGCTTTTCCTCCTTTTTGTAGGGGTGCGCCCGTTTCGCTTGTGCGGGGGTCACCACCGTGCCCGCACCGACCGCCATTTCCGGGAAACGCCGGGCGATCCGGTCGATCGATTCGGCGGCCGCTTCCGTTCGGAAGGTGACCTCAATAATCCCGAGTCCACCTTCCAGCAGCGATTCGGCGAGCGGTTCGGCATCCTCGGGATCGTCGAGGACGATAACCGGGATGATGGGGTTAGCTTCTAGATCGAGCATGAAGGGAGTATCATGGAGATGCTTCGTGGTATTGAAAAGGATGGAATTCTCGGGAGTTGCGTCCTTGGTGTGATTTCAATTGATGCTCGAAACGAGACGTAGGGCCGCCGCTTGCGGCGTGCCGAGTCGGGAAAGGGAGAGTCGGAGGTGCGGTCTGTCACGGCGTTCGGGCAGCGTCGCGCGAGCGCGAGCCCTACGATCCGTATTCCGTATTCGATTTCGAACTCGATGCCGACGCGGACGCGCGCTGCGAGTAACCGGGTTCCAGGGCCCCCTAAAGCCGGGGTAGCGTAAGCGTCCGGTGATCTGCCTTTCGGTCATCCTTGCCGGGATCTATTGGACGGGTTCAAGCTGGTGACGATTTGGAAGCAGATATCGTTACCAGTTCTATTGGGCAGTCAGACCGGTGGCTGCCAGTTCGATGGCAGCAGTGGCGTGAGGTCTTTGGAAGGAGTCGATATTGTCGATTGTTGGATTATCTGCGGCCGGCCCGGACTGGCTATTATTTCCGCTGGTCGAGGAGATAGTAACGATCTACAATTTTCTGAACAAAATGAAATGCCTAACCTGGAACCTCGAATGGCCATCGCCGAATAGCCGTCGGCTGGAAATCATTCGGCAGACGATCGCCGAGTTGGATCCAGACGTTGTTTGCTACACGGAAATCACTCGCGACATTTCGGATGGCTACACGATTGAAGCGGACGCGGACTACGGCTACCCGAACACGGGGGAAAGGAGGAAAGTGATTTTGTGGAGTAAGACCCCGTGGACCGAGTGCGACGCAGTGGGTGACCCGGATATGCCGTCCGGGCGCTATGTGTCCGGGGTAACCGGTGGTATCCGATTTGTCGGTGTCTGCATTCCCTGGCGGGATGCCCATGTCCGTACGGGGAGGAAAGACAGAAAGGCGTGGGAGGATCATCTTTCCTACTGTCAGGGCCTCCGGACCATTCTGCAGAAATGCGCGCGGTCCGGAACGCCCACCTGCGTTCTGGGCGACTTCAACCAGAGAATTCCGAAGGGCGGCCAACCCGCGCGGGTGTTTGCTGAATTGATGACCGCAATCCCCGGGGATTTCCGCATCGCGACAAAAGGAATGAAGGATGCGGAGGGCAAAGGACTCATCGACCATTCTGTAGGCTCGCCCGAGTTGAGCCTGGAAGTGGAAGAAATCATCCCCCGGTTCAGCGCAGACGGCACCCGGCTCTCCGATCACGTGGGTGTGGTGGTGCGTGTGGGGCTCGTGTGAACGACCCGGCTGGGCCAGCGGGGAAAACAGCGATCAACAGGTCTCCGAATGCAGCCCCTTCCCGGTGATTGACTTGAGTCGGGTATCAGGTAGGGTTTCGAGTATGAAAGTAACGCTTGAGTTCACGGAGAGTGCCTTTTCCAGTCTGCGCCAAAAGCCGGATGCATTTGCCCAGGAAATGCGTTTGGCGGCTTGCGTGAAATGGTATGAACTCGGGCAGATTTCCCAGGCCAAGGCCGCCGAGCTGGCAGGTTTATCGCGGGCGGATTTTTTGGACGCGCTGCGGCGAATGGGGACTCCCGCAGCGCAAACGACTCCGGGGGAGCTGGCAGCCGAAATTCAATGAACTTTCGCCCGTATGGAAAACTGGATATTCAATGCCTCGCCCTTAGGGCACCAAAAATACGTCAGTGCTTGATTGTTGACAAAATCCCTCCGTCCGGCGACCGAACCTGTCCGCCGACTTGTCCCGCGTAGCTTGGCTTGTCCTCCGTCTTGTCCTGCGTAGCTCCGCTTGTCCTCCGTAGCTTTGGCGTAGGGGGGAGAGCGAAGAAGGAAGGCTTGGCGTAGGGGGGCAGAGCGTAGAAGGGAAGGCCATTGAGAAATCCCGTTCCGAACCGCTCATCACCCCGGCGTCGCCAGCGTGCTACAACCGGGAACCCTTCTACGCTCTCCCCCCTACGCTCTCCCCCCTACGCTCTTCGAGCTACGGAGGACAAGTCGAGCTACGCAGGACACGTCGTCGGCGTGCTACAA
>CAZDRT010000006.1:29703-32704 GCA_964507815.1 uncultured Puniceicoccaceae bacterium
TCGAGCTACGGAGGACAAGTCGAGCTACGCAGGACACGTCGTCGGCGTGCTACAACCCACGCCTTTCGTAGCTCGATGGCGAAGCCGTTGAGAGAACCCGGTCCGAACCGCCGATCACCGCCCCTTCGACACGCTCAGGGCAAGCCAGCGCGCTACAAATGGCCAACCGGGAACCGGAAAACCGGGAACTGGGAACCGGTAAACAGAAAACTGGTAAACCGGGCACCGAAACCCAAATTCGACCACTCCCGGCCCGGAATCCCCCTAATCCCCGCCCGGCACAACCCTTTTTCCGCCCGGCCGGAAATTCTCTAACCCCCTCTCCCCGAACCCCCTGCGAAATGTGACTAAATTGTAACACTACATAGTTTGACCAAAGCCGAAAAACCGGCAGAAATTCGGCTTCAAGTTCGGAGGCGATCCTCCGGATGGCCGGGAAAGGTTCCCCTCTGGAGCCGCTTCCCGTTTCAACAGCAACTAGAAAATCCAAAACAACAGACAACACACACAACGCATCAATAAAATGAATACGAAACAAAAACTACTCACACTGGCCCTGGCGGCTGGTTTTGCCGGAGCTGCCAACGGGCAGACGTTTATCGGTAATGCAACTCCGTCTACCGGAGATTCGGGCGTCTTCGCTTACTGGAACTTCAATTCCATTGCGACGGATGGCACCGCCCTTCCGGCGGACTTCTACGGCCAATCCGGATCGACCTCGATCAGCTTCAGCGGCTACGGCGGTGATCTGGATTCTTTCACCGGCTCGTCGCTCAACGCCCAATCGAGTGACCCCTCTGGAGGGGACCTCGCGCTCCAAAATGGAGCAAGCGGAGGGATCAACGGCACGTATATCGAAATCGCCTTCGACATGAGCAACCTCGAAGACCTGTCCATAGAGTATGCTCTCAGAGGCTCTGGCACTGGTGTTGATGAAGCCCAGTGGTCCTACAGCACCGACGGAACCAACTTCACGGATTTCGGTCCGGACGTGAATGGCAATGGCCTGAGCTACGACCTGGTTACCAACCACCACAGTGCCATCACCACAAGCGGTTTGGATCAGTCGTCAACCGCTTTCCTTCGTCTGACCATGGACGGCGGAAGCACAACCTCCAGCGCTGGTAACAACCGAATCGACAACCTGACCGTGTCGGGGACATTCGCCCCCGTTCCCGAGCCGGAAACCTTCGGCGCGATTGCCGGCATCCTGGCCCTCGGCCTTGCGATGGTCCGCCGTCGCCGCCGCGCCTGAGGCGCAACCCGCTCTTTCGGGGTTTCTCATTCATCATGCAAGGCCGCCCTCCGGGGCGGCCTTTTTTTTTGGGGGGGGTGTGGGATCGCCGCGAAGAGGCGCAAAAGGCGCAGAAACCGGGTCATGGAAGGGTGGCCTCCGGTTTCGCGCTCTTCTGCGCCTCTTTGCGGCCATTCTTTCTCCAGCCAGTCCAAAGAAACGGCTCTCGCCGTTCCTCTCCGGGAAAAAGGTTCGCTGTTTCCCGCTGATCAGGGAAAGAAAACCGAAAAACAGAAACCGTCGGTCTCGTAATCGTAATCGTACTCCTAATCGTAATCGCGGGATTTTCGGGTAAAGCTCCATCCCAGCTGTGAAGAACGATTAGGATTACGATTAGGATTACGATTACGATTACGATTAGGGAGTTCATCAGAAAACGTCTGCCCTTGCCGGAGGGTGGACACTCCTGTCCACCACCCTTTCAGCAATAAATCCGGCCCCACTCTGACGCCGCGGGACAGGAGTGTCCCACCTCCTTACCGCCATCCCCCCCTGCCGGAGGGTGGACACTCCTGTCCACCGGCATCCCGCTCCCCCTCTTCCCATCAGTGTTCATCAGTGTTCATCGGTGGTTGACTTCCCTCTCTTCGGCCCTGTCGGGCCCGCCTGCTAAAGACAAGCGGGCTACGGAGGGGCCAACCCCTGGTTTTGCGCTCCTCTGCGCCTTTTTGCGGCATTCTTCCCCAGCCCGTCCGTAGAAACGGCTCTCGCCTTTCCTCTCCGGGATCGAATGTGCTATTGGGGAATCCCGCGCCCTCTCCTTCCCATCAGTATCCATCGATGGTTGATCGGATGATGGCAAAAGAATTAGTTTGATCATACACCCTCAGCGGACATTTTGGTGGCATGAAAATCAAAGCAATCATACATGAAGCTGAAGAAGGGGGCTTTTGGGCTGAAGTTCCAGCGCTTCCCGGATGTTCAACGCAAGGCGATACATTGAAGGAAGTTACAGACAATCTGAAAGATGCCATTTCCCTTTGGCTGGACGTTGGTGAAGATAATATCGAAACTCAAAGCACCGATCAAATTTTAGAAGTCGCGGTGTGAAGCAGGTCTCGGGGAAAGATTTTTGCAAGCTCCTCGAGTCTCGCGGATGGGAGCGTAAACGCATAAGCGGCAGTCACCACATATTCGTCAAAGAAGGACAAAGGGAGCGAATGGTGATTCCCGTCCATGCGAACAAGCCGTTGAAATCTGGACTTTTGAAAGCACAAATGAAGATTGCGGGCATTCAAGAAAACGAACTCTGACAGTAAAGCTCCATCCACGCTGTGAAGAACGATTAGGATTAGGATTAGGGAGTTCATCAGAAAACGTCTGCCCTTGCCGGAGGGTGGACACTCCTGTCCACCACCCTTTCAGCAATAAATCCGGCCCCACTCTGACGCCGCGGGACAGGAGTGTCCCACCTCCTTACCGCCATCCCCCCCTGCCGGAGGGTGGACACTCCTGTCCACCGGCATCCCCTTTTCCCCCGGCCAATCCGTAGAAACGGCTCTCGCCATTCCTCTCCGGAATTGAATGCGATGTTGGATGTGCGACGTCCTCATTCGCCGTCCTCGTAATCGTACTCGTGCTCGTAATCGTAATCGCGGGGTTTTTCAGGTAAAGCTCCATCCACGCTGTGAAGAACGATTACGATTACGATTACGATTAGGATTAGGATTAGGGAGTTCATCAGAAAACGTCTGCCCTTGCCGGAGG
>CAZDRT010000006.1:32804-35826 GCA_964507815.1 uncultured Puniceicoccaceae bacterium
GTAGAAACGGCTCTCGCCATTCCTCTCCGGAATTGAATGCGATGTTGGATGTGCGCCGTCCTTATTCGCCGTTCTCGTAATCGTAATCGTTCTCGTAATCGTAATCGGGGGGCGGGACAGGAGTGTCCCGCCTCCTTACCACCATCCCCCCCCCCTGCCGGAGGGTGGACACTCCTGTCCACCGCCATCCCGTTCCCGCGTCCCCCTCACGCCGCGGGACAGGAGTGTCCCACCTCCTTACCACCATCTTCCCTGCCGGAGGGTGGACACTCCTGTCCACCGGCCACTCCCGCAGAAGGCTTGAACTTCGCGCCAACCACCCATTTCCTGATCGGATGCGAAAACCCGAAATCCGGAAGTTCTACAATCAGGACAACGTGATCGACCACTACGCGCGGGCGACGACCGACCTGGGACTCTGGCTCTCGGAGGAGAAAATCTTCCAAAGGGTCTTTTCGACCGGGGATTCCATTCTTGAACTCGGCTGCGGAACCGGGCGGATCGCCATCGGCCTCTACGAACTGGGCTACACCAACGTTTTCGCGACGGACTTCGCCGGGAAAATGGTGGCCCGCGCCCGGAGCGCCGCCGGAATCCTCGGCTACGACATCGCCTTCGGCGTGCAGGACGCCACCAACCTCGATTTCGGGGACGAGGTCTTCGACGGGGCGATATTCGGCTTCAACGGTCTCATGCAGATCCCCGGGCGCGACGCCCGGAAGACGGCGATGGGCGAAATTTTCCGGGTCCTGCGGCCGGGCTCGTGGTTCGTCTTCACCAGCCACGACCGGCAGGCCTCCGAACATCCGAGTTTCTGGAAGGCCGAGACCCGGCGCTGGCGGGAGGGAAAGCAGGATCCCGACCTCCTCGAGTTCGGCGACCGGATCGGCGGAACCCCGTGGGGCGATCTCTACATCCACGTCCCCGAGGCCAACCTGATCCGCGCCGACCTGAAGGAGGTCGGCTTCCGGGTGGAGGCCGACATTCTCCGCTCCAAGGTCGCCGAAGAACCTCCCTCCGTCCGCGAATTCTCCGACGAGTGCCGTTTCTGGGTCGCCCAAAAGCCCGAAATCGACGGGAAATAGCGGTTGCTCCGCCCAAACGGATTACTAGGCTTCCCCCCTCTTATTGAAAACCCTTTTTTCATGGCTTTATTCAGCAAACCGAACTACTCGCGGGTCACCGTCAACCGCAAGGACATCCCCAAGGGACTCTGGACGAAATGTCCGAAGTCGGGGGAGATCATCTACAACAAGGAGCTGGAGCAGAACCTGATGGTCGTCCCGAAAAGCGGCTACCATTTCCCGCTGGCCGCTCCCGCCCGGATCGCCTCCCTGATCGACGAGGGGACGTGGACCGAGACCGACGCGGATCTCACATCGACCGACCCGCTCGACTTCAAGGGTCCCTCGTCCTCCTACCCGGAAAAACTCGAACAATACCAGGAACGAACCGGAATGAAGGAGGCGGTTCTCTCCGGCCGGGGCGAGCTGGCGGGCATCCCCGTGCATCTGGCGGCCATGGATTTCCGCTTCCTCGGTGCCTCAATGGGATCGGTGGTCGGCGAGAGGATCACCCGGACCATCGAAGCGGGTCTTCAGCGGAAGACTCCGGTGATCGTCGTCTCCACCTCGGGTGGCGCGCGAATGTACGAAGGCATCCTCAGCCTCATGCAAATGGCCAAAACCAGCGCGGCCCTCGGTCGCCTCGCCAAGGCGCGCCTCCCCTACATCTCGGTCCTGACCAATCCGACCATGGCGGGCGTCATGGCCAGCTTCGCCTCCCTCGGCGATCTGATCGTCGCCGAGCCGGGGGCGCTCATCGGTTTCGCCGGACCACGGGTCATCAAGGAAACCACCCAGCAGGATCTTCCGCCGGGCTTCCAGACCTCCGAATTCCTGCTCGACCACGGGCTCATCGACCGGATCATCCACCGCTCGCAACTCAAATCGAAGCTGGCCTTCTTCCTCGGCGCCTTCACCGGAGCGCGCCTGGAGCCCGCCGGCGCCTGATCCGAACACCGCCATGAAAATCGCACGCATCCGCACCGCTTCGGAGATTCTCCACGCCGCCCGCCAACCGGACGGCTCCCTCGTCCGCCTCGGGGGCGACCCGTTCGAATCCCCCCGCGAAACCGGAGAAGTCGTCGCAGGGGAACTGCTTGCCCCGGTGGTCCCGCCCGCCATCTACTGCATCGGACTGAACTACCGCGCCCACGCCGACGAAACCGGCTTCAAGGTGCCCGAATTCCCGGTCGTTTTCATGAAAGCCCCCACCGCCGTCCAGCACCCCGGCGGCCCGATTCTCCTGCCCGCCGCCGCCGTCTCCGAAACGGTGGACTACGAGGCCGAACTCGCCGTCGTCATCGGACGCGCCGGCAAGAACATTCCGCGCGAAAAGGCGCTCGACCACGTCTTCGGCTACACCTGCGCCAACGATGTCAGCGCCCGCAACTGGCAGACCTCCCGCGGGGGCGGGCAGTATTGCCGGGCCAAGACCTTCGACACCTTCTGCCCGCTCGGACCGGAGATCGTCACGACCGACGAAATTCCCGATCCGGGAAATCTCCGGGTCTCCTCCCGGGTGAACGGCGACCTCCGGCAGGACTCCACCACGGCGGAAATGATTTTCGACATCCCCGCCCTCGTCGAATTCCTCTCCCGGGACACCACCCTCGCCCCGGGAACGCTAATCCTGACCGGCACCCCCTCCGGCGTCGGCGTAGCCCTCCGCCCGCCCCGCTACCTGCGGGACGGCGACTCCGTCGCAATCACAGTCGAGGGAATCGGCACGCTGACCAGCCCGGTCCGGGCGGCCGGGTGAAGTAAATCTCGAAAGCGCTCTCCCTACGTCGCTCTGCGCTGTCCGAGCATCCGATCTACGCTCTCCGAGCATCTCGAGCGTCGCAGTACACCTGGCAGCACAGGTCGAGCTATGCAGGGCGCGGCGCGCTTCCGCTCCGGATTTTTCGTTTATTTCCGACCTGGAGAGGAACGACGACAGTCGTTTCTACGGATCAACG
>CAZDRT010000007.1:0-30157 GCA_964507815.1 uncultured Puniceicoccaceae bacterium
GGAACATTTCCTTCCGATGCGAAAACCGGGCGCTGAAGCAACCCGGCCACGGTGGAAGGTCTTCCGTGATTCCACGAGGCAGTCACAGAAGAGCAAGATCTCCGGTCGATTGCTGTCAGCGGGATTTGACTGGGGCGCGGTCACAGAATAATATGAAGTTTTGCGAAGACGGGTCCCCAGCCGCCGCATTGCGGGGAGGGAAATGGAAAGCCACGGAATAAATTCGGCGGCGCGGGAATCTTTCGGAAGTTGATCGGATCCCCCTCCGACGTATCGCGGCGGCTGAGGACAGCCGCCCTCGATGTCCTCCGAAAGGATCTGGAAGGCCATCTCCGGGCACCGGTACAAGTCCGACAGTCCGGCAAGAGGGGACGAATCGTCATCCAATACGAGGGGAACGACGAGCTCGACCGAATCCTCCGGCAGATCGGTCTCCGGTAACGGTCGGTCGGTTCATTTTTTTTCCTCTGGGATCGGATATTGTTTCGGAAAAGGGTCTTGCCCTGAAGCGAAAAATCCAGTCCTTTTCCGGCGTGGACTTTTCTTTGAATCCGTACTCCAGCTGGAATTACGTAAGCGCTGAAGCCGAAAGTAAAAGCCATCGCCGTGAATTATCCGCGACCCCGCGAGCTTGTAAACCCCGACTGAGTCGGAGAGATAGCGCTGCTATGAAAAATAATGAAAGTTAAAGAAATCATCCGGTTGATTGAAGCAGACGGGTGGGTACTCAGACGGACGCGGGGGAGCCACAGGCAATATAAACACCCAAGGAAGATGGGATTGGTCACGGTGCCGGGAAAGCCGAGCGATGATCTTGCGCCTGGAACGGAAAACAGTATTCTGAAACAATCCAAATTGAAGTGAAGAAAAGGCAAACCATGCATAAGTATCTGATAATTATAGAAAAGACTGAATCCGGATTTTCGTCTTACTCCCCTGATCTACCCGGCTGCGTGTCCACAGGAGCAACCCGATCCGAGGTCGAGGCAAACATGCGCGAGGCAATCGAATTTCACCTCGAAGGAATGCGGGAAGAGGGCTACCCGATCCCCGATCCGTCCTCAGAGTCGGCTTACCTTGAGGTGGCGTCATAGCCAGTCGGCGCTATCAATTCCGTCAATGGCTCCCGCACTCGCGGATCCGCCCTCGATTCCCTCCGAAAGAAAGGATCTGGGAAACGCACCCCGCGCCCGTCGCGATAAGCCATCCGATGCCACAAAAAAAGGCGGCCCGTCTCCGGGCCGCCTTTTTCAGAGAGAAAAATCGGACACTCACTCACTTTCCCCGGCGGGAAGCACCTGCTCGATCTCGGCGTCGAAAATGAGCATGGCACCCGGGGGGATCGGGCTCTGCGGCGGCGGGTTGTCGCCATAGCCCAGCTCCGCGGGGATGTAGATACGCACCTTGCCGCCCTCGCCGATCTTGGAGAGACCACCGGAGAATCCGGGGATGACACCGCCCATCGGGAAGGTCGCCGGCTGGCCGCGGTCGTAGGAACTGTCGAAGACGGTTCCGTCCACGAGGGTGCCCTTGTAATTCACGACGACTTCATCCTGCATTCCCGGAACGACGTCGCTGCCCTCCTCGATCACTTCGTAGTAGAAACCGTCCGGATCGAGAACTACGTCGGGATCGTTTTCCAAGTCCGCGACAAAATCGGCGGCGGCCGCCTTGTTTTCCGCGGCAGCGGCGGCCTGCGCGGCCATCGACCGCTCCTGGAGAAATTCCTGCAGCCTCGGCAGCTGCTCCTGGAGTTCCTCCATGCTTCCGCCCTGAAGGCCCGCGGTGATACCGGTGAGAAACTCCTCTTTCTCCCCGGCACTGAAGCCGAGGTCATCGAGCCCGACTTGCTGCGCGACCATGAAGCCGAACAGTTGGGGCGGAGACATATCGGCGGGAGCCGGTGCCTCTTCCGCGACTGCGGAAAAAGAAAGTGCTGAGAGGGCGCCTGCTCCAAGGAGGAGACGCCACGGGGAACAATTTTTTGGTTTTTGCATCGTTGGGGAGGTAAACACCCCATCCCGCCCGATGCAAGACCCGAAACCGGTTTTCCGCGGGAGAAACGTCGGGGGTGACCACAAGTGCGCGGAGCGGAATCGGAAAGCACCGCGATTTTGGAAATGGGGGAAATCCCTTCCCTAGCTCCACGCACTTGTGGTTCACCCCCGGGTTCGGGTCGGGGGCGTATAGCCCTGTTGGAGTCCCGCCCCCAGTCTCAGCCCGCTGAAAGCAGCCAACTGGAGACAATGCCATATCACTCCCGCCTCGCCCCGATTCGAATGGAGAGATCCAGCGTTTCCGCTCCTCTCTCGACTTCGACGCTCAGGAACTGCCCGACCCGGGACAGGAAAAACCGGTGCCGCAGCTGGTGGATTCCTTCGATGGGAGAGCCGTCCAGCCCGAGAATCCGATCTCCTTCCTTTAACCCGCCTTTTTCGGCGGGGCCGCCGGGCGTGATCCGGGTCACGAGGAGGGAGGCGCGGTCGCCGGGACCCCTGGACCGGCTCTCCACCTCCATCCCGATCCAGCCGTAGCGGACCTCGCCGTTCAGGAAAAGATCGTCGCGCACCTTTCCGATCGCGCTGGCGGGGATCACATAGGAGGCGCTCACCTCGGGCAGGGAGGCGACGATCATGCCGAGCAGTCGCCCGTTCAGATCAAAGACGGGGGAGCCCCCCTCGCCCGGGTTCGCCGGGATCGTGGTGCGGATGTAGGCGGTCGGGAAGACCCGCTGTCCGAAATTGGAATCGAGTCCGCTGACCAGGCCGATCCGCGGGGCGGGGTCAAATTCGAGCGCACACCCGATCGAGAGCAGGAAGGTTCCGATCCGCGGATGGGTTTTCCCGTCGATGGGGACGAACTCGAAGGTGCCTTTCGGCTGATCCTCGATCCGGAGGAGCGCCAGATTGGTTTCGTCGTCCGCCGCCACAAACGCGGCCTCGTAGGTCGTGTCGCCGTTTTCGATCCAGATCCGGCGGGCTCCGTCCGTCACGCTCGCGTTGGCCAGGAGCAGCCCGTCCGAGCTGACGAAAAACCCCGTTCCGACCCGAAGGGACACTTGCCCGGTGTCGTCTCCATTTTCGTAGGCGGCTTTGATCCGGACCACTTTGTCTCTGTTCGCGGCAAAGACCTCCGTGACCCGGCGCTCGACTCCGAGGACCTCGGCGTCGGCCCTCGGGCCCGGGTTCGCAAGCGCGCACAATACCAGCAGGGAAATGATCGGTCGCAACATGCGCAAAAGGCCTTAGAAAGGAAGCCGCTCGCCCGACCACCCGTGATCCTTCGACGAGAGCTGGTCCGCCACGTAGTACGCCCCCTGCTCCGCCCTTTCGGAATCTCCGGCCAGCACCAGATTCGACCCTCCGCCGGCGGCGGAGCCCTTGCTCGAAAGCACCTCGATCACAAAGTCATGGTCCGCGACCGCCAGCGACGGAGCCGGCGGGACGGATTTCGCCACCGCGGCCGGGGGAACGGCGGCGGGCTGGAGGCTAGCCTGCTCCGAAGTCGGCGGACCGACTGGATCCACCGGATCAACCGCCCCGGTTCCCTGGAAATAGAGGGCCGCGCCCAAAAACACAAACGCTGCCGCCGAGACGCCTTTCCCGTTGGCGAGAAACCACTCCCCGGCGCAATGGGCCAGGGACCTCCGCCGGACCACGGATTGAACGATCCGTTTCTCCAAACGGCGATCAAAGCCCTTCCAAAACTCATCGGAGGGAACTTCGGAGCGCTTGAGGCGCAAAAGATCCTCGACCGTTGTTTTCTTTCTGCCGTTTTCTTGTTCTAACATCGATCCCCGTCAATCGAGGTAAGCCTGAAGAGAAGCCTGCAGTTCGCGCTTGGCATAGTGCAGCCGCGACCGGACCGTTCCGACCGAAGTCCGCAATACTTCCGAAATCTCTTCATGACTCAAACCTTCAATCTCAAACAGAACCACAACGGTTCTATGTTTGGGAGACAGCGTTTGCAGCGCTTCGTTCAATTTTTCCTGCAATTCCCCCAGCAGGACCGGGCGCTCCGTCCGGACTTTCGAGGAGAGCGCCTCCGCCAGATCCGGGCTGATCCCCTCCTCGTTCAGGTTTTCAAAGCTGAAATAGCGTCGATACCGGTTCCTTTTCAGGTGGCTGAGCGTTCCGTTGACCGCAATCCGGTAAAGCCAGGTGAAAAACTGCGACCGACCCTTGAAACGGTCCAACGACCGAAAGGCCTTGATGAAGCACTCCTGGGTAAGGTCCGCCGCATCCTCCCGGTTCGAGGTCATGTTGTAAATAATCGAAAAGATCCGCTGTTTGTAGCGGTGGACCAGGATGTCGAACGCGGCGATGTTTCCTTCGCGGACCCGCGCGATGAGGCGGGCCTCGGAATCGCTCTTCGCGGCATTCTCTCCGACCGTCCCGGCGGAGGCAACTGTGCCTTGGTTGATCACGCTGATACGATCTTTCGGAGCGGTGGGAATTGCAAGGGCAAAGATTGCCCGGATTTTCAGCGCCAGTCCTCGACCAGACGCCCGAAACGACCTTCGACAAACGACGAAAGATCCCCGAGGTAGCCGTCGGTGCCCGCGAACCGGGCCGCCGCGGCCCTGGCCTTCTCCATCTCCGCGTAAAAGGCCTCGGCAACCCGCGAAACCACTCCCTGGTCGAGAATCGCTTTCCGCACCTGTTCCCAGTCTCCGGAGCCGTTGTTCCGGAAGCACTCGGAAAGGCGATCCCGCTCCCGGTCGTCCGACGCCTCGAACAGGAAGACGAGGGGCAGAGTGCTTTTCCCGCTCGAAAAGTCGGTCCCCAAAGTCTTGCCTATGCTCGTCTCGGATCCGATCACGTCGGCAAGGTCGTCGTAGATCTGGTAGGCGATGCCCAAATGCCTCCCGAAATCGCCGGCCGCCGCCGAGCGGACCGGTCCCGTTTGCCCGAGAAAGGCGCCGAGCCGACAGGAGACCTCGAAGAGGACGGCCGTCTTTCGCTCGATGATCCGGTAGTAGCGGTCGATGTCGCAATGCAGGCGCCCCCCGTCCAGGGACTGCTCGATCTCTCCGGCGCAAATTTTCCGCGTCGCCTCCGAAACCAGACGGCAGACCTCGGTCGTTTCAAACTGGCTGGCCAACTGGAGGGATTGCGCGAACAGGGCGTCGCCCAGGAGAACCGCGGCGGAAACGCCGTACTTCCTGGCCACCGTCTCCTGCTTGTGGCGGAGGTCCGCCTCATCGAGGATATCGTCGTGAACGAGCGTCGCCAGATGCACCATTTCGACCACCGCCGCGGCGCGGATCAACGAGTCCGTGATCACGCCGCCGCCGGAATTCGCGGTCAGGTAGAGAGCGATCGGCCGGAGCCTTTTTCCGCTGTGAGCGAGCGCGAACTCGACCAGTTCCCGCAGTTCCGGCTCGAAATCCCCCTGCAGATCCCGGAAAAAAAGGTCGAGCCGGTCGAGAAACGGGGAGGCGGCCCGGAAGAAATCTCCGGCGGTTCCCAACGGCTGACCCGCGTTTACTGGCATGGTGGCTCCCATTACGGATAAGACGCTAGGGCAAACCGCGGGAAACGCAAGCGGAGGAAAAGCGATCGGTCACGATCCGGGCTTGATCGCGGGAACCTCTCTCAAATCCTCCGGAATATCGTCGGCGGAGAAGGTTTCCACCTCCAGGGAGACCAGGGGCACGAAGGGGACGGAAAAGCGGGCGTTTCCCCCGCTCCGATCGACGAGCACCGCCAGCGCCACTGGCTCGGCACCCCGGTTCAGAACAATACTGATCGCCTCCTCGGCCCGGCCCCCGCGCGTAACGACATCCTCGACGACCAGCACCCTTTCCCCGGAGCCGAGCTGGAAATTCCGCCGGAGGGCCAACCGGTCGTTCTCCTTTTCGACGAAAAGAAAGCGGGCTCCGGCCTGGCGGGCGACTTCCTGCCCGATCACCAGCCCGCCCATGGCGGGCGCGAGGACCGTTTCGAAAGACACTCCGCCGAGCTTCCGGAGGAGCAGACGGGCCAGCTCCCCGACCTTTCCGAGATCCTCGCAGACCCGGGCGCACTGGAAAAACCGGCGACTCCGCAGGCCCGAGCGCAGGATAAAGTGCCCTTCGAGAAGCGCCCCGCTTTCCCGGAAAATTTCCATGACCTTTTCTTCGCTTTCCATGACGGCATGGTAGAGACCCGACCTCCGTTCCCGCAAGCGGAGATCCCCGTAAAGCTTCGAGGAGAATCCCTGACAGCCCGGACTTACCGTGCGAGCGCTTCGCGATAGCCCGCCGCGTAGGCTTCGAAGACGAGTCGGATTTGGTCGCGGATCCGGCGGAAGGCGTCCATCTCGGACTCGCCCGCGCGGACGGCTTTGGGCGGATCCTCGAACCCCCAGTGGTGGCGGTTGACCTTGCCGGGAAAGGCGGGGCAGGCCCGGTCCGCGTTGTCGCAGACCGTGATGACCGTATCGATTCCGGAGTGCAGATACCGGTCGAGGTGTTCGGACTTGTGGTCCGAGGCGTCGATGCCGATTTCGGCGAGAGCCTCCACGGCCAGGGGATGCACCTCCCCCTTCGGCTCGGATCCGGCGCTGAAGACCTCGACGAGATCCCCGGCGGCGGCGCGGAGAATGCCCTCGGCCATGTGGCTGCGGCAGGAATTGCCGGTACAAAGAATCAGTATTCTGGATTTAATGATAGCGGATCACCTCCATGCCCGCGGATATTCATCGCAGGGCATATACTGTCAAGCCAATTGCCCGGGGGCCGCCTTCCCCGAATTCCACTCGCAGGCCGCGCCCTCCGATTCCATTTCGAGCGTGCAATGGGAGATGTGGAAACGTTCCCGCAAAACCGTGCGGACTTTCGTTTTGAGCGACTCCAGTTCGGACATGGAACTGGCGGTCGCGATGACGATGTGGGCCTCCATCGCGCGGCGGTGCTCGTCGAGTTCCCAGACGTGGATGTGGTGCATCTCGACGACCCCGGGAACGAATTCCACCGCGCTCTTCACCTCGTCGATATCGAGATCGGCGGGTACGCCTTCCATCAGAATGGAGGAGGTGCGCCGGAGCATGCCGAAAGACATATACAGAATGTAGCCCGAGATCCCGAGGGTCAGCAGGGGATCGATCCAGGACCAGCCGAGCCAGAGCACCGCCGCGCCGCCGAGCAAAACAGCCACCGAGGCCGCCGCGTCCGTGAGATTGTGGAAAAAGGCGGCTTTCACGTTGAGACTGCCCCGCGACATCGACCATAGGAGCCCCGCGGTGGCGATGTCCACGACCAGGGCGACCCCCGCCGCCGCCATCATCCAGCCCCCCAGCACGGGCTCCGGCTCGATGAAACGGCGAACAGCCTCGTAGAGCAGGTAAAACCCCACCACGATCAGAGCGGTCAACTGGATCATCGCCCCGATCAACTCGGCCCGGCGGTAGCCGAAAGTGAACTTGTGATCGGCCCCCTTGCGCGAGACGCGGCGGGCGACGTAGGCGACCAGGAGAGCGGCGGCGTCGTTGGTGTTGTGGAGGGCGTCGGCCATGAGAGCCGTGCTGCCGGCGATCAGGCCGGCCATGAACTCAAAGACCGAGAGACCGAGGTTGATGAAAACCGTGCCCAGCAGAAGCCTGTCGCTGACCTTTTCGGTCCCGTGCGAGTGCGAATGGCCGAAATGCTGGTTCATGATGGGAGATTGGTTGGACCGTGTGCCCGTTCGGAAAAAAAGAAGAACGGCAAAAAGAATCCCCGTGCAGCTTGCGATGGCAATGGTTAATTTCGAGTTGAAAGATCGGCAATCGCGGTCGAACTTTCCCGGGTATCGAACGCTTCACCCAGCTTTTCACCGCCCTTGAGGAAACGGGCCGCTCTTCGGAAAAGCGCCGGCTTCTCGTGGAGTACTTCCGTCACGCTTCTGACGCCGACGCGGCCTGGGCGGTCTATTTTTTGTGCGGCCGCCGCCGCAAACGCCTTGTCCCGACCAGCCTTCTCCGGGAGTGGGTTGCCGTGCGGGCCGGGGTGCCGGCCTGGTTGTTCGAGGAGTCCTACCACCATGTCGGGGATTTGGCCGAGACCGCCGCCCTCCTGCTGCCCGAAAGCGATCCGCCGCCCGGCACCCGGACGCTGCCGCTGGCGGATTTCGTCGAGCGCCACGTGCTCGCCCTCGCGGACGAGCCCCCGGAGCGGCAACGGGAAATGGTCGAGGCGTGCTGGGCCGGTCTCTCGACCCGGGGGAAGCTGGTTTACCACAAGTTGCTGACCGGCGGGTTCCGGGTCGGGGTCCAGCGCAAAACCGTGGAAAACGCTCTCGGCGAACTGCACGGGATCGAACCGGCGGTCGTCGCCCACCGGATGATGGGCCGATGGGAGCCCTCGGCCACTTGGTTCGCCGGCCTTCGGCGGCCCGGGTCCCCGGAGGGCGAACCGTCGCTGCCCTACCCCTTCTGCCTCGCCCACCCGGTCGATCCGGCGAAACGGGGAAACCTCGGCCCGATCAACGATTGGCAAATCGAGCCGAAGTGGGACGGCATCCGCGCCCAGTTGATCCGCCGGCGCGGACAGGTCTTTCTCTGGAGCCGGGGCGGGGAATCGGTCGGCGAGACCTTCCCGGAGATTCCCGGGGAGGCTTCCACCCTTCCCGACGGGACGGTACTCGACGGAGAGATTCTCGTCTGGAAACAGGGCGACCGGCCGGAATCGTTCGGTGAGTTGCAGAAACGACTCGGGCGGAAAACGGTTCCATCCGCCACCCTCCGGAGACTGCCCGCCCGCTTCCTCACCTACGACCTGCTCGAGTCCGGCGGCACCGACAGGCGGGATCTGTCCACGACCGCCCGAAGGGATCTTCTCGAACACCTGCTCGCCGGGGCGGAAGGGGCGATCCGCCTCTCCCCGGTTTTCCGGCACGCGGACTGGACCGGGGTCGCGGAGCGGGTCGCGGCGGCACGGGCCGCCGGGATCGAGGGGGTCATGCTCAAGCGGCGCGACGCCCCCTATGCCGCCGGTCGGCCCCGGGGGCCCTGGTGGAAGTGGAAGGTGGAGCCTCTCTCCGTGGACGCGGTGCTCGTTTACGCCCAAGGGGGCCACGGACGCCGGTCGGGCCTGTTCACCGACTACACGTTCTCCGTTCGCGCCGGCGAGGGCCTCGTGCCGGTGGCGAAGGCCTACTCCGGCCTTTCGGACAAGGAAGTCCGCGAACTGGACCGATGGATCAAGGCCAACACCGTGGACAAATTCGGACCGGTCCGGGCGGTGCCGCCGGAGCAGGTCTTCGAACTCGCCTTCGACTCCATCCGCGAATCGAAACGCCACAAGGCCGGACTGGCCCTGCGCTTTCCGCGGATCGTGCGCTGGCGGCGCGACAAAGGAGCCGCGGACATCGACCGGATCGAGACACTGCGGGGGTTGATGGATGGTTCCGGCGGAATGGCCGGGGACGGCGATGTTTGCCGGAGGTGACCTTCCGCAACCGGTCCCGGTATCTTCCGCCACATTCTCCCCTACCAGGCGCCAACCGCCGAACGGATCAGCCGAAGGTCCTCCGAATCCTTGTCCAGCGACCAGAACATGAGACCCCGCAGGCCGGCGCGGGCACCAAAGGCCGCCTTTTCTTCCGCCGACCGCACCGACTCGAAGCTGATCAGGGTGCCCGAACGAACCGAGGACCAATAGGAAGCCCGGGCCATACGGTCCCACCCGAGAACCCAATCCGCCTCGGGATCGACAGGGAGGGCGACCGACGGATCGAGGTTCCGGAAGTCATCCTCTCCGGAAGCACCCGCCTGATCCACGACTGATTCATAGACCGCTCCCAACCAGTCCGCCCCGTCCGGCCGGACCCCTTCGAAGCGCACCCCGGACAACCCCATTCCCAATACGATTTTACCGGACGGAACCCCCTGGAAACGCAGGGACGCCACCGCCCCCTCCGCGCTCGGGGCCTCGTAAAGCGGGGTCCGGTTCGCGCGGAGCGGCGAATAGTGGGCGGTTCTCGGCGACCAGGCACCGGCGTAGTCGTAGGCCATGAGGTTGAACCAATCCACCTGGTTCCCGAGAACGCGGATTCGGTAGCGCTCGACCAGCGCGCCGTGGGAACCGGGAACGGCGATGGTCAAAAGAGGAGGCCCCCCGCCGTCCGCCCGCGGAAGATCATCCAAAGCCTCCCGCACCGCACCCGCCAGCTTGACGAAATTGGCCGCGTCCTCCGGCCGGTGGACCGTGTTTTCCGCCCCGCCGGTGACCGGATACTCCCAATCCAGATCGATTCCCTCCAAACCATTTTCAGCCACCAGCCGGGCCGCCTCCTCCGCGAAGGACGCGCGGGCTTCCGCACTGGAAGCGATATCCGAAAACGACCCGGAAAGGCCCCACCCGCCGACCGAAAGCAGGCGGCGGACACCGGAACCGCCGTTGGCGAGAAACGACTCGAACGCCTCGCGCCCGCGACCGCCGGGGAGCCCGTTCCCCTCGAAATCGAAAAGGATCCGCACCGCCCCGGAACCGGGGTCATACTCCGGTTTCGCAAAGGCGTAGATCAGATGGGTCAGGCCGGCCGCGGCGGGATCGCGGGCCGCCAGCCCCTCGACCCCCCAGGCGGGAACATACGCGACGAAAACCGGTGATCCGCTCCCCGGACCGGACCCGCCGCCCTCCCCGGCGGCGGAGACCCCCACCCCGGAGAAGAGCCACACGACCGGGAGCAATCGCGCCAGCCGCCCCATCCTACATCGCGTGAAGCGCCCTCCCGTCAACCGCCAGGGCCGCCTCTTTCAGGGCCTCCGAGAGGGTCGGATGGGCGTGAACCGTGCGGGCGATGTCCTCGGCGCTGCCACCGTACTCCATGTGGGTGACGGCGGCCGCGATCAGCTCGGAGGCGTTCCGGGCGACCATCTGGATCCCGACGACACGGTCCGACTTTTCCTCGGCGTGGACGATGATCACCCCGTCGGTGGCGTCGGTGGCGAGCGCCCGACCGTTCGCCGCAAGAGGAAACTTTCCGGTCCGGACGGCGATCCCCCGCTCTTTCGCCTCTTCGGCCGTGATGCCGACCGAGGCGATCTCCGGGTCGGTGTAGATCACGTTGGGAATCACCCCGTAGTTCACGTGCCCGGGCTTGCCGGCGAGCATCTCCGCGAGGGCGACGCCCTCCTCCTCGGCCTTGTGGGCGAGCATGGGTCCGCGAATCACATCACCAATCGCGTACACGCCTTCGACGTTCGTGGCGAAGCGGTCGTCCACCCCCACCCGCTTCCGGTCGTCGAGTTCAATACCCGCCTTGTCGAGCCCGAGCCCTTCGGTGTTGGGGGCGCGGCCGACGGACACGAGAACCTTGTCGGCTCCGAATTCGACCGACCCTTTCGGCCCTTCGGCTTCAAGAACCAGCGATCCATCCTCTGCCTTGTGAAATCCGGTGACTTTCGTGGACTTGTGGAACCGCAGCCCCCGCTTTTTGAAAATGCGCTCGGCGAGCTTGCTCACCTCCTCGTCGAAGGTCGGGGCGATCCGGGGAAGGAACTCCACCACATCGACCTTCGCCCCCAGTCGCTGCCAGACCGACCCCAGCTCGAGCCCGATGGCACCCCCGCCGACCACCACCAACCGATCCGGGACGGAGTCGAGGGCGATGGCTTCATCGCTGCTGATGATCCTCTCCCCGTCGAAGGGCAGAAAAGGCAGCTCGACCGAACGCGATCCGGTCGCCACGACGATACGGCGGCCCGTGAGTGCGGTTTCCTTTTCCCCTTTCACGACGACCCGGTCCTTCGCCGCGAAGGCGGCCGCACCCTGGAAAATCGCGATCTTCCGCCCTTTGCAAAGCTGCCCGACGCCGCCGACGAGCTTGGCGACGACGGAATCCTTGTTTTTCATGAGGCTCCCCAGATCGACCTCGATCGAGCCGCCGATGCCGTGCTTCTTCCCGTGGTCCCGGGCGGCGACAAGCACCTCGGTCGAATGCAGAAGCGCCTTGCTGGGGATGCAGCCAACGTTCAGGCAGGTTCCGCCAAGAGTCGGGCGCTTATCGACGAGCGCCACGCTCATTCCGAGCTGGGCCGCCCGCAGGGCGCACACGTAACCACCCGGACCCGCGCCGAGAACGACAAGATCGAAATTGGAATCGGTATCGGACATGGAAGAAGCGCAATCGCAAAGCCGCGCAAGGTCAATCCCTGTTCAACGCCCGGTGTCGTTCCTCCGACGCCAATAAAACGGTTGCCCGCGCCCGGGGCATTGGTACAAACAAACCCCATGAGAATCCGATCATTCCAAGGGCTCCGGCCCTCCGCTGAAGCCGTTTCCGATTTGGTCTCCCTTCCCTACGACGTGGTGAGCACCGAGGAGGCGCGGGCCATGGCCGCCGACAACCCCCGCAGCATGCTCCATGTCGTCCGGGCCGAGATTGATTTCCCGGAGGGGCAGGATCCCCACGCCGACGAGGTGTACGCCAAGGCCGTCGAAAATTTCCGGGCGCTCCAGACGCGCGGGGATTTGGTCCGCGAGACCGAGCCCTGCCTCTTTCTCTACCGGCAGCAGATGGGCGAACACTCCCAGACCGGGGTCGTCGCGGTAAGCCACGTCGATGACTACGATGCCGGAAAAATCAAGCGCCACGAACGGACCAGGGTCGCCAAGGAAAACGACCGGACGCGCCTCACCCGCGACATGCGGGCCAACGCCGGGCCGGTATTCCTGACTTTCCGCGGGGACGCCCGGATCGGGGCGCTGATCGACGGCCACCGGCAGGGGGAGGCCCTCTACGACCTGACCGCCCCCGACGGAATCCGGCACACGGTCTGGCGCATTCCCGGCGGGGAAGAGTTCGTGAGAGCCTTTCAATCCGTGGACGCTTTCTACGTGGCCGACGGGCACCACCGGGCGGCGAGCGCGGCCCGGGTCGCCCGCGAATGCCGGGAGGCCAACCCGGACCACACCGGAGACGAGGACTACAATTGGTTTCTGACGGTTCTCTTTCCCGCGCCCGAACTGAAGATTCTCGCCTACAACCGCCTGGTCGCGGACCTGAACGGACTTTCTCCGGCGGAATTCCTCGCGAAAGTCGCGGAGGTCGCCCCCGTCCGGCACGATTGCGAAGCCGCGCCCACCGAACCGCGCGAGATCCGTTTCTACCTCGACGGCGCCTGGCACGGCATTCGGATCGAACCCGCCGAAGGGGCCGATCCGGTATCGTCGCTCGACGTCAGCCTGCTGCAGGACCGGATCCTGTCTCCCCTCCTCGGGATCGGCGATCCCCGCACCGACGACCGGATCGACTTCGTGGGGGGTGTCCGGGGGACGGATTTTCTCAGGAAGAAAGTGGATTCCGGCGAGGCGGGCGTGGCCTTCAGCCTCTATCCCGTCCTCGTCGAACAGCTCATGGATATCGCGGACGCGGACGCGGTCATGCCCCCCAAGAGCACGTGGTTCGAACCGAAGCTGCGCTCCGGATTCGCCATTCATACGTTCTAGGCCGCCGCCCATGTGGGGCATGGCTTCAGCCTTGCCCGAGACGCGCGGGGCGGTTGCGTGAAGGGATATTCTGGAGCGGGGTGGCGAAGGCGGATACCGCACGGCCGACCTTGCCGGGGCCTGAAGGCACCCGGCCACGTGGGGGAGAGCTGCCTGCCGCTGGTCGCGAAAAAAAGCCGCCCCCCGGAAACCGGAGGGCGGCTGTTGAGAGAAGAGTGAAGCGAACGGACTATTGGTCGAAGGCGGCTTCGACTTCCGAGACCGTTTGCTGGACCCGTCCGACGATCTGGTAGGGATCGCCCTGCGAATTCGGGCGGCGGTCCTCCAGGTAGCCCTTGTAGCCGGCCTTCACGAAGCTGTGCGGTACCCGGATCGACGCGCCGCGGTCGGCGATGCCCCAGCTGAACTTGTCGATCGACTGGGTCTCGTGGAGACCGGTCAGGCGCAGGTGGTTGTCCGGGCCGTAGGCGGCGATGTGCTCGTCCTTGTACTTTTCGAAGGCTTCCATGAGTTTCTCAAAGTAGTCCTTGCCTCCGGTTTCCCGCATGAAATCGGTCGAGAAATTGCAGTGCATTCCGGAGCCATTCCAATCCCCGCGGTAGGGTTTGCAATGCCATTCGACGTCCACCTCATACTCCTCGCAGATCCGCAGGAGAATGTAGCGGGCGACGTGGACCTGGTCGCAGGCGTTGTAGGAGCCCTTGCCGAAAATCTGGAATTCCCACTGGCCCTTCGCCACCTCGGCGTTGATCCCCTCGTGGTTGATGCCGGCCGCCAGGCAGGCGTCGAGATGCTCCTCGACGATCTGGCGGGCGATGTCCCCGACGAAGCGGTATCCGACCCCGGTGTAGTAATTGCCCTGCGGCTCGGGATATCCACCTTCCGGCCAGCCGAGGGGACGGCCATGTTTGAATAGGAAGTATTCCTGCTCCAGACCGACCCAGAGACCCGGATCATCCTCGATGGTGGACCGCGTGTTCGAGGGGTGCGGAGTGCCGTCCGGCAGCATGACCTCCGACATCACCAGAAACCCGTTTTCCCGCCAGATATCGGGATAGATCGCAACCGGCTTGAGCACGCAATCGGAATCGCTCCCGTCCGCCTGCAGCGTGGAACTTCCGTCGAAGCCCCAGTCCGGGCAATCCGCGAGGGAAAAAGAGTCCATCTCTCCTTCCACGATTTTCGTTTTGCTCCGAAGGTACGCCGCGGGGGTGTAGCCATCGAGCCAGATGTATTCCAACTTTATTTTTGCCATAATTTTGTTTGGTTTGGTGCAGGGTCCAGTGTTGAAGGGGAATCCGCCTCCGAGCGAGGAGAAAATTCCCACCGGACCACAACGGTAAAGCAAATCGTATGCCAGAATTGATACGGAAATCCGTCGAAAGGACTCGACCTGGATTCGGAATCCGCGCACGATCTTTCCCCCATGAAAGACCGTGAAGAAGATTCCGATGCGGACAGCGTCCCCCCCGAGGTTCGCCGAAAGGCGGAACGCACCATCTGGATTCTCTACGGGGTCATGGCTCTTCTCGTACTCCTCCCGTTTCTCTTTCTACTTTTCCGGTAAATGGCCGCACCCGACAAAACCATCTTCGTTATCCGGGTCTTTTTCTTTGGGATCTGCCTGCTCGGCAGTTGGTTGATCACGCTGACTTCCGAAGATTTCGATGTCGGAACGGTCCTTTTCTTCGGTGCCTGTCTCGGCGGGCTGGTGATCCTGACCGACATCTACCTGAAGGGCTTCTCGCTCCGCGGCCTTTCCGCGGTTACCTTCGGCCTCGCGATCGGGGCGCTGATCGCCTGGATCATCTCTTCCTCGCCGCTGTTCATCCCTCTGAAAACCGATCCGGATCTGGCCCAGAATCTGATCCTCGTCCAGATGACGCTCTTCGTGGTTCTGATGTACCTGGGAGCGGTGATCGCCCTCCGGGGAAAGGACGAGTTCAACCTGGTCATCCCCTACATCAAATTCATCCCCCACGACGTGCAGACACCCCTCGCCCTCGTCGATACGAGCGCCCTGATCGACGGGCGGATCGCCGGTCTCTGCCGGTCCGGGTTTTTCGGCCACGCCGTGGTTATTCCCAAATTCGTCATCAACGAACTCCAGCAGGTGGCCGATTCGGAGGAGCCGAGCCGGAAAGTGCGCGGCCGCCGGGGAATCGAGGTGCTGAACGAGCTGCGCCAGAACAAGACCATCGATCTGCGGGTCGAGTCGTCGGAAGTGGACAGCGAAGACAAGGTGGACGCGAAGCTGATCTTCCTCGCGAGACTGCTCAAAGCGAAACTCCTGACCACTGATTTCAATCTCGCCCGGCTCGCGGAATTCGAGGGTGTCCCCTGGCTCAACCTCAACGAACTGGCCGAGACCCTCAACCCGGAACTCCATGTCGGAATAGCGGTCGATATCGATCTCATCAAACCGGGCAGAGAGCCGGGACAGGCCGTCGGCTACCTCAAGGACGGGTCCATGGTGGTGGTGAACAACGGCAAAAATTTCATCGGAAACCGGATTCAGGCCGAGGTTATCAGCATCGTCCCCACCTCCGGCGGACGGATGATTTTCGCCGAAATCAATTAGGAGCGATCGTCAAACACCTTCCCCGGGGCACCGTTTGACCGGAAACGAGAAGCAACTCCCCTTCCCTTCCTCGCTCGAAACCTCCAGGGATCCTCCCATCTTTTCGACGAGGCTGTGGCAGAGGATCAAGCCCACTCCGGCCCCTTTTTCCCGGCTTGTTCCGAGGGTCGTCCGTCTCGAGTCCGGGTCGAACAGCGTGGCGACCCTATCGGGCGGCATCCCCACCCCCTGGTCCTCCACGCTGATGCGGAAATGCCCGTCTCCGGCGGGGGCGGCGGAGACACGCACCCGCGAGCCGGGCGGCGAGAACTTGACGGCGTTGGACAGGAGATTCCGCAAAACGGTGGAGAACGCGTTCGGGCACCCGAGAACCGCCGCGCCGGGCGGCAGGTCGATCCCGAGCGCCACCTCCTTGTTCTCGAAAAGCGTCAGCAGCAGCGACCGCACCGATTCGACCGCGTCGGAGAGAGAGAACGGCCGCTCTTCTTCCGCGGAACCGCCCGCCTCGGTCCGCGCCCAGACCAGCGCGTCCTCGAAAAAGGAAACCAGCCGCCCGCAGGAATCCGCGCAGGTCCGGATCATCCCGAGGATGTCCTCCTTTTCGAGATCGTCGGCGCTGTCGATGCAGTCGGCGAGCAGGCTGTTCAGTCCCGCGAGCGGCGCGCGGACGTCGTGGGAAAGAATCGAAAGAAAGCGTTGCTGGGTCTCGATGACAT
This sequence comes from uncultured Puniceicoccaceae bacterium, assembly GCA_964507815.1. Lineage (GTDB taxonomy): Bacteria > Verrucomicrobiota > Verrucomicrobiia > Opitutales > Puniceicoccaceae > Puniceicoccus. Next base: position 16,712 of record CAZDRT010000007.1, read on the forward strand.
GGGACAGATCGCGGTTGGCCGAGCGAAGTCCGTCGCGGGCCAACTTCAGGGAGACCTGGCTTTTCACCCGGGCGAGCACCTCGGGCAGCTGGATTGGTTTGGTGATGTAGTCCACGCCACCGGCGGCGAACCCCTCGAGGATATCGTCCTTCTGGGTCTTCGCGGTCACGAAAATAACCTCCAGATTCGGAGCCATTTCCGACTCCTTCAGTTTCCGGCAAACCTCGAAGCCGCCCATCCCCGGCATCATGACGTCGAGGAGAACCAGATCGGGCGGCGATTCGGCGATGATCTCGAGGGCCTCGGCCCCCGAATTGGCCAGGGCGACATCGTATCCGTTTTTGAAAAGCGCGTTTCCGAGCAACTGGAGATTCCGCGCCTGGTCATCGACCAGGAGCACGACCGGCTTTCGAAAACCTTCGGGCGCCGCGCTCACCGGGGCGCCTCCCCGACCGGTTTGCCCCGCAGGTTTTCCACGATCCCCGGAAACGCGGCCATCGATTCCTTGAGTTTGGCGACATCGAACAGCCCGATCCAATGGTGCAACTCCCCGGCATAAGCGACCAGCGCCGGAACCTGGTAATCGACTCCGGCCTTCCGTATCGCGTCGGCGGCTCCGGTGATCGGAGCGATCCGGATGTGTCTGCGAAGGCGGTCCCAGTCGGCGAGTGGTCCGGACTCCAGCAACTCGATTAATTCGGCCCGGCGGACGGGGTTCCGCGGATTATCGTCCACAACGAAGGCACTCACACCCGGGAACCCTGGATCGGGCACCCCTCCCTCCGCCGTCCCGGATCCGGACGGGGCGGAAACGTTCTCCGCGGGCAGGATGATGACCCCGGGCAATTCGATCACGAACGAACTTCCCCGGCCCGGCGCGCTGCTGAGGTTCAGAGCACCCCCCATCATGCCGACCAGGCGGGAGGTGATGGAAAGGCCCAGACCGGTCCCGCCGTAAACCTTCTGCTTCTGCCCCCGGGATTGTTCGAACGGTTCGAAAATCGTCTTCTGATCCTCCCGTCCGATTCCAATGCCGGTATCGGACACTTCGATCCGCAGGTCGATCCGGTCGGGCGCGTCGGGTTTCGAACGGCAGCCGACCCGCAGTTCCACCTTGCCCTCGTGGGTGAACTTCACGGCGTTTCCGAGCAGGTTGAAGATAATCTGGCGAAGCCGCGCCTCGTCGAGGAGCACCTTCTCCGGCAAATCCGGGGAGACTTCGTATTCGAGTCCGATCCCCTTTTCGTCGCACCGGACCTGGAAAATGTTCAACATATCGTGGATCAGGTCGCCCGGCGAGATCGGCTCGTATTCGAGGGACATCTTTCCCGCCTCGATTTTCGAGAGGTCGAGGAGGTCGTTGATCAGCGCGAGGAGGGTCTTCCCGCTGGAGCGGATGGCCCGGAGAAACTCGAGATGGGTCGAATCTTCGACGTCGGCCTCGATCAGCTCGGAAAAGCCGAGTATCGCGTTCATCGGAGTGCGGATCTCGTGGGACATGTTGGCCAGGAACTCCGTCTTCGAACGATTCGCGCGGGATGCCTCTCCGGCCATTTCCCGGGCGTGTTCGATGGCCTTCCCCAGCTCGGCGTTGGTCTTCTCCGTTTCGTTCTTCGCCTCGATCAGGTCGCGCTGCAACCGCACCGTCTCCACCAGCCCGGCGAGCCCGGATCCGACGATCTCCAGGAGCGACACATCCCCGGAAGTCCACTCCCGGACCTCGTCCTCCATCTCGGCGCCCATAACCCCCCACCAGACGTCCCGGAGCCGGATCGGCACGAGCAGCAGGGAGCGCACTCCGATCCGATCCAGGTAGCCGCGCGCCTCCTCCGCGCAGTTGTCGCGGACGACGGCCACGCTCTTTCCGGCCCGCAGATCATCCGCCCACTCTCCGATTTCGAGGAACCGGATTTCGGAATCGACACCATCGACGTTCACCGCCGGCGTCCAGTCGCGGCTCCAGCAGGAGATCACACTGGTCTCCACCCCCCGGCCCGGAGTGTCGCGGGCGGTTTTCTCCGAGACGCGGATGCGGTCCGCCCCGAAGATCGAGGCCACCAGCTCGACCGCCTCCCGGATTCCGGATTCCATGTCGGAGGCGGTGATCAATTCGACCAGCGCGCGGGAGGCGACCCGCAACCGGCGGTCCCGCTGCTCCAGAGCTCGCGTGGCGTCGTCGCGCCGCCCCGCGTTGCGGACCACGCAGAAGATGGCGTCGGACTCCCCCCACCGTCCGCTCGTCATCTGTATTTCCGCGCTCATGTGGCTCCGGTCCTTCCGCAGGAAGGTGGCCGAAGCCAGCGGGAGACTACCGTTGAGAAGATCCGCGAAATTCTCGCTGGCCAGCTTCCGGTCCACCTCCGGGACCAGCCCGAGAATATCCGCGCCCAGGAGACTTTCCCGCCCGTGCTGCAACTCGGCCCCTACAACGTCGTTCGTGTAGAGAATCCGCCGCTCCGGATCGAGGATGAAGATCATCTCGTCGATGGAGTTGATAAGGGAATTGAGATTCCGCTGCCCCGCCCGGTAATAGGCCTCCGACTCGATCCGGTCGAGAGCGCCCTGGGCCTGCGCCTCGAGCTGGCTGATCGCCTCCATGATCAAATCCGGAGCGAACCGGCGGCCCCGGGAGCCCATCCAGACGCAGCCGGCCACTTCGCCGCCGCGCACGATGCGGATCTCCGTGAGGGACAAAGGCGCCTCCGCCGCCTTCACCCCCGGAAGAGCGGCCAGGTCCCCCTCGTCGTAATAAAAGACAAACTCGGTCCCGACCGCCCTCGACATCGACGAAACCGCGTCCAACTCAGCGGGAAGATTGCGGGCGAAGATGCGCTCCATCCGCGAGTCGCCCTCTTTCCGCAGAAACACGGCGGAGAACTCGAATTCCGACAACTTTCCCAGGCCTTCCGCCAGCGCCTGGAGAACGCCCTCGCGGGAATAGACCTCGCCAAAGCGAACGGCGACCTCCTTCTCGATGCCGAGAACCTGTTCGATCATTTTCTGCTGCTCGATGACGGAATCGGCTCCGGCGAAACGCAGCGCCCGCCCTCCCTTGTCCCGCTCGAACACCTTGCCGCGCGACAGGATCCACAGCCAGGTGCCGTCCCGGTGCCGGAGCCGGAACTCCGCCGCGTAGGATTCGGTCCCGCCCGTCATGTGCCGGAGGAGCGCGTCGTTCTTGGCGGCGACATCCCCGGGATGGGTGATCGCCCCGATAAAATCGAGCCCCAGCTCGCGCTCCGGATTATCGTATCCGAGGTGGGCGGCGAACCATTCCTCGTCGTAGGTGAAAACCCCCTTGTCGATATCCCAGTCCCAAAATCCGAGGCCGGTGCCCTCGAACGCGCGCCCGAGGCGCTCGGCATCCTCCTGTCTCGATGCGGAGAGGATCCGCCGACGCTCCATCTGCAGCGCCAGAAAGACGAGTGCGCCGAGAATCGCCGCGAGAACCAGCCCCAGAAGAAACAAAACCCGGGGATCGGTCCACGGGACTTCGTAGATGGCTGAAAAATCCGGCATGGCGAGTCAGGAGGCGGGAATCACCCCACACACCCGATCATGCTAGGACCGGGCGGTCCCCTGGCAATGCCAATAAAAAACGCCCGCGTCTCCGCGGGCGTTAAAAAAAGGTCAATCGAACCTTGTGGCGACCGGAATCAGCTTCCGGGGGCGAAGTAATTGTTCGTGTTGTTGATCGGAGTCGTCGTCGTCGGGGGGGTCGGAGCCGGGGGCGGCTCATTCGACGGGGGGAGATCGGCGGGATCCGTATTCTGCGGGCCTTGCTCCAGAGGATTGTTTCCGCCGGTGATCGGCACCGATCCGTCCGACCCTCCGCCCGTGGTGTTGCCGTCGGAGTCAACCGCCGGCTCGACCAAAGGACTGATGTTGAAGTCGTTCGCAACCTGATCGCGATAGGTCTCGTCCCAGCCGAGATCCAGATCCAGCAGGAACTTCACGATCGCGATCGTATCGTCACCGCTGATTGAGCCGTCGTCGTAGGCGGTCAGGAGCTGCCCAAGCGACTGACGAAGCTCTTGTTTCAGTGCCTCCCGTTCCGCCATGGTGAGTGCGCTGAGGGACAGACCATCCTCGCCGCCATACTGCGGAAGATTCGGGTCAAAGGAGGAGACTTCGTCGGCAGTAAGGTAGCGCGCGCCATCGGGTCCGATCCGGACAACCTTTCCGGAGGGGAGCCTGGCGAAATCAACCTCATCGAGAGAAACCGAAGCGGAGAGCGCGCCTTCGAGAAGCAATGCGCCGACGCCTTCGTCCTCCTGCGCCTGGGCGGGCCCGGCGGACAGAGCGAGGAGAAGACCGAGAACGAATGAAGAAGTGAAGTATTTCATAAGACGGCCAGCATCGGGTAATCCCCAGACCCTGTCAACCCCCTTTTTCGAAATAGATTTGCCTTTGAATTCCGCCCCGGATTGCGTTCTCTTCCGCTTCCGGTGAAGATTTATTTCCTCAAACGCCTGCTCCTGGTGGTGCCGACACTGATCGGGATCACCCTCGTGGTGTTCGCGATCACGCGTTTTCTTCCCGGCGGTCCGGTCGAGCAGGCCCTCATGCAGGGGCAGATGGCCGACGGGGAGGGCGGCCGGTCATCGGCGGAGGGTTTCGGCCTGACCCCCGGGCAGATCGAGCAACTGAAGTCGCACTACGGCTTCGACAAACCCTGGTTCTCCGCCTACCTCGGCTGGCTCGGGCAGGTGGTCCGCGGCGATCTCGGCGACTCGTACCGCTACCAGATTCCAGTCGCCGGAATGATTCTGGAGCGCCTTCCCATCTCGATCTACTACGGGGTGATCACCTTCCTGCTGACCTACGCCATCTGCGTCCCCCTCGGCATCCTCAAGGCCATCAAGCACCGGACGAAGATCGACGGCTTCAGCTCCATCGTCGTCTTCACCGGCTACGCCGTGCCCGGATACGTCCTCGGCGCACTCCTTCTGGTCTTCTTCGCCTTCCGGCTCGAGTGGTTTCCCACCGGCGGATTCGTGAGCCCCGATTTTCCGGACCTGTCCTTCACCGGAAAAGTATCGGACCTGATCCATCACTCGATCCTCCCCCTGGCCTGCTACATGATCGGAAGTTTCGCCTTTCTCACCCTGCTCATGAAAAACAGCCTCCTCGACAATCTGGCGGCCGATTACATGCGCACCGCCACGGCGAAGGGGCTCGGATTCCGCCGCAGCGTCCTCGGCCACGCCCTCCGCAATTCGCTGATCCCCATCGCCACGAATTTCGGCAACGCCCTCTCCCTCTTCGTCGCCGGCTCGTTTCTGATCGAAAAGATCTTCTCGATCGAGGGTTTCGGCCTTCTCGGCTACACCTCCCTGATCGAGCGGGACTACCCCGTCGTCATGGGGATTCTGCTCGTTTCCTCGGTGCTCCTGCTCCTGGGGAACATCCTCTCCGACTTCCTCGTGGCGCTGGTCGATCCGCGCGTCCGCTTCGATTGAGCCCGGCCATGAACCCCCTTACCCGGAAAAGACTCGCCCGCTTCCGCTCGATCAAACGCGGCTACTGGTCCTTTCTGCTGCTGCTGGTCGTGATCGCGGCCTCGGCCCTCGCCGAGCTGTGGATCAACAACCGCGCCCTCGTCGTCTATTACGAGGGACGCTTCTTTTTCCCGACCTACGGCGGCGAATACACCGGCGAGACCTTCGGCTTCGACTACCCCTACGAGGCCGACTACCGCGAAATCAAAAAGGAATTCGCCGGGCCCGGAAATCCGAACTGGGTCCTGATGCCCCTGATCCCCTACGGCCCGAACGAATCCGTTTACCGCGACGGCTCCTTCCCCCCCTATCCGCCGTCGTCCGCCGACGAGCACTACTTCGGGACCGATCCGCTGGGCCGGGATGTCCTCGCGCGGCTCGTTTACGGATTCCGGATCGCCCTCGGCTTCTCCCTCGCCCTGATGGCCTGCGTCTATCTCCTCGCCATCTTCCTCGGCTGCGCGATGGGGTATTTCGGTTCCTGGATCGACCTTTTCGGGCAGAGGCTCATGGAAATCTGGTCGAACATCCCGTTCCTCTACGTGGTGATCATCCTCGCCTCGACCATCCCCCCCAACGTGGGCGCCGACGTGCGGATCGGCTCCCTGCTGGCGGTGATGGTGATCTTCAACTGGGTGGGCATGGCCAACTACATGCGCACGGCCTCCTACCGCGAGCGGGCCCGCGACTACGTGGCGGCCGCCCGCGTGGCCGGGGCGGGCCCGGTCCGGGTCATTTTCAAACACCTCCTGCCCAACACGCTGTCGGTCGTCGTCACCTTCATCCCCTTCACCGTGGTCTCCGGCATCACGTCCCTGACGGCCCTCGATTTCCTGGGCTTCGGAATCCCGCCGCCCACCGCCAGCTGGGGGGAACTCCTCCAGCAGGGAACCCAGCGGCTCGACGCGCCCTGGATCGTCGCCTCGACCTTCTCCGGCATGGTGACCGTGCTCGTACTAGTCGTCTTCGTCGGCGAAGCCATCCGCGAAGCCTTCGATCCCAAGAAGTTTTCCTACTTCCGGTAGCGGGTTCGCCCGTGGGGCCGGACCCCGCATCCCCGCCGGGGAACCTGCGGACGACACCCCCTCCGGATTCCGGATTGCCTTCGATCAAATTTCTGATATCCCTAAACGGTTTATGTCGGAAAGTGATCCAGAGCCGGAAAAATCCCGGAAAATCATGCGGGGCGACGAGGAAATGACGTTCCTTGAGCATCTCGAGGAGCTTCGTTTCACGCTGGCCCGGTGCATCGGCGCGTTTGCGGTCGGCGTCATTCTTCTGGCGTTCTTCCTACCGAGCCTCACGGAGTTTCTGCGACTCCCCTTTGTCTGGGCGCAGGGAGGGAGCGAAGCGGACATGCTCGAGGGGCTCTTTTCCCGGAGGCCGATGGGGGTGTTCACGGTCATGTTGCAGGTACTCTTCCTCGGGGGGCTGGCCTGCTCCCTTCCCTTCATGCTCTTTGCGCTGGCGCAATTCGTCGCCCCGGGCCTGACGGAGCGCGAGAGAAAAGTGCTCATCCCGAGCCTCGCGGCGGGATTCTTTCTCTTCCTGCTCGGACTGGCCTTTTCCTTTTTTATCATCCTTCCCGCCGCTCTCAAGGTGGCGATCACCTTCAACAAAATCCTGGGCATGGAACTCCTCTGGGGCGCGGCCGACTACTACAGTCTGGTGGTCTGGCTCAGCGTCCTGATGGGGGCCCTCTTCGAGTTCCCGGTCGTACTGATCTTTCTTCTCCATATCGGCGTCCTGTCGGTCGATTCCCTGCGGCGGCAGCGGCGGCTGGTCTTCATCGGCATTCTCATTCTTTCGGCGGTGATTACGCCCGGGGGCGACCCGATCACCCTGGTGATCATGACCGCGCCCCTCTACGGCCTCTACGAGGTCGCCATCTGGGTCGGGGCGCGCTTCTTCCGGAAACAGGAGGCCGGGGAGGAGAGCGATCCGGAAGAAGAGGTCTGATTGCATCTCGCCGTCGGCCGGTCTTTCCGCGGCTGTGCGTGAAAGCGGGGCCGGTCGGAGGCGTGCGCCCCCCTTCTTATCCCCGGGAAGCTCCGAGGGATTGCCAAATCCCTCCCGGTCGGTCAGTGTCGCTTCCCGATGAGCCTGCCGAATCTCCTCACTCTTTCGCGGATTCCGTTTCTATTCGCGATCACCGCGTGCCTTTTCCTCCCGACGCCCGGTCCGTCTCTGGCCCTGATCTTTTTCATCGTCGCCGCGATCACCGACTGGGCGGACGGCTGGCTGGCCCGCAAGACGGGCGATATCTCCGATTTCGGCAAGCTCATGGACGCCCTCGCGGACAAGATCCTGATGGTCGGGATGCTGGTCGTCATGCTGGCGGCGGAGCTGCTGCCGGTATGGTGCCTTTTTCCGGTTCTCCTGATCCTCGCCCGCGAATTCTGGGTCACGGGCCTCCGCCTGGTCGCCGCCGCCCGCGGGGTGGTTCTCGCCGCCGAGAATTTGGGGAAGTACAAGACGGTTTTTCAGATTATCGCCGTCGCCCTTCTTCTCCTCGGCCACGCTCTCGTCACCGACTTCCGGCTTCCGCCCGAACGCGGGGCGGCGGCGTTTCTGAACGGCGCGGGGATCGCCGCCTTTCTCGTCGCCACCACACTCACGGTCGTTTCAGGCAGCGTCTATCTTTGGAAATACCGCTCCCTGATGGGGCTGGGGGAAAAGGCGGCCCGATGAGCGGAAGAAACCCGTTTTTCTCCCTTCTGCCCCGGCGGTTTGTGATCAGCCTGGCGACCCTCGGTCCGCTCGGTCGCCTGAAGGGGCCCGGCACCTGGGGGAGCGTGGCGGGGATCCTCCTCTTCACCCTTTTCTTCGCCTTCCTCGCCCCCCTGCCCTATCTGCTTCTGAGCCTGTTCCTCGTCCTGTTGGCCGTCCCGATTTGCGAGGAGGCCGAGATCCGCCTCGGTCGCCGGGACCCGGGGTGCGTGATTCTCGACGAATTCGTGGCGGTCCCGGTGTGCTTTCTCGGGATTCCCTTCACCCCGGGCGAGCCGGCCTGGGGATGGATTCTCGGCGGCTTTGTCCTCTTCCGGTTTTTCGACATCCTGAAACCTCTCGGCATCAATCGGCTGCAGGCTCTCCGGGGGGGCTGGGGCGTGGTCATCGACGATCTCGCGGCGGCACTCGCGACCAATCTACTCCTGCAGGCCGTCCGGCTTCTGGGGTAACGGCGATCCGGTTCCGAAGCCCTCGTCAGAGGGCTTCTTTCGCCCGGCGGCGGGCTTCCTCATCCAGCGCGAGCAAATCCCCGAGAGCACCCGCCGCGCGGTCGCCGCACTGATCAAGGGTATCGCCGATCAGAGACGGAATGCGGGGGAAGGAAATCCTTCCTTCCAGAAAAGCCGCCACGGCAACCTCGTTCGCGGCGTTGAAAACCGCCATGGCCGCCGGACCCGACCGCAGGACCGCGAAGGCCAGATCGAGACACGGGTAGCGGCCCGCCGGAACAGGGGCGAAATCGAGCGCGAACGCCTCGCGGAAATCCAAAGTCTTCTCGGCACCGGGCGCCCGCTCGGGATAGAGAAGACAATGCTGGATCGCAAAGGTCATCGACGGGGGGGAGAGCTGTCCAAGAATCGACCCGTCCACGAAACGGACGAAGGAATGCACAATGCTCTGCCGATGGAGCACCACCTCGAGGCGCTCCGGCGGAAGACCGAACAGCCAATGGGCCTCGATCAACTCGAGGCCCTTATTCGCCATGGTGGCCGAATCGACGGTGATCTTCGGCCCCATCGACCAATTCGGGTGGTCGATGGCCTCCTCCGGCGTGACGGATTCCAGCGAGGCCGGGTCGCGGTCGCGGAAACGCCCTCCGGAGGCGGTCAACACGAGTCCGTCGAGGAAACGCCCCGGGTTCCCCTCCATGCACTGGAAGATCGCGTTGTGCTCACTGTCGGTCGGGAGGAGCCGTACACCCGCCTCTCTCGCCGCCTCCATGACAAACGAACCCCCGAGGACCAGAATCTCCTTGCTGGCCAGAGCAATATCCTTCCCCGCCCCGATGGCGTCGAGCGTCGGGCGGAGGGCGGTGGTGCCGACGACCGCGACCAGGACCAGGTCCGCTTCCGGCAGGCAGGCCAGTGTCGAAAGACCTTCCTCACCGGCATACAGTTCGCACGAGGAGGGGAAAACGCCATCCCGGACCGCCGCATCGGCGGTCGCCTTGTCGGCCAGGGCGGCATGGGGCACGCCGAACTCCCGCACCACGGCGGCCAGATTCTCCGCACTGGCCCGCGCCCCTACCCCGACCAGGCGCAACCGGTCGCGGTGGGCGCGGAGGACCCGCAGCGTACTTTCGCCTATGCTTCCGGTCGCTCCGAGGAGGACAATGTTCCGAACCCGATCCACGCGGACCAGCCAATCGGAAGACCGGACGGGCGAAAATCAAAAAATCCGCCTCCCTAAAAGAACTCGCGGGTAAGGCCGCGTGCTTGCGCGCGTGCCGCGAATCGACCGAAATGATCGACACCATCCGAATATAGGTAGGGCGCAAATCGACTTGGGTATGAATGCCGGGCCAAGCCCACCGACCGCGTACCCGGTAAAAATCTCATAAAGTTCAGCTCCATGGGAATAATAGGACTCAAAGCGGCTCCTATTTCCCGAACCGGGACGACCCACGCCCCATATCCACCTAACCCAACCTCTTGTCAGCTCCATGCAAAAACAAACCGCATCCATCCGGCGGCGAATCGCCCTCACGGCTTTCGCCAGCCTCGCGATTCCAGCGACGATCTTCGGTCACGGCTCGGTCGGTGATCCGATCAGTCGCTCGTTCCGAATCTTTCTCGAGAATCCCCAAACCCCTCAGAGCGATGTCTCCGCCGCGGCCATCGCCGTGGCGGGGACCCAGGCATTTTATGATTGGCACGAGATCAGCCTCCTCGTCCCCGACTACAACGGCAGCGACCTCGCCCCCTACCGCGCGAAAATCCCCGACGGGACTCTCGCCGGAGCCGGGCGGGGAAAATACGCGGGCCTGAACCTGACGCGAAACGACTGGCCGGCAACCCCCGTCAACCCCGGGACTTATCCGGTTGTTTATGACGCCCACGTCCCCCACGATCCGAGCTACTTCCTCGCCTACATCACCCGCGAAGGCTGGTCCCCCGAGCAACCCCTGAACTGGGACGACCTCGTCCCCCTGGAGGGTCCCGAGAACTACATCCGCGACGGCCACCTCTACCGCTTCAACGTGGAACTGCCGCACCGTACCGGCCACCACATCCTGTACGTCATCTGGCAACGCATCGATCCCGCCGGAGAGGCTTTCTTCTCCGCAAGTGATGTCGATTTCGGAGACGGCGGCGAACACGGCAATCCCGCCGACGGCAGCGGGCGCTACCCGGAATTCGATTTGGATCTCGGAGACGGTGAACTCGATGCCGATGTGACCTTCGCCGTCAAGAACGACTGGGGCAGCGGTTTCACGGGCGAGGCCACCGTCACCAACACCGGTGATTTTCCCATCAACGAATGGGCCGTCGAGTTCAACATCGGCCGGGAAATCACCTCTTTGTGGAGCGCCAGGCTCATCGGAACCGCAGGCACCACCTACACGGTGGAAAACGCCGACTGGAATCCGAACATCCCCGTGGGCGGATCCGTCACCTTCGGCTTCAACGCCCAACCCGGCGGCCTCCACCATATCCATGCCGACATTCGGTCCCTCTCGCTCGGCGGTCGAATAACCCCCACTCCGGACCCATCCCCCACCCCGGACCCAGACCCGGAACCCGAGCCGGACCCCGAACCGGAACCCGAGCCGGAACCGGAACCGGACCCCGATCCGGAACCGGCTCCCGCAGGAGACATCGCTATCGACTTTCAAGTGGTTGACAACTGGGGCAGCGGATACACCGCCGCCGTCACCCTCACCAACAACGGAGCGGACAGCATCGACGACTGGGAACTCTCCTTCGACCTCGGAGTCGATCTCGCGAACTTCTGGAACGCTTCGGGAGGCATCCGCTCCGGCGACACGCTGACCTTCTCGAATGCTTCGTGGAACGGAACCATCGCCCCCGGAAAATCCGTCAGCTTTGGATTCCAGGCGAAGAGCAGCGATGACACCACCGCCGAAAACTTCGTCTTCAACGGCGAGTCCACCGGCAACCCGGCTCCCACTCCGGATCCAGAGCCCGAACCGGAACCCGAGCCCGAGCCGGAGCCGGAGCCGGAGCCACTCCCCGATCCCACCCCCGACCCCGAGCCCGCCGAAGAAGGCGACGGCAAGGAACAGACGGGGGACTACAACTACGCCGAGGCCATGCAGAAGAGCCTTTTCTTCTACGACGCCCAGCGATCCGGCGACCTTCCGGAGGACTTCCGGGTCAGCTGGCGCGGGGATTCCGCGGTTGACGACGGTTCCGATGTCGGTCTCGACCTGTCGGGGGGATTCTATGACGCGGGCGACCATGGGAAATTCGGGCTCCCCGGAGCCTTCAGCTTCACCCTCCTCGGGTGGAGCGCCGCCGATCAGCGCAATTCCTGGATCGAAACGGGCCAGCTCGACGAGATGCTGGACATCCTCGCCTGGCAGACCGACTACCTCATGCGGGCACACATCCGGGACGCCGACGGGGAGACCCTCGAATTCTACGGACAGGTTGGCAACCCCTCGATCGACCACACGTACTGGGGACCGCCGGAGACCATGACCATGGACCGTCCCTCCTACAAAGTCAGCCGCTCGCAACCCGGCACGGAAGTCGCCGCCGAGTCCGCCGCCTCGCTGGCCGCCGCCTCACTGGCCTTCCGCCCGGACGATCCCGCCTACGCCGACGAACTCCTCGAACACGCCGTAGCCCTCTACCGCTTCGCCGACAACTACCGGGGCAGTTACGTCGATGCCATTCCCGACGTCCGCAATTACTACAACTCCTTCTCGGGCTACGAAGACGAACTCGTCTGGGGCGCCCTCTGGATGTACCGGGCCACCGGCGACACCGCCTACCTCGACAAAGCCGAGGATTACTTCTCGGACCACCTCGAAGGCGGCTTCCAGGGAAGCAGCTCCGGCGGCTTCCGCTGGACGATAAACTGGGATGACAAGAGCTACGGCACCGTCGTTCTGCTCGCCGATCTCACCGGAAAGGCCAAGTATCGCGAATACGCCGAGAAGTGGCTCGACTACTGGAGCGTCGGATACAACGGCCAACGGGTCGAGTATTCGCCCGGCGGACAGGCTTACCTCGACCGTTGGGGGTCCCTCCGCTACTCCGCGAACACGGCCTTCCTCGCCCTCTGGTATGCCGACAACGTGGGCGATAAAGGCACCCGCTACCTCGATCTCGGCGAGTCGCAGATCGACTACGCCCTCGGCGACAATCCGGAAGGTCGCTCCTACGTCGTCGGGTTTGGCAACAACCCGCCGATCAACCCGCACCACCGGGCCGCCCATGGCTCGACCACCAACAACATCGGCGTACCGTTCAACAATACCCACACCCTCTACGGGGCGCTGGTGGGCGGACCCGGACAGGCCACCGACGGCGCCTCCTATGAAGACGACCGCTCGGACTACCGCGCCAACGAGGTCGCCCTCGACTACAACGCCGGCTACACCGCCGCCCTCGCCATTCTCTACGAAATCCACGGCGGGAGGACTCTCGCGGATTTTCCGGGCGAGTAAGACCCAGAGTCATTCCGGAAGCCAGTGAGGGGCAGCCCCCTCACTGGCTTCTTTTGTTTGACGAACAGTGGCCCTCCGACAGGGGGATTCAGCCATGGAAAGACGGGGACACTCTCGTCCCTCATTGAGCAGTAAGGAAGCGGGACACTCTTGTCCCGCATCCATCGGTAAGGAAGCGGGACACTCTTGTCCCGTATCCAGCAGTAAGGAAGCGGGACACTCTTGTCCCGTATCCATCGGTAAGGAAGCGGGACACTCTTGTCCCGTATCCATCGGTAAGGAAGCGGGACACTC
>CAZDRT010000007.1:30257-35812 GCA_964507815.1 uncultured Puniceicoccaceae bacterium
CACTCTTGTCCCGTATCCATCGGTAAGGAAGCGGGACACTCTTGTCCCGTATCCAGCAGTAAGGAAGCGGGACACTCTTGTCCCGTATCCATCGGTAAGGAAGCGGGACACTCTTGTCCCGCAGCGTCACGCTGGAGCCGGAGGCGCTGAAGCAACCTCCCCACGTGGGGCATGCCTTCAGGCTTGCCCGGATAACGACCCGGACACCCGTCCGCACCTACTCCCCGGCAAACCGCAGGAGATCGGTTTCCGATCCGCCGGTCGCCAGCCCGTAGAGAATCCCGTCTTCGGTCCAAATCAGAAGAGAGAACCCCCGCAAGCGCCGCAACTCGGGTTTGGACGGAAGTTCCTCCGCTTCCGGCACCGCGGTCTTAGGCAGGAGAAAAAGACGGTATCCTTCTCCCCGATCATCCCGCAAATGAACGACGCCGACAACCCGTCCCAACCATTCGGTGACATTGGCTCCGGTGGGCGAGAGAGAAGCCAACTCCTCGGGCAAAGCGTCCGGAACAACAGCCGTGTGATCGGCCAGATATCGCTGCAACTCGGCGAAATCTTCCGACTCGGTTCCCGGATCGGCGGCCCCGCTCATCGTTTCGGCGACATGGCTGTAGAATCCGGCAAGATCCGGCTCCGCTTCGAGGGCGGACGGATCGAAGACCAAAACTCCGACAACCGTCAAAGCGATCAACGAGGCGGCCAAAGAGAGAACCGCCGGAAACCGCCGAATCCTACCACGTCCGGATTTCCGCCCACCCGCCTCCGATGGAGCGGCGGCGAGGATGCGCGCCCGAAGGTCGGACGGAACCGGAATACCCGCCAAGGCATCCTCGACCCGCCCGTCGAAGGTACGCTCACTCTCAAACCATTCCGCGAGCACCCGGTCGGTCTCCAGTCTGGCGAACGCCTCCCGGATCAGAGGATCCCCCTCCGGCGCGATTCCTTCGCGCCAGGCCCGGAGAACGGTTTTGGCTTCTTCGCGGTTCATGATTCGGAAAGTTCGGAGGATTCGAGAAAAACGGTTTTCAGTTTGGCCTTCCCCCGGGAGAGACGGGACATCACCGTCCCGATTGGCAGATCAAGAATTTCGGCGATTTCGCGATAGGAGAAATCGCGCAGGAAAAAGAGGACGAGGGGTTCGCGGTACGCTTCCTCAACGGAATGGAGGGCGGCGAGAACGCGCTGCTGATCAAGCCGGTCGATATGCGGAGGAGAGACATCGGGGACGATCTCCTCGAGCAGACCCGGATCGCGGATTTCGGCCCGACGGTTGCGGCGGTATTGGTGTAGGAACTCACGGTAGAGAGTGGTGAAAAGCCACGATTTCGCCTTCTCCGGATTGCGGAGGGCGGAGCCCTTCTCGGCGTAAACCACAAAGGTCTGTTGGGTCAGGTCGCATGCTTGGTGTTCGTTTCGGCAAAGGCTGTGGGCGAACCGGTAGAGACCTTCGTAGTGCGCCTCGACCAGCGAACGGAAAAAATCGTCCGCCGCCCCACTCATTGGATGCCCTGATCTGTCCGTTTATTCCCCAAGTCCTCAAAAGAATGGAAGTCTTTTCGGTTTCCGCCAGCGAAAAAAAGGGGGCTTTCGTGCAGGGAAAACTGCCACGGGATTCCCCGTGGGGCATGGCTTCAGCCTTGCCCAGGATGGGCGAGGGGTTCCGCGCTGACGTCGCTGTCGCCGCCACCGCAAGGGCAACCGGTAACCCCTCCGCCGTCGCGCACCGGGGCCTTCCTTCCACGCTCTGCCCCCCTACGCCAAGGCTTCGGAGGACAAGCCCCCCTACGCCAAGGCTTCGGAGGACAAGCCCCCCTACGCCAAGGCTTCGGAGGACAAGCCGAGCTACGCAGGACAAGGAAGGCGGGACTCCAACGGAAACAGCCAGATGAAATGCCCCTGTGTCTTGCCAGAGATCAGAAAAATCTTTTCTCGACACCGCCATAAACTTCCGTTAATCTTCCCAAAGGTCAAAACAAACTATGCTTGCATTGCGGTGTCCGCCCCGGCACCGCGGTGCGTGTGAACCCCCAACCCCGAAAGCCCCATGAAAAAAAGTGAACTCCGCGTATGGGCTCTGCGCACCCACGTGCCCGACGAATGGTGGGTGGATGTTGACGGCGAGGTTTCCGATGCCGTCGTCACCCTCGACGAAGCCTTCCACCGGGCCGAAGGCTCCTCGGAGGCCTACATCATCCACGCCTCGCACGCCGAGGAGACCGAGGACCCGCACTGGATCCGGATGGGAGCGGACCCCCCCACGGACGACCCGTTCGGCCTGCCCGCCTGGGTTTGCGCCAAGTGCGGATTCTCGTTCGAGACACCGACCCGCAAGGGAAAACCGATCCCCCTTTGCGAAATTCTCGGATACCTTCTCATCCTTCCGGGCCTGGTCATGACCGCTCGGCGACGCAAGAAAACCCGCCCCGCCTGCCCCCACTGCGGCTCCACCCGTATCGTCAGAGGTAATTCGAAGGCGGGCCAAGCCCTCCTGAGCCGCTGAAGAGGGCGTGGACCACAGAGGATCCCCGCGACCGGATTGCGCCGGGGTTGGGGGAGTCGCCTTGCGAATGATCCTTGTCGGTCGTCACGCTCTTGTCGCCGAACGATGGCCGAAGGCGATTCCATAGGTCAGGGCCGTGTTGATGAGGGGGATCCAGGTCCATCCGAGGGCGATAATGCCCGTTTCCGACAACGCGAGAAGGAGCGCGGAGAGGCCGCTCCCCGCAAGCATGGCGAGCAGGTTCCCGCAGTCCGAGCCCCGGGGGGCGCGGGTGGTCAGGCCGAGGAGAAATACCCCCAGCAGGGATCCGTAGGTCACCCCGACCACCTTGAACCCGAGCCAGACGAAACTCTCCTGGTAATCGGCCAGCAGAAGGGCGAGCCCGGCGAGGACCAAGCCGAAAACCACCACCAGCATCCGCGAGAAAAAAATCGATTTCCGGAACGCCTCGCCCGCCAGGTCGAAGGCCACCGAGGAGCCGAGAGCGTTGAGAGCGGAATCGAGACTCGACATCGCCGTCGCGAGAATCCCCACGAAGAGGAGGGCCCGCAGGGCGTCCGGGGCGAGTTCGGCGATAAACCAGGCGAAAACCCGGTTCGGCCCGACATCGACCGGAGCCTCGATTCCCGCCTGCCCCATCCAGAGGGCGAGCGCCACCCCGGCCAGCAGAAAGAGTCCCGCCACGGGAATTCCCAGAAATCCGCTCAGGATGACGCTCCAACGCGCCCTTCCGACGGACTTGCAGGTCAGCATGCGCTGGGTCAGATCCTGGTCGCAACCGAGGGCGGCGGCCGTCATGACGAATCCGTTCAGACAGGCGAGGTGAAATAGGTTCCAGTCCGACCACCAGCCGCCCCCCTCTTCCGGAGACCACCGGAAGACCCGGAGTTTCCCGCTCTCGTCCGCCCCGCTCCAGAAAGCGTCCCAGCCGATTTGCCCGATCAGGAAGAGAACCACCGCCACTCCCCCGGCGATAAAGACGCCCGCCTGGATGCAGTCGGTCCAGATCACGGCCCGGATCCCTCCCGAAACGGTGTAAACGAGGGCGATGCCGGTGAAACCGAGCACGGCCGCCCAGAGCGGGACCCCGAAAAAGACGGACAATCCCGCCGCCGCCAGAAGCAGCCGGATGCCCGAAGCGTTGATCCGGGAAACGAGAAAAAACACGGCCGCCGTCTTCTGCGACCCGCGCCCGAAGCGCCCTCCGAGATATTGGTAAATGGAGACACACCCGCTGCGGTAAAACGCTCCGAGGAAGAGAAAGGCCACGAAAAACCGGGCGGCCAGCGACCCGACTCCGAATTGAAGATAGGACATGTCGCCTTCGAAGCCGGTGCCCGGCACTCCGAGAAAGGTGACGGCGCTGATCTCGGTGGCGGTAATCGAAAGGAGAACGGCCGGCCAGGGGACGGACCGGTTGCCGGAGAAGTAATCGGATACCCCGCGCCCCTTCCGGGAGGTCACCCAGCCGCCGAGCAGGACCGCCGCCAGATAAACGGCGACGACCGCGATTTCCCAAATCCCCAAGGCCGGCATGGCCAGCTACCGCCAGACCTCCGCCGCGAATCCGGCGATCCGGTCACGCAGCGGTGCCCCGGCATCCTCGAAAACGTAGTGACCGGCCCCGGGGTAACGCTCCACCTCGGCCTCAGGGAAACGGCGGATCCATTCGTCCAGAAACGCCGCATCGAAACAGAAGTCCCGCATCCCCCAGGCGAGAAGGCAGGGCTTGTCGCGGAGTTTGGCCAGATTGGCCTCCGCCTCCCCGAGCGTGGCGGCGGTGGGGTGCCTCCGGCTCATGGGAATATCGGCGACGAAGGAAGAGACCGCCCTCCGCGAGCCCGGCGGAGCCCAGGGCAGGAGGAATCCCTCTTCCACCGCCGGGGGGAGCGGGCGGACGACCCCCTGCCGCACCGCGCCCCGGGCGAAGGCGTTGAAGCGCTCCATCAAAATCCGCCCGAGAAGTGGCACCCGCGCCAGCCGGATCTGCCAGGGCATCCGCCGAAGCGGGAAAGCGGCCGTGTTGAGAAAGACCATCCCCCGCACCCGGTCGGGCTCCAACCCGGCCCGGTGGGCACCGATCGCGCCGCCCCAGTCGTGGGCGACCAGCAGATACTCCCCCACCCCCGCCTCGTCGAGCACCCGCCCGAGATTGGCCGAGTGGTCGGCCATGCGCAACCGCCGCGGCTGTGGCCCGGACAACCCGCACCCCTGGTGATCGGGGGCGAGGCAGCGGAAACTTCCGCGCAGGTCAAGAATCAGGTCCCGGAACAGGAAGGACCAGGAAGGATTGCCGTGGACCATGACCACCGCGGGCCCGTCGCCCTCGTCCACCACGGAAAGACGCCCCGTCTCCACCTCGACCCGGCGGGGCCGGAACGGATAGAGCAGGCCCAGGGAGGGCGGAAGTCCGGTCGCGGACGGATCGATCGACTCCTCGGAGTCCGTATTCAACGCTCGAGGATTTCGACCTCGTAACCGTCGGGATCGGTGATGAAGGCCATCTTGTTCCCGCCCGAGGTGAACTTCTCCCGCCAGTCGCCGGGCCAGACCTCGACCCCCAGCTTTTCGAGGTGGTCGCAGTGGGCGACGATATCCCCGACACCGATGCAGGTATGCATGAGGTCCTCGGGAAACTCCACCTTGAAGTCCGGCGAGTAGGTCAACTCGAGCATGTGCTCGTTGCCCGGCAGCTGGAGATGAACGATCTGGTTTCCGGACGGGGACTTGTCGTTTCGTTTGAAAACCTCGAATCCGCAGGTTTTCGAATAAAAATCGATGGATTTCTCCAGGTCGCTCACCCGGATGCGCGTATGTAGGAATTTCACTGACATCCCCCTTTCCTAATCCATCGGACCGACGCATGGCCAGATCAATCTTCGCCGCGCCGCCGTCTCGGGTGTAACCACCAGTGCGTGGAGCAAAATCGTAAACCATCGCGATTTGGAAATGGGCCGATATTCCATCGGCTGAGGGAGGGCGGCTGCCGTGCCACGGCGGAGAGAGAGAGCATTGTCTCCAGTCGGCTGCTTTCAGCGGGCTGAGACTGCATAAT
>CAZDRT010000008.1:0-31657 GCA_964507815.1 uncultured Puniceicoccaceae bacterium
GCTTCGGAGGACAAGCCGAGCTACGCAGGACAAGGAAGGCCGCCGGCCACGGGGGAGGCCGGGAATCCCCGGCCACGGGATTCCCCGTGGGGCATGGCTTTAGCCTTGCCCGGGCTGGCCGAGGGGTTCCGCGCTGACGTTGCTGTCGCCGCCACCGCACGGCCAACCGGTACCGCTCCGCCGTCGCGCACCGGGGCCTGAAGGCCGCCGGCCACGTGTCACAGCCAGATTGAAACTGGTCTGATTCTACCGGTTTGAAAGTGGCGTGATCTTGGCCGTCCTTTTCTTCCTAAAAGCCTTAAATAAGGCATTTTCTTCGTTCTTCAGCCACATCATGGCCTGAATTCCGGGGATTTTCAAACTGGCAGTTTTGCGCCGTTTTCACGTCGGCGCCGACACCACGGGGGGAGGCTGAAGAGTCCGATACCAAGACCCGCCTCCCGCCTTTCTTCACCGATCTTGCATCAGCGATGCGCGGCTGTGTTGCCGGAAAAATATGGGGTTGATCCGGGATGGCATGTTCCTTGCACTTACCGTCTCTCCATGGAATTCTCCCACTACGAGGTCGGCGATTTTTTCGACGAGATGTTCGAGGCCGACGGTTCGGTCAGGCCCCATTACCGGGGTCTGTTCGAACGGTTGCGGGAACTCGAGCCGTCCGATGTCGTTCAGAAACAGAAGGCCGTGGACCGGGCCTTCCTCCGCCAGGGGGTCACTTTCACCGTTTACAGCGACGACCAGGGCACGGAGCGGATTTTCCCTTTCGACCTCTTCCCCCGGATCATTCCCAACCGGGAATGGGAAGTCCTGGAACGGGGCCTGACCCAGCGGATGCAGGCCCTGAACCTTTTCCTCAAGGACGTTTATTCGAGCCAGCGGATCATCTCCGAGGGAATCATCCCGCGCGAACACGTGGAGTCGGCGGCCCATTTCCGGCCGAAATTCATGAATGTGCCGGTCCCGAAGGACATCTACATCCACATCTGCGGGACCGACCTGATCCGGGACCGCGAGGGCCGGTACTTGGTCCTCGAGGACAACGCCCGCTCGCCCTCCGGGGTTTCCTACCTCCTCGAGAACCGCGACGCCATGAAGAAGGTGTTTCCCAACTTTTTTCCGAATTCGGGGACCCGCTCGGTGGACCGCTACACGGAGGATCTTCTCGACACGCTCAAGTACATCGCCCCCGAGGGAGTGGACGACCCCGTGGCCGTCCTCCTGACCCCGGGCGTTTACAACAGCGCCTACTTCGAGCACAGCCTCCTCGCCCGCCGGATGGGCATCGAGATCGTCGAGGGAGGCGACCTTGTCGTGGAGAACGACTTCGTCCACATGCGGACGACCGACGGCCTGCAAAGGGTCGATGTCATCTACCGGCGCATCGACGACGATTTCCTGGACCCGTACGTCTTCCGCAAGGACTCGATGCTCGGGGTGCGGGGCCTCGTCGAGGCCTACCGAAAGGGGAACGTCAGCCTCGCGAACACCATCGGAACGGGCGTGGCCGACGACAAGCTGATCTACAAATACGTCCCCGACATGATCCGGTTCTACCTTTCGGAGGAGCCGATCCTCGACAGCGTGGAGACCTTTCTGGCTTCGGACGAAACCGAGCGCGGCCACATTCTCGCCAACCTGGAAAATCTGGTCGTCAAATCCGCGAACGAAGCCGGCGGCTACGGGATGCTGATCGGCCCCCACGCCTCGAAGCGCGAGATCGATGAGTTCCGGGACCTCATCCGCGCCAATCCGCGGAATTTCATCGCACAGCCGCCGATCTCGCTCTCCCGGCACCCCACCATGACCGGAGACGGCATCGAGGGCCGCCACATCGACCTGCGCCCCTACATCCTCTGCGGGAAGAAAATATCCATCCTCCCCGGCGGATTGACCCGCGTGGCCCTCCGGAAGGGCTCGCTGGTCGTGAACTCCTCCCAGGGCGGCGGGAGCAAAGATACCTGGGTTCTATACGGAGACGACTGACCATGCTTTCCAGAGTCGCTGAATCCCTCTACTGGATCGGACGCTACATCGAGCGCGCCGACAACATCGCCCGTCTCCTCGACGTCAACCTGAACATCCTGACCGACTTCGAGGGTCTGGACGACTCCCGGCTCGTCGAACATTGGGAGCCGATCATCCGCAGCACGGGGGACTGGGATCTTTTCCAATCCTTCGGCCAGCGGCCCACCTCCCGCTCGGCCACCGACTTTCTCACCTTCGCCCGCGACAATCCCAATTCGATCATCAACTGCCTCATCGCCGCCCGGCAGAACGCGCGGATCATCCGGGACCAGATTCCGAGCGAGCTGTTCGAAGCGGTCAACGACGCCTACCTCGGGCTGCGCGATTCCGGGGCGGACGAGGTCTGGCGGGACGGGCCCTACGAGTTCTACCAGAAGATCCAGAATTTCTCGCAGCTCTTCCAGGGGATGGCCGATTCGACCGTCGTCCGCGGGCTCGGGTACTACTTCATGGAGACGGGCAAGTTTCTTGAGCGCGCCGACAAGACCAGCCGGATCCTCGACATCAAGTACCACATCCTGCTCCCCAGCGTCCGCGACGTGGGCGGGGTCGTTGATACCGCGCAGTGGACGGCCGTCCTGCGTTCGTGCAGCGCCTTCGAGGCCTACCACCGCGATTACGTGGCCAACGTGGATCCGGCCCTCGTCACGGAATTCCTGCTCTTCTCGACGCGGTTCCCCCGGGCCATCCGCTTCTCGCTCGGGCGGCTCGGGTCGAACCTGGCCCTCATCTCCGGAAAGCGGGGACAGCGGTTCGCCAACGAGGCCGAACGGGAGTGCGGCCGCCTTTTCAGCGACCTGACCTACCTATCGGTCCAGGAGGTCTTCGACCGGGGACTCCACGAGTACCTCGATTCCCTGCAGGGGCGCCTGAACGAGGTCGGCGCGGCCGTTCACGAGACTTTCTTCGGACTCTGAGGATCGGTGATCTCGAAGACCGCGTACCCCGCGCGCCACGGTGCGAGAATGCGGCAGGGGGTGTGCCAGTCTCCCCGCAGGCAGACCTTGCGGGAGACGACGAGTCCCGCCCGTGCCGCGAAACTCTCCAGCTCACCGACGGAGAGATGGTTGGACAGCGGGGAGTCCTCCCAATGGAGCGGATATACGTCGTTGCACGGCGTGCGGCCCCGGACCGCGAAGTGCAGG
Organism: uncultured Puniceicoccaceae bacterium; assembly: GCA_964507815.1. Taxonomy (GTDB): domain Bacteria; phylum Verrucomicrobiota; class Verrucomicrobiia; order Opitutales; family Puniceicoccaceae; genus Puniceicoccus. The sequence goes on from CAZDRT010000008.1 coordinate 3,171, forward strand.
CGGTTCCGCCAGTATCCGCGGTTGATCGCGCCGACCAGGACCGACCGGCCGACCCGGAGGGCGCGGCGGATCACCCCGGCGGGTTCGCCGATCATCTCCAACGTGCGGGTGAAGATGACATAGTCGAAGGAACCGGGCGCGAACCGCTCCATGGCCGCCGAAACGTCTTCCTGAAGGATGTTGATCCCCTTCCGGATGCATGAGGCGACCTTCGCCGGATCCGAATCGACCCCGATGCCGTGCACGCCCTTTCTTTCGGCCAGCTCGCGCAGGAGGACCCCGCGCCCGCACCCGAGGTCGAGCACCCGGCTGCCTTCGTCGATCCAATCGACCATGATCTCGAAATCGATCTGCCGCTTCTTGTTCGTCCGGTGGAGGAACGGACTTCTGGAAAAACGCTCGTTCATGCGTCGGAAAGAAAAGCCTGGATGAAGCGGTTCAGATCCGGCGAATCGATGAGAAAGGAATCATGCCCGAACTTCATGTCCACCTCCGCGTACGAGGCTCTCTTGCCCGCCCGGAGCAGGGCCGCCGCGATCCGCCGGTTCTGCTCGGGCGGAAACAACCAGTCGGAGGTGAACCCGACGATCAGGCTTCTCGCCCCGATCCCGCGGAAGGTTCCCTCGATGGATCCGTCGGGCCCGTACAGGTCGAAACGGTCGAGGGCCTTCGTGAAATAGATGTAGGTGACCGGATCGAAGCGGTTTACGAACGACTGCCCCTGGTAGCGCAGGTAGCTCTCCACCTCGAACTCGATTTCCTCGAGGGTCGCCCGCGGGTGGAGACTCTTCCGCGCCCTGCCGAATTTCTCCTCCAGCCCCTCGTCGGAGAGATAGGTGATGTGGGCCATCATCCGGGCGACGGCCAGTCCCACACGGGGGCCCTCCCCCTCCGGGTAAGCGCCGTCCCGCCAGCGGGGATCCTGCAGGATCGCCGTTCGGCCGACGGCGTTGAACGCGATCGCCTGGGCATTCTGCCGGGGCGTCGTGGCCAGGGCGATCACCGCCGCCACGCGGTCGGGGAAATCGATCGCCCACTGCAGGGCCTGCATCCCCCCCATGCTGCCCCCGGCGACGCCAGCGAGCTTCCCGATGCCCAGATGATCGATCAGGCGGCACTGGGCGCGGACCATGTCGCGGACCGTCGGCACGGGAAAGGCCAGACGGTAGAGTTCGCCGGTCTCCGGGTTCACGCTCGACGGACCCGACGAGCCCTGGCACCCCCCGAGACAGTTGCTGCAGACGACGAAAAACCGGTTCGTGTCGATCGGTTTGCCGGGGCCGATCATCCGGTTCCACCACCCCGGCTTCCGGTCGGTCAGGGAATAGACGCCCGCGCAGTGGTGGTCGCCGCTCAGGGCGTGGCAGATCAGGATCGCGTTGGTTCCTTCCGCGTTCAGTTTGCCGTAGGTCTCGTAGCGGATCCGAAACGAGGGGATGCTCTCCCCGCTCTCGAAACGGAATTCCTCCCCGCAATCGAAATCATGGTGCCGCACGATACCCACCTCGCCGTCGGGCGAGGCCTCCGGCAGCACTGGCGAGGCGTCGTTCATAAGCGGTGGACGATGCGGAATGCCCGCCTCCGGTTCAACTCAAATACCCGGTCGATCGGAGTTGCGCCCGGCCTCCCTCTTGGAAATCCTTGAACGGTAATCGCGATGACGGCACAAAACGAGAGCCCCCTGGCGGACGTTTACCGGAAACGACTGCTCGATCTGTTTCGGCAGCCGCTGGGCACCGGAACCCCGGACCCGGCCGCCCGCCCCGGCTGGGCGCGGAACCGCACCTGCGGCGACGAAGTTACGTTTCACTCGCTGTTGGCCGACGGACGGGTGGCCGCCTGCCACCAGCACACGGACGGCTGCGCCATCGCGACCGCGACGGCCTCCCTCCTGACGGCGGCGCTTCCCACCCTGTCGCGCACCGAGGCGCTCGCCCTCCTGGAACAGCTCCGGAAGGTGGTCGAGGAGGGTGGGGCGCCGCCCTCCGGAAGCGACTTGGAGATCTTGTCGGCGGTCCACGACCTGCCGTCGCGGCACGAGTGCGCGACGGTCGCCATCGACGCCGCCGAAGCGTCCCTGCGGGAGGAGGTGCCCGGCGGATGAGCGGTTGCTGCGGCTGCGCGCCGACGGCTGGGTCGGAAATCGCCCGCGGGAACACGGGCGACACTTTCTGGATCCGTCTCGGGGTCGCCCTGGTCCTGGCCGGCCAGAGCATGGTTCTGGGTCTGGGGATCAACCTGTCGAGCCCGGCCTACGCGTCGTCGGCCTACTGGTGGCTGCACGGGGCGCTCATCGCCTCCGCCCTCATCGCGATCGGGCTCCTCGGCCCGCGGCTCGCCCGCGAGTCCTGGCTCGCCCTCCGGGCCGGAAGGATCACGGTGGAGGCGCTTTTTGTGATCAGTTGCGCGGGCGCGCTCTGCGGCTCGCTTCTCGCCACCTTCACGGGAGAGGGCTCCGTTTATTACGAGGTCGTGGCCATCGTCCTGGTCGTTTACTCGGTCGGCAAACGGATCGGTGCGTCCTCGCGCGACCGCGTCCTGCGCGAGATCGCCGCGTATCGCGAGACCTTCGAAACCGCCCGCGAGATCCTTCCCTCCGGCGAGGAACGGATCGCCCGGGTGGACCGCCTCCCCGGGGGGGCTCTCGTTCGCATCGATCCCGGTGAGCCGGTTCCCGTGGACGGCGTGATCCGCCGCGGGACGGGCTATCTCGAGCAGTCCCAGCTCACCGGCGAGCCCATCCCCGTGATCGGGCGACCGGGGGGCCGGATCCACGCCGGTTCCTGGTCCGTGGACGGCACCTTTGTGGTGGAGGCCACGGGCGAATACGGGGAGCGGACGATCGACCGCATTCTGGGCTGGGTCGAAAAGGCCCGCGAACGGCCCTCCCGCCTGCAGACCTGGGCGGACCGCACCATCGGATGGTTTTTCCCCGTGGTCCTGATCGTCGCCACCCTTACCTTCGCGGGCTGGTTTCTGGCCGGTTCCGGCTGGGCCGCCGCCCTCTTCAACTCCATGGCGGTCCTCCTTGTCGCCTGCCCCTGCGCCCTCGGGCTGGCCACCCCCATCGCCGTCTGGAAGGGGATGTTCCGGCTCGCGGAGCGCGGCTTTCTCTGCCGCCACGGCGAGGCCTTCGACGCCCTCGCCCGGTCCCGCCGGATCTTTTTCGACAAGACCGGCACGTTGAGCGAGGCCCGGCTGATCGTCCGCGATTTTCGACTCCTGCCCGGCTGCCCCGTCGATCCGGACGACCTCCGCGACCGGGTCGCGGCCGTCGAATCCGGACAGGAGCACCCGGTCGCGCGGGCCCTCGCCCGGCTCGTGGACGAGCCGGTCACCCGGGTGGCCGAGCGGACGATCCTGCCCGGCCGGGGGATCGAGGCGGTCGTCGAAACGGAAGACGGGCCGAGCCGGATCGCCGTCGGCCCGGGACCCGCGCCCGCTTCGGAATCCGGGGATGGGGCGCCGGCGGCACCGGGCACCGGCGCGGACTCCGGGCGCACCGTGACCGTCTCGATCGACGGCACCCCGGCGGCGGTCGTCCGGGTGGAGGAGGTCCTCCGCGGCGAAGCCGCCGAATGCCTTCGGGTTCTCGGCGAAAAGGGCCTGGCGGTGGAAATCCTGTCCGGCGACCCCGATCCGACCTGGCCGGAGATATCCGGAGTCGCGATCGAGGGATCACTCTCCCCGGAAGCGAAGCGGGCGAGGGTGGAGGCCTCGGTCGGGCGGGGCGAGGAGCCCCTCTTCGTCGGGGACGGGATCAACGACTCTCCGGCGATGGCGGCGGGTGCCGCCTCGATCGCCATCGGCGAAGGTGCCTCGCTCCCCCGGGGCACCTCCGACGCCGTCCTCCTCGGCAACGATCTCGGCACGCTGGCGGTGGCGATCGACCTGGCCCGGAGCGTCTTCCGGGGCGTCCGGGGGAATCTCCGCTTCGCGGTGGTGTACAACCTCGTCGGGATCTCGCTCGCGGCCGGCGGCGTTCTCCACCCCATCGTGGCGGCCCTCCTCATGCTCGCCTCGAGCGCGACCGTATCCATCCGGGCCCTGCGCAGCGCCGAACCGCCTCCCGTGTCGTGAAGATCTCCCTCGTCACCGAGACCTTTCCCCCCGAGATCAACGGCGTCGCCATGACTCTCGAAAAACTGGCTCTCGGGCTCGCCTCCCTCGGGCACGGGGTGCAGGTCATCCGTCCCCGTCAGCGCGCCGCCGCGCGCCCCCGGGCCGAATTCGAGGAAGTCGAGGTGGCCGGCTTTCCCCTGCCCGGCTACGACGGGCTGAACATGGGCCTCCCCGTGATCGACCGGATCGACAGACTCTGGCGCGGGAACCGGCCCGATGTGGTCTATCTCGCGACCGAAGGCCCCCTCGGCCTGGCGGCCCTGCTCGCCGCCCATGCGCGCGGCGTTCGCCCCGTCTCGGGCTTCCACACGAATTTCCACCAGTACATGCGCCACTACCGGCTGCAATGGCTCGAAACCCCGGTCATGGGATACCTCCGCGCCGTACACAACGCCACCTTCCGGACTTTCGCCCCCTCGGCGGACGTGCTCGAGGGGCTTCGGGCGACCGGTTTCCGCAATCTGCGCCTACTCGGGCGGGGGGTCGATACGAGCGTCTTCGATCCGGCCGGGCGATCGGCCCGCCTCCGCGCCGGGTGGGGGGCGGGGGCGGATGAGCCGGTCTTCCTTTTCGTCGGTCGGATCGCCGCCGAGAAAAACATGGACCTCCTCTTCCGGGCCTGGGCCCGGATCCGCGCCCGCCGCCCCGACGCCCGCCTCGTCCTCGTCGGCGACGGCCCCGAGCGGGCCGCCCTCCGGAAAGCGCATCCCGGGGTGCATTTCGCCGGCTCCCGGACCGGGGCCGATCTCGCCGCCCACTACGCCTCCGGTGATTTTTTCCTTTTCCCGAGCACGACCGAAACCTTCGGCAACGTCGTCACCGAGGCTCTCGCGAGCGGCCTCGTCGTTCTCGCCTTCGATTACGCGGCCCCGCGGAAGTTCATTCGCCACGGAGAAAACGGGTTCGTCGCGCCCTTCGGTGACGAAGACGCCTTTCTCCGGATCGCGGAATCCCTCGCCGAACCGGGTCGCTCCTTCGACGCCGAGCGCGCGGCGGCCCGGGAAACCGGCCTCGGTCTCTCCTGGGAAACCGTCCTCCGGCGCTTCGCCGACGACATCGGGGAGGTCCTCGCCCAGAGAGCGGGCGAAAGCCTCGGCCAAGCCTAGCCCGCGGATGTTTGAGTTGCTGCTGGTTCTCCTCGTCATCTTCGCGGCCGTTCTGTTGCCGTGGGTCGGCACCTGGGATCCGGAAACCCTCCTCTGGAGCATCACCGGGATTCTCAACCTGATGAATATCGGCATGACGGCCATCAACCTCTCCCAGGCCCGCCGGCGGAATCCCCGCTTCCTCGACGCCCGCATCCTCGGAGTGGTCCAGGCGGCCCTCGGCCTCGCCCTGCTGGGAGCGTTTCTGCCCACTCTCGGCCCCCGCCCCGAAACCTGGTTTTGCGCTCTGCCCTACCTGGCGGGCGGAGTCCTGGTGCTCGCCGTCAGGAGGTGATCCCCTCCGAAAAGCCGCGTTTTCGAACACGGCCCCGGCGCAACGACTCAGCAGCATTCCGACAAATTTTTTTTTAAACCCGCTCACGTTTTCCGCTTTCCGCTCGACAAGTTTTTTAGACCCGCTCACTTTTTGGTAAATGGCCTAGGAGAAAACGGCTGTCCTCAGCCGCCGTGTTGCGGGGAGGGGAAGGCGGAAGCCCCGGTGAGACTCCATAGATGGTCGGCCAAAGTAGGTGGGTTTCCGCACCCTGCGCCTCCGGACGCCCGAGATTTTATGTTCACACTAAACCTCCGGGCGATCCGCAACATTTCCTTCCGGTGCGAAAACCGGGCGCTACGGAATTGCCAGAAGCCAGTCGGCGAAAGCGGACACGTCCGGAAACACCGGGATCGCGGCGGAGGTGTCCTCCGGCCGGAGCTGACCGATCCGGGCGGAGCGGACACCGGCGCGCCGACCGGCTTCTACGTCGCTTTCCTTGTCGCCTACCATCCAGGTCCGCTCCGGGTCCAGGCTCCGCCTGCGGATTGTCTCGAGGATGAACCGCGGGGAAGGCTTTCGATAGACGGGCGGATCATCCGGGGTCTCGGGAGCGATGCAGACGCCGTCGAACCCGGGCGATAGCCCGAGGCGGCGCTCGGTTTCGCGGTTGCACGCCTCGGCGGCTTCCGCCGGAAAGTAGCCTCTTCCGATTCCGCTCTGATTGGTGAAGAGAAAAAGCAGATAGCCGGCCCCGCGCAGCCGGCGGAGGGCCTCGCCCGCTCCGGGGAGGGGGGCCACGCCGGCCGGATCGCCCCGATAGCCATCGTCCCGGATCAGAGTGCCGTCCCGGTCGAGGAAAATCGCCTGTCGCCCGCCCACGCTCACGACTCGATACAGCCGCCGTCGGCCTCGGCCAGATCCGGGTGCAGGGCGAGATAGTCGAGGATCTCCGCTCCGGAAACGGTGGCCGTGCCGACCTTGCCCACCACCACTCCGGCGGCGAGATTGGCGAGCCGGGCGGCCTGGGGCAGATCGGCCCCCGCGGTGAGGGCCAGGAGAAGGGTCGCGATCACGGTATCCCCCGCTCCGGAAACATCGAAGACCTGGCGGGCGAAGGTGGGAATGACGCGACCGGCCCCGCCGCCCCCGCTCAGCAGAATGCCGTCGCTCCCAAGGGTGACGACCAGATGTTCGGGGCGAAAGCGTTCCCGGATGCGCCGGCAAACCTCTTCCGCGGGAAAATCGCCGGGTGCCCGGGAGGGGAAGCCCGCCATCTCAAGGGCTTCGGCACGGTTCGGGGTGAGTAGGTCGATTCCTTCGAAGCGAAGATCGCGGCGCGGTTTCGGATCGAGCGCGACCGGGACAGCCCGGGCTCGGCCCCAGGCGATCATGCGGGCGATCAGTTCTTCGGAGACGGTCCCCTTGCCATAGTCGGAAAGGAGAATCGCATCGACCGCGGCGAGACCGTCGCGCAGGGTCGCCCGCGCTCTTTTCGAATCGATCCGGTAGGCCTCCTCGTCGGCCTCCCGGTCGATCCGGCAGAGCTGCTGGTTGCGGACCATGACGCGCGTTTTGCGGATGGTCGGGCAATCCGCCGAGCGGAAACCGGGCAACCGCTCCACCCCGGCCGCAGCGAGAAGCCCCTCGACCCGGTCACCGCCCTCGTCGTCGCCGATACGACCGGCGAGGAGCGGCGTCGCCCCGAGGGCGGCGAGATTGAGCGCCACATTGGCCGCTCCTCCGGCGGCGAAAGAGTCTCTCGTGACATCGACCACGGGCACCGGGGCCTCGGGAGAAATGCGCGAGGCATCGCCCCAAACGTAGTGGTCGAGCATGATGTCGCCGACCACCAGAATCCGGCGGCCCTTGATCCGGGTGAGCAAATCGGTGATTTTCATGCGATCTCCCAGTCGAGCGGATGATCCGACAGCATCTCGACTCCGCCCGAAACCACGCGGACGACGTCCTCGATCCGGCACCCGCCCAGTCCCGGGTAGTACAGGCCCGGTTCGACCGTGACGACCATGTCGGTGCCGAGGACGCACGACCCCTTCGAGACGCGCGGTTCCTCGTGGATCTCCAGCCCCAGCCCGTGCCCGGTGCCGTGAAAAAACCCGCGGAATCCATCCCCGTCCTTCCCCGTCTGGTAGCCTGCGTCCGCAAAACGGTTGAGCACCGCCTCGTGGACGTCCCGACCGTCAACACCGTCGGCGATCCTCGCGAGGGCCAGCGCCTGCGCGGAGCGGACGGCGGAAACGAGAGCCCGCTGGTCGAGGGTGGCCGAGCCTTTCAGATAGGTGCGCGTCATGTCTCCGAAATAGCCGGTCGCCTCGTCCCGCGGGAAAATATCGACGATCAGAAGCGAGTTCGCCTGGAGGGGCCCGACCCCCTGCTCGTGGGGATCGCAGGCTTGATCGCCTCCTGCCACGATAGTGCCGGTCGCCAGGCAACCGTTTTCCAGACAATGCCGGGCGATCCGCGTGCGGACGCTTTCGGAAGAGAGCGGTTCGCCGTCGTGGAAAAGGGTTTTGTCCCGGATCTCCGCCTCTCCGAGAATCCGTTCCACCTCCCGGAACGCGCCGGAGACCACCCGGTTCACCCGTCGAATCGACTCCCGCTCGGCGGCGGACTTGCGGATTCGGTCCGAACAGAGGGGGCGGTCCCGGAATTCCAACGCCAAATCCCCTTTTTCGCGGAGGTCGAAGGCGGTGCGGGCGGGAAAATCCGCGGGCAACCGGAGCCCGGTCGCCCCATAGCGGTCCGCCAGCCAGAGAATGCGGGTCGCGAGATCCCCGTTCGATCCGGACCCGGATTTGACCTCCTCCAGCGAAAGAATCTCGTCGAAACGGCTGTCCCGCCGCGCTCTTCCGATCTCGAGGGGCGGGAGAACGGCCCGGGAAACGCCGTCCAGTTCGAAAGCCAGAAACGGATCGGGTGCCCGGAAGCCGCCGAGGTAGAAGAGATCGGCGTCCGTCTCGGGCGATCCGTAAAACAACGTCATTTCCATGATTCGATGGGTTTTACGTCCGACCGGGTTCGGTGACGAGGCGAAACTGCGGTGGGCCTGGGCGGGGGCGTAACCACAAGTGCGTGGAGGGAATACCGAGATTGATTCGATAATCGTGCGTGGGCCGCCGAACTACGGCGGGAGGACGGCTGCCGTGCCACGGCGAAGCAGCGCCTCCAGGGGGCTGCTTTCAGGAGGGATGAAATGGATGTGTTCCTCCGTTTTCCCGTATCCTCTTTGCCGCGTCCGCAATGGCGGCGAGATCCTGTTCTGATTTGCGGTCCAGGTTGCGGACCTGGAGCTTCATCCGCTGGTTGGTTTCGAGCTTGGCGCGGTTCCGGGCCAGGAAATCCCAGTAGAGGGTGGTAAAGGGGCAGGCGTTTTCGCCGGTCGCGCTCGCCGGGTCGAACCGGCAGCCGGCGCAGTAGTTGCTCATGCGCTGGATGTATTTTCCGGTAGCCGCGTAGGGCTTCGAGGCCATGATCCCGCCGTCGGCGAATTGCGACATCCCGAGAGTGTTCGGCAGCTCGACCCATTCGACGGCGTCGATGTAAACGGCCAGGTACCATTCGTGGACCTGCCGGGGGTGTACGCCGAGGAGGAGGGCGTAGAGGCCGGTGACCATCAGTCGCTGGATGTGGTGGGCGTAGGCGTGCTCGAGAGTCTGGCCGATGCTTTCACGCAGGCATTCCATCGGGGTCTCCCCGGTCCAGTAAAAGTCGGGCAGGTCCTCCTCCGCTCCTAGTTCGTTGCGGTCGAGGTAATCCGGCATGTGGAGCCAGTAAACTCCCCGCACGTACTCCCGCCAACCGAGAATCTGGCGGATGAAGCCCTCCGCAGCGGCGAGTGGCACCTTCCCCGCCCGGTAGGCGTCCTCTGCGGCCCGGACCGCCTCCCGCGGGTCGAGAAGCTTCAGGTTCAGCGCCGCCGAAATCCGGGCGTGGAAGAGGAACGGTTCGCCCGTCCACATCGCGTCCTGCACCTCGCCGAAGCGGGCGAGCCGGTTTTCAACGAAGTCCTTGAGCGCCTGGCGGGCCTCGCGCGGGGTGACCGGCCACGAAAACGTATCGAGCGAGCCGGGGTGGCTGTCGAAGCGGTCCCCGACGAGGTCAATAACCTCGCGGGTCGTATCGTCCGGGCGGGGGCGGTAGGGCGACGGCACCTCGCCGGGTCCCTTGCGCCCGAAGGTTTCCCGGTTCTCTGCGTCGAAGTTCCAGCGACCGCCGACGGGTTCGTCGTCATCGTCTGTCAGGACTCCCTCCCGCCGTCGCATCGTTCGGTAGAAGAACTCCATCCGCAGCTGCTTGCGCCCTTCGGCCCACTCGGCGAATTCTTCGGGAGTCGCGTAAAAATGGCGGTCGGGCAGAATCTCCAGCGGCACCTTGGAGTCGTCGGCGGCCTTGCGGAGCGAATCCAGCACCCGCCACTCGCCGGGAAGGACCATCCGGACGGTTTCGACGGAATGGGAATCGAGGAAAGCCCGCAGGAGGGACGCGAGGGTGTTGCGGGGGTCGGTGTCCTCCAGCTTCGTGTAGGAAACCGGCAGCCCCTGCTCGCGCAGATCGGCGGCGAAATGCCGCATCGCCGCGAGAAAGACGGCGATCCGTTGCTTGTGCGACCAGACGTGCGTCGCCTCTGTTCCGACTTCGGCCATCCAGACCTCGTCCCGTCCCGCGTCGAAGTCCTCCCGCCAGGCCGCTTTCCGGTCGAGTTGATCGCCGGAAACGACGACTAAATTCCGAATCGTTTTCCGGCTCATCCCTTCACTTTCTCAAATGCGGCGAGAGCGCGGTCGCGCCCCTTCTTATGTTCGATGATCGGCAGCGGATAGTCGCTTCCGAGCCGGACTCCCGCCCCGGCGAGCACATCCGCGTCGGCTTCCCAGGGTATGTGGATGTGCTCGGCGGGCATTTTTTCCAACTCCGGAACGTAGCGTCTTACGTAGGTGCCCTCCGGGTCGAATTTCCTTCCCTGCGTCATCGGATTGAAGACACGGAAATAGGGGGCGGCGTCGGCACCGCAGCCGCCGCTCCACTGCCAGCCGAGGGTATTCGAGGCGAGGTCGGCGTCCACAAGGCAGTCCCAGAACCAGCGGGCTCCGTGGCTCCAGGAATGGAGGAGGTGTTTGACGAGGAGAGAGCCGGCGATCATCCGTACGCGGTTATGCATCCAGCCCTCCTCCCAGAGCTGGCGCAGCCCCGCATCGACGATGGGGTAACCGGTTTTCCCCCGGCGCCAGCGCCGCAGGACGGTCTCGTCCTCCTTCCACGGAAAAGAGGCGAATTTCTCCCGGAGCGGCACTTCCGGCGTGTGCGGAAAGTGGTAGAGGACATGGTGGGCGAACTCGCGCCAGCCGATTTCACTCAAAAACGTTTGGCCGCCTTTGCACTCGTGTTGTCCGGCTTCGACCGTGCGGGCGTGGATCTGGCGGGGCCCGATCAGACCCCAGTGCAGGTAGGGGGAGAGGCGGGACGTGCCCTCGGTCGCAGGGATATTCCGGTCATCGGAATAGGTCCGGACCCGTTCCCCGAGAAAGCGGTCCAGCATCCGGCCCGCCGCATCCTCGCTAATCTCCCAATGCCCGGCGATCTTCGGCCCCCAGGAATGATCGGGCAACAGGTTCAGCGACGCGACCGATCCGGCGTCGGGGTGGGTTTCCGGGCGGTGCAGTTTGCGCAGATCGACGGACACGGGTTCGGGCACCTTCCGTCCGCCGGCGTTGCGCCAGAAAGGGGTAAAGACCTGGAAGGGCTTGCCCTCTTTCGTGGCGACCTCCCACGGTTCGAACAGGAGCGCCGAGTTGAAGCTCTCGGCGGCGAGGCCCTTTTCGCGGAAGGATTTTTTGATCTCCGAATCGCGCCGGATGGCGGCGGGTTCGTAGCGGCGGTTCCAATAAACCCCGGTAGCACCGGTTTCGGAGGCCAGCCGGGCGAGCACTTTCTCGCTAGAACCGGCGCGGAGAATCAGGGGAAGTCCATGCTCGGCGAGGTCGGCGGAGAGCGAGGAAAGGGCGTGGTGGAGAAAAACCCGGGAGGCCCCCCCGGGTGCCCAACCACCCTCCGCGTCGGGATCGTGGATGAAAACGGGCAGGACGGGCCGCCCCGTTTCCATGACGGCGGCCAGAGCGGCGTTGTCACGGATACGCAAATCCTGCCGAAACCAAAGAAGGATGGGATGCATACCGCGAACGAGGCGCTTCCGGGTCGAAACGCAACCAAGGAAATGGATAATCATGGGAACGACCCATTTTACTTGACAGGGTTTCAGAGATTTGCGATTTTTCCGGTTATGAGACGAAAACGATATAAACCTACTGAACTTTCCTACCACCACCTGATGAGCCGGACGGTGGATGGGGAGGCTTTTTTCGGCGATTTGGAGCGGGAGGTGTTCCGGCGGATGATTTGGCAGGTGGCCGATTTTTCCGGGGTGCGGGTGATCACTTATGCGGTGATGAAGAACCACTTCCACCTTTTTGTCGAGGTGCCGGAGAAGACGGAGATCTCCGACGAGGAACTCGTGCGGCGGTTCCGGGTGCTTTATCCGGAGCCCACGCCCTGGCAGCCCATGCCCGCCGATGTGCTGGCCTGGCATCTGGCCGGGAATACCGCCGAGGGGCAATACCTCCGCCGGGCCCTGACCCGGCGGATGGGGGATGTTTCGGAGTTGATGAAGACGCTCAAGCAGCGGTTTTCGATGTGGTTCAATCGGTCGCGGGAGCGGTTCGGGCCGGTGTGGTCGGACCGGTTCAAGAGCGTGCTGGTGGAGGGAGACTTGGATGCGTTGCGGACGGTGGCCGCCTACATCGACCTGAACGCCGTGCGGGCCGGCCTGGTCTCGGATCCGAAGGACTATCGTTTTTGCGGGTATGCGGAAGCCGTGGGCGGCGGGAAGGCGGCCCGCGAGGGATTGAAAGTGCTCGACCGGAATCTGGCGGGGTATCGCCAGATGCTCTACGGGGCAGGCTCCGGGGAAAAGGAGGATAAGGCTGCGATCCCGCGGGAGGAGGCGCTTGAGGTTCTGGCGACCGGGGGCAAATTGCCCTTGCCGGTGCTGTTGCGGTGCAAGGTGCGCTATTTGACGGAGGGGAAGGTGCTGGGATCGGAGGGCTTTGTGGCCGGGTATCTGGCGCGGGAGAAGGCGGAACGGAAGAAGCCCGCCCGGCCCAAGCCCATGGAGGGGGCCGACTGGGGCGGAATGACGGTCGGGAAGAGTTGTCGGGCGGATGTGTTTCGATGAAGTTCAGGTGTTCCCTGAAACAGCGCGTTGGGTCGGTTCCCCTTGTTCTATCCCGGCGGGAACGGCCAAGCCCTTCCGCCGGTTCAACTCCTCGTAGATCCGCAGGGAGACCCACGCGTCGGTTGCGGCATAGGCGATTTGTTTGCGGGTCAGCGGATTCTGTTCCCAGTTCGATACCTGGGCGGCTTTCGAGATGCGCCCGTGGAGAAACATGCCCGCGAGGTTCCGGAGTCCGGTGGTGATGATCCCTTTCCCGCCGGCGATGGCCCCTAGATCGATGAACCCGGCCGCTGTGAAGGGGCTGATCCGGTTGAGCCCCTTGATGTCGTCGTGGGGGGCGACCCCGACTTTCCGGATTTCCGGATCGGCGAGGATCGCGAACAAATCATCGTGTCGGGTGATCTTCCGGAGCGGAAACAGCCATGCCCGCTTTCCGGTCGCCAGTTGGAGAAGGGCGGGCGGGCGCACTTCGTCCTGACGGCGAAAGGTCGGCTTCGACTCGGTGTCGAACCCGAGAACCCGGATCCGCCGCAGGTCAGCGACGGCCTCGTCGAGAAGCGCGTCGTTGTCGATGAGTTCGATGGTGCCCGAGAAACTGAGGAGGGGGAGTTCGCGCAGGACGGCCTTGTCCATGCGCTCAGGGAAAGGCGCGTCGGCGGATTGAATCATTTATTCGAGTGTTCCATCGCTCCGGGGAGAGGCAACGGTTTTTTTGATGACGAATCCTCCGCGAGTGTTCCGGTAGAGTACGAGATCGGCCGCCTCCCGGGCGCCCCGGGCGAAGCGGGGATAGTCGCGCAGGTTGCTGGTCAGAAACACTTGGACGGCTTTTTCGAGATCGTAATGCCGCTCGCTCAGATCGCGGGACAGCCGGGTGTTCAACTGCGAGCGCCAGTGTGTCTCCACGAGAAAAAAGAGGTGGAAACGGTCACGAAACGGGGCGTGGGCGGCGATCTCGCCGTCGCAGAGAAGGATGTCCGGCGGGGGGATTCTTTCGGTGTTCGGAGCCGCTCCCTCCTCCGGATCGAAAACGGGGCGGTCGATGGGGAGACCCTGTGAGGCGCGTTCCAGATCCCGCCCGAGACGGTCGCGGTCGTTGCCCTCCGGGTGGGAGCCGAGGAGACCTTGTGCGGCGCGCTCTGCACGGGGCAGGCGGTAGTCGTCGAGCGGGAGGACCGCCGCGCCGTTGAGTTGCCCGGCCAGCCATCGGGTGAGGGTCGATTTTCCGGATCCCCCGGGGCCTCCGATCCCGACGAGAAGAGGGGATGGGGCGATGGCGGCTTTCCGTTCGCGGACCAGGTCAAGGGTCTCCCGGAAGGCCTTTTCCGAGCGGGGATTCACGATTCGGGCGCTGGCTCGATCGGTTTGGGGTTCGGCTTCCGGACCCGCTCTTCCTCGGCCTTGTCCTGCGGCAGATAATTCGGCGAAACGGCCCCTCCGGAGATGATCAGTTTCATCCCGTCGGCCACGGTCATACCGAGGGGAATGATGTCCTCGGACGGGATCATGAGGAGGAACCCGCTGGTCGGATTCGGGGTCGTGGGCACGAAGATGTTGGAAAGATGCCGCCCTGTCTTCGCCTGAACCTCGCCCTTGCTCTCGCTGGTGCGGAAGCCGAGGACCCACGAATTCTTCCGCGGATATTCGATGAGGACGACCTCCTGGAAAACCGCTTTCTGCTGCTGGCTGAAGGTATCGACGATCTGTTTGACCGTTCGGTAAACGGTATTGATGAAGGGAAGACGATCGAGAATCCGCTCCAGTGAGGAAATGATAATGCGACCGAAGACGTAACGCGAGAAAACGCCGAGCCCGATAACGAAGATGATCAGAACGAAAAGGGCGGCGACGTTGAGGATCGTGTTGACCACCGCCTGATTCCGGATGGCTTCGTCCACGTACCAGAAAAACACATTGCTGGCCGGAACGCCCACCTTCAGGATGATGAAGTTGACGACGATGTAGGTGACCCCCAGCGGAAGCAGGAGGATGATCCCGGTCAGGAAGGCGTTGCGGAGATTGCGGAGCATCTGAATTTGGTTTGGCGTGGTTCTTTGCCGGGGTCAAGGCGGAGTCACCGGGGGGCGGCGGCGAGGCGAGGGTCTTCGCTTTTAGAGCGATGCCCCTCACGAGCTCGAAGGGTGCAATTTGTCGTGGTTTGGAATGGGATTGTTTTTGTGGGGCCGGACCTTGTGTCCGCGCCGGGAACGGTAAACCTGCGACAGCAATTCAGCTCAATCCGCCATGGAGAAGGTCGGCGGTTGGACCCGTTCCCCGAGAAAGGAGAGGGCTTCCGCCTCGGCGAGGCGCATGGCGCGGCGGTCGTTCTCGGAACGGTCGTCATATCCGGCCAAATGAAGCCAGCCGTGTGCCAGATAGAGGAGGATTTCGCGGGAAAAATCCTGCCCGTGGGAACGATGGACGGCGCGCGCTCTTTCGACGCCGATGCAGATCTCCCCGGACTCGCCGAAGTCCGGATCTCCCGGAAAGGTGATGACATCGGTCGGGGAGGGATCGCCGAGGAAGGTTCCGTGCAGCTCGCCCATTTCCGTGTCATCGAGGAAGACCACCGACAGTTCCCCGGGGGGGATTGCGAACCGCGGATCCGTGTCGAGCGCGCGGAGGCAGTCTTCGACGGATTCCCCGTCGTAGCCGAAAGCCTCACACCTGCTGGTTATCCGGATCTCCCTGGGAGTCGTCATCGGTATCGGTCGGTCTCGCCGGTTTGCCGTTTTCCGGTTTGGGCGGGGCATCCTTGCTCTCCGCCGGGTAGGCGATCCGGGAGTGGAGGCTGTTCAGAAGGGTGCGGCTGAAGCTTTTCTTGATCGCGGCCATCTGCTGGAGGGTCAGCGGGCATTCGTCGAGCTGGCCGTCCTCGATGCGGTCCTGGAAGATCCGGTCGAGCAGCTCGCCGACGCTCTGGGAATTGACCTTGGGAAGGGAGCGGCTGGCCGCCTCGATGGAGTCGGCGAAAAAGATGATGGCGCTCTCGATGAAGCGGGGCTTCGGCCCGTCGTACCGGTAGGTGGTTTCCTCGACGGTCTCCGCGCTCAGATCCGAAAAGAGTGGAATCTGGATCCGGTCCCGGCGGTTGATGGCCTCGCGGTAGAAATACTGGATGAGGGTGGTCCCGTGGTGCTGTTCGATGATATCGACGAAAATCCGGGGCAGTTTGTGCTTCCGGGCGAGTTCGACCCCTTCCTTGACGTGGCGTTTGATGATCACCGCGCTCATCGACGGTTTTTGTTCGATGAGCGGATTGTGGCCCGAGCTTTGGTTCTCGGTGAAATACTCGGGTTTGACCATCTTGCCGATGTCGTGAAAGAGGGCGCAGGCGCGGCAGGCGAGGGGGTTCGCCCCGATCTCGGCGGCGGCGTTTTCCGAGAGGCTCGCCACCATCAGGCTGTGATGGTAGGACCCGGGGGCCTCGACCTGCATCCGCCGGAGCAGGGGGTGGTTGAAGTCCGTGTACTCGAGCAGGGTGATGTCCGTCGTGTAGTTGAAAAGTTTCTCGAGAAGGGGCAGGAACCCGAGGATGGCGACCCCGGTCACCGACGCCGAGACGACCGCCGCGGCCACCTGGCGACCGATTTGCGCGAAATCCGCCTCGAGCAGCGCCCCGTGGGCGACGATGAAACCCGCCAGGATCAGGCCCGCGAAGAAGGCGGCCCGGACCACGTTGGTCCTGAGGCGGATGTTGTGGGCGAGAAAGATCCCCGACAGGGCGGAGATGAATCCGGCGAGGAAGAGAAAGGCGTTTTCGCCCAGCATGATCGCGAAAATCGCCGCAATGACGAAGGCGGTCAGCGCGCCGACGAGGGGGCCGAGAAGAATGCCGACCGTGAGTGGACCGAACAATACCGGTGCCGCGTAGGGGACGATACTCATGATCCGGAGGTCCGCCCCGAAGAGATCCGAAGCGCCGAAGTGGAGGATACTCCGGAAGGCCGCCACGTTCACCAGTACGAGCAGGGCGATCGTGCCGAGACGGCGGGGATCGTCGGCCAGTTCGGGAAAGGCCAGCCGCAGCACCATGACGGCCGCGAGCAGGACCATCAGCGCCAGAAGCGTCTGCTGCTGGAAAACCGGATCGAAGAAAAACCGGCTCGAGGCCCGGGTGCTCTGCTCCTGGCGGTAGCGAACCAGCTTCTCGTAGGCGGTCGCGGAAACGGTGCGGCCGGGCTCGATGATGGTCGCCCCCTCCTCGACCTGCACCCGCACGGGATCGACCCCGGTCGCCGCCGCGTCGCGCCGGGCGCGGGTTTTTTCCGCGTTGAACTCGAGATTCGGGACGATCCCCGCTCCGAGAATCTCGTAGAGCGCGTTGAAAAGGGGGTCCTCCCTCGTGAGATCGGCGAGTTCGTTGCGGAGGGAAATCCGGGCGTCGTAGGGGCGCTGGATTTCGACCCTCTTCACGTCGCCGCCTTCGGTCTGGATGGGCAGGAAGTTGAAGCTGCCCACGTCCGCGAAGTAGGGATCCTCCTCGTCGATAATCCCGTTCCGGTAGATGCTTTCGAGAGCCTGCAGGGCCTCCTGGAGCAGGCGGTTGCGCTGGGAAGGAGTGGTCTCGCTCAGCAGGAGAACGGTCGGTTCCACGGGCAGGTCGAGATCGCGCTCGGCCGCGAACTCGCGCACGAAGGTTGCGATCGTCTCCCGCTTCTCTTCTTCGGAAACTCCGGAGAGGCTCTCCTCGAACTGGGAATAGTCGAACTCCAGAGCGTTCAGCTCCCGGGCGAAGCGCTGGAAGGGTTCGATCCGGATTTCGTAGAACGGCGGGATCCGCTCCCGCGCCAGCCCGGCTCTGCGTTGGGTGAGCACCTCGCTTTCGTAGTCGAACGCGAAATCAGCGATCACCCGCTCCCGGGCAATCTGGTCGCGTACGATCTGCGGATCGCTCTGCCGGAGACCGGCGAAAGAGAGGACCACCAGAAGGCAGGTGAACCCGACGAAGCCGACGAACCACCAGAAACTGGTCCGCGGGGAGAGGGCGGGGCGGGACCCCGGGCGCAGCCCCCTCTTGCGCTGAAGGGGGGTCGGGGTGCGGTCTTTTCTGTGGCGGCGAAAAATTCCCATGGTGGCGATGGTTCGGGGGGGGGCGGCGGGAGGCCGGGGTCAGACGAAGGAGACCGCGTCCGGTCCGCCCGAGTTCTCCTCGTAGGCGCGGATGATCCGCTGAACCAGGGGATGGCGGACGACATCGACGCCGTCGAATTCGAAGATGGAGATGCCCTTCACACCGGCGAGGATGCCGACGGCCTGTTTCAGGCCGGACTTTTTGCTGCGCGGCAGATCGACCTGGGTGATGTCCCCGGTGATGACCATCTTCGAGTCGTCTCCGAGCCGGGTCAGGAACATCATCATCTGCTCCGGCGTCGTGTTCTGGGCCTCGTCGAGGATCACGAAAGATCGCGAGAGCGTCCGCCCGCGCATGTAGGCGAGCGGGGCGATCTCGATCTGCTGGCGCTCCATCATCCGCTGTGTCTCCTCGACGCCCACCATGTCGTAGAGGGCATCGTAGAGCGGGCGGAGATAGGGGAGGATCTTCTCCTGGAGGTCGCCGGGCAGGAAGCCGAGGGCTTCTCCGGCCTCGACCGCCGGCCGGGTGAAGACCAGCTTCTCGGCCTCGCCCCGCTGGAACGCGTCGAGGGCCGCGGCCATGGCGAGGTAGGTCTTGCCCGTGCCCGCCGGGCCGATTCCGAAGGCCACGTCGTGGTTTCGGATGCGGTTCAGATACTGCTTCTGGTGGACCGTTTTCGGGACAATGCTCTTGCGCTTCAGGCGGATGACCAGGGGCTGTTCGAAAAGATCCCGCAGATCCGCCCCATCGCCCGCCGCGACCGTGGACAGTGTTTTCTCGAAATCGTTCCGCCGGATCTTCAGCCCCTGCCCCCGGGCCAGGCCGAGGATCTCGAAAAGCTCGCGGGCCTTGCGGACGCCCTCCCCGGGGCCTTCGATTTTCAGCCAGTCGTCGCGGGCGACTAGGGTCACGCCGAGGACGGCCTCGGCCTCCGCGAGGTTCGCCTCCTCCCCGCAGTAGATCTGGCTGAGCAGGCGGGGGGACTCGAACTCGAGCGTGTCGCTGGTCGTCAGGGCTGTCACAAGCGCTTTGGATTCAATCCGCGATCCGGTCCACGAAGGAATTCAGCCGATCCCACATGGCCTCCATCGCTTCGGGAAGCACCCGGGTGTCCCCGATCACGGGCATGAAGTTGGTGTCCCCCGACCAGCGGGGGACGATGTGGCAGTGGAGGTGTCCGGGAATGCCCGCCCCGGCGGCGGACCCGAGATTGTAGCCGATGTTGAAGCCGTCCGGCGACAGTGCGAGCCGGAGAAGCTTCTTGCCCTTGCGGATCACCGCGCAGAGATCCGCGTGCTCGTCTTCGTTGAGATCCTCGAGGTCCCCCACCTCGCGGTAGGGCACGGCGAGGAGGTGCCCGGCGTTGTAGGGGAATTTGTTCATCACCAGGTAGCTCCCGGTGCTCTTGTAGATCAGCAGAGCGGCCCGGGGATCCCCGGCCTCCGGGATTTCCAGAAATGGATTCTTCCGGGGCTCTCCGTCGGTCCGGTCCGGTGCCTTGATGTAGGGCATCCGCCAGTGTGCGTGGAGGAATTCGTGGGCCATGCGGTGCTGGTCAGCGGAGTCGCCCGGGGCGCTGTGGAAAAAACGGTGCCATGAAGTTGAAGGGGAGATTGCCGGGAATCAGGGGGGGCTTCAATGCGAAAAATGGCGTCAACTTAAAATGACCGTGTCGCTTATGGCCACCGTGCCGGTGGAAGGATTTCGCCGCCGGTCACACGCGGGCTTATGCTGTTGATTAGCAAAAGATAAATATGAGATTCATTATCGGGTTTTTCTGGCCAAATTCATGCTGGGGAGATTAGGATTCGGTTTCATATGAAAGATGTATCGCCAATTGACTCAACCGCCGGTGAGGCTGGCTTTCTGGACGAGCTTCCGAGGGGATGGGAGGGGATGATCGACTCGGTGGACGACGCTTCCCGCTCGGGCATGCGCCTCGGGTCTCTCGGGTTTTTACCCGGTCGCCTGTTGCGACTGGTGAAGGTC
Source organism: uncultured Puniceicoccaceae bacterium (assembly GCA_964507815.1). GTDB lineage: Bacteria > Verrucomicrobiota > Verrucomicrobiia > Opitutales > Puniceicoccaceae > Puniceicoccus. The sequence goes on from CAZDRT010000008.1 coordinate 23,027, forward strand.
GCTCCGATGGGGGATCCGATCGCCGTCGATATCGGGGGCCAGCGGGTGGGTTTGCGCCGGGCCGACGCCCGGGCGGTGCGTCTGCGCAACAGGAGGGCTCCCGATGGTGCTGCCGGTTGAAGCGGTCCGGACGCCCCGGGTCGGGCTGATCGGGAATCCGAACACCGGAAAGTCGACGATTTTCAACCGCCTGACCGGGCTCCGCCAGCGGATCGCGAATTATCCTGGGATCACGGTCGAGGAGAAGGTCGGAACCGCCTTTCCCAATGGTCGGGCCGTCGAGCTGGTGGACCTCCCGGGCACCTACAGCCTGTCGGCGGCCACGGCCGACGAGCGGGCGGTGCTCGATTCGCTGGCCGCCCGCGACGGGAGAATGCCCCTCGACCTTCTGGTCTGCGTGCTGGACGCCACCAACTTGGAACGGAATCTGTTTCTCGCCCTGCAGACGGCGGATTTCGGGATTCCGGTGATCATCGCGTTGAACCAGTGGGACATCGCCCGGCGGCGCGGCATTTCGGTGAACACCGATTTGCTGTCGGAGCGGTTGGGGGTCCCGGTTGTCCCGGTGTCGGCCCGGAGTGGCGAGGGGATGGACGTTTTGGCCGAACGGATGGTGGAGGGGCTCGACTCCTCCCGGTTTATGGAGCCGACGGCCTGGAACGCGGAGGTTGAATCGGCGGTAGGGAGATTGTTGGAAGCGGTGCCCGGATTGAGCAGGGGCGAGGCGCTGCGGCTTCTTTTCGATCCGGCCAGCGTGCTTCTCCGGCGGTGGCCGGACAAGGAGCGGACCATCCGCGGGATCGTGGACGACGGGCGGCGGGCTCTCGCCGGGGCGGGGATCAACGCGGGTCCGGTCGAGGCGGTTTTCCAATACCAACGGATCAGCCGGCTTCTCGAGGGAGTGACCGGAGCGGATTCGCCCGAAAGGGCCGCGCCCTCCGAGTCCATCGACCGTCTCCTTCTCCACCGCTTCTGGGGGACGGTCATTTTCCTGGGAGTGATGTGGGTGGTTTTCCAGTCCGTGTACTCGTGGGCCGGTCCCGTCATGGACGGACTCGAGGCGCTCACGGGGATGGCGCAGGAGGCGATCCGTCCGCTGCTCGCCGGTACCCCCCTGATCGAGAGCATGGTCGTGGACGGCATTATCGCGGGAGTGGGCGGTGTGCTCGTTTTTCTCCCCCAGATTTTCGTGCTCTTCCTTTTCATCGGATTGTTGGAGGATACCGGCTACATGGCCCGGGCCGCCTTCCTGATGGACAAGGCGCTCGGGTGGTGCGGCCTCAACGGCAAGAGTTTCGTGCCCCTGCTCTCGAGCTACGCCTGTGCGATCCCGGGCATCATGGCCGCGCGCACCCTCGAAAACCGCTGGGCGCGGACGACCACCATCCTCATGACTCCGTTCATGAGCTGCTCCGCGCGACTGCCGGTGTACGTGCTTCTGATCGGTGCGTTCATCGAACCGGCCTACGGAGCGATGGCGGCCGGGTGGGCCCTGTTTTTCTTCCACCTTCTGGGGGTGCTGGTCGCGGCCCCGCTGGCCTGGGTCGTCCACCGTTTTTTCGCCCGGTCCACGGTGCAGCCTTTCGTCCTTGAGATGCCCCAATACAAGGTGCCCCACGTGCGGAACCTCTTCGTGCGGATGTGGGAGAGCGGCCGGGAGTTTCTTCTCCGGGCCGGGACGGTCATTCTGGCCTTTTCGGTCGTGATCTGGGCGCTCCTTTACTTTCCGCGGAACGATTCGGTCGAGCGCGGGGTGACCGCCGGATTCGCCGCCGAGGTCGCGGCCGCCGAGTCGGTCTCCCCGGCGGAGGCGGAGGCCCTGCTCGCCGATCCCGACAGCGCCTACGCGGCCGAACTCGAGAACCGGCTGGAGGCGGCCTGGCTGGAGGACAGCTACCTCGGGCGTTTCGGCCACTGGGTGCAGCCGGTCTTCGCTCCGGCTGGTTTTGACTGGAAAATCACCGTCGGCGTTCTTTCCAGTTTTCCGGCCCGCGAGCTGATCATCTCCACCCTGGGGATCATTTACCAGCTGGGTCCCGAGGTGGACGAGGAATCGGTCGGTCTCCGCGAAAAACTGGCGCGTGAGCAATGGACCTCCGGGCCCCGGGAAGGGACTCCGATCTACACCCTTCCGGTGGTTTTCGCGGTGCTGGTCTTCTTCGCCCTCTGCCTGCAATGCGGGGCCACGGTGGCTCTGATCGTCAAAGAGCTGAACGTGTGGTACGCGATCGGCTCTTTCGTGGGGATGACGGTCCTCGCCTGGGTGGCCGCCGTATTGGTCTATCAAGTCGGAAACCTGCTGTGAACGGCTGGCTCGAGATGGCCGTGGTGGCCGCCGCCATCGGTGCGGCGGCGGGCTACCTGCTCCTGCGGTGGCTCCGCGCGCGGCGGCGGGCGGCGGGGAAACTCTGCGCCGGCGGTTGCGGCTGCTCGTTCGCCGCCAAGGACCATGGGGCGGGTGGGGATCCCCCCGCGGACCCCGGGAACTGATCCCGGCGGATCGGGTCCAAGCCGGAATGATCGCACGAGTCGGGCTTGCGTTCCGGCGGATTCGCAGCCTTCCTTTGAGGCGTGAAGAATCTTTGCAGGAAAGCGGTTTTTCTTTTTCTCTTTTCTCTGTTGTCCGGACTATGGGGAGATGTGGAGAGGGGCCCCCGCCCCGAGCCTTTGAAGGGCGGGGAAAAGGAGCGCGAACTCTTCCGGGAGGGGCTGGCGTTGCACCAGGAGGGTGTCGGGGGCGACGAGGAAGCGGTTGTGCGGGCGCAGGAGATTTTCGAAGCCCTCCGGGCGGACTATCCGGAGGACGCCCGCGTTCTGGCTTTTCTCGGAAACATTTACACGCTCCGCGCCCGGGACGCGGTTTTCTACCGAAAGATGGACTGGTTGGAAAAGGGGTTGGCGACGATCGACCGGGCCGTCGCCCTGGAGCCGGAGGATCCGCACGTGCGGTCGGTCCGGGCCGTGAACAGCTACCGGCTTCCCCGCATTTTCGGCCGGCGGGATGTCGCCGGGGAGGATTTCGCGGTTCTCCTCGAATGGGCGGAGGAGGATCCGGAGCGCTTTTCGCCGGATTTGCTCCGGTTCGTCTATTTCCACGCGGGGCGGTACGAGGCGCGGAGCGATGAAGCCCGCGCGCGCCATCTGTACGAACTCGCCCTGTCGGTGCCCGCTGAAAGCGTCTCCGAGAGCGAGATACGGAAGGCATTGGAGGAAGTGTAGGGATGGCGGATCGACCGGACAAAAAGCGCAGGTTCCGCGAGGACCGGAAATACGACTCGGACGGCACTTTCAGCGTCGGGGGGGTGACCAAGCAGCAGCCGCACAGCATCGAGGCGGAGCGGGCGCTCCTGGCCGCGTGCATGCGTGAGAACGCGAGCGAGGTCATCACCGATTGCATCAGCGGCAAAGTCGATGCCGAATCCTTCTTCCGTCCCGCCCACCGGAATGTTTTCGCCGCCGTGCTCGACCTGAACGAGCAGGGCCGGGAGATCGATGAAATCACCGTCGAGGAAAAGCTGCTCTCAATGGGGCTCCTGGAGGAAACGGGCGGTCGGGCCTACATCAACGAAATCTCCGAATCGGTCGGTTCGACGGCCTTCGCCTCGAACTGGATGGAGATCGTGAAGGAGAAGTCCCTGCTGCGCCGGTTGATCCGCCTCTCGAACCAGACCGTCGAGAAGTGTTACGAAGGTGCCGAGGACATCACCGAATTTCTCGCGGAGGTCGAGTCGGAGATCTATCGGATCGGCGAGGCCCAGGTGTCGGACACCGCCCAGCCCATCGGCAAGTCGCTCGACAAGGTGATCAAGATGATCAACGACATCCTGGCCAAGCGGCACACCAGCTACGGGACGCGGACGGGCTTCCTCGATCTTGACCGGATGACCTTCGGCTTCCATCCCGCCGAGATGATCGTCCTGGCCGCCCGGCCCTCGGTCGGGAAGACCAGTTTCGCCATGAACATCGCCGAGAACGTGGCCATCCCCGGTCCGTCCAACCCCGAACCCAAGCCGGTTCTCGTCTTCAGTTTCGAGATGAGCGCCGAGAGCCTCGCCCAGCGCATTCTCTGCAGCCGCGCCGGCGTGAACATGAACAAATTGCGCGACGGCTTCTCCTCGCGGGACGAGCAGCAGAGCATCGTCGAGGCGGCCGGCGAGATCAAGAAAGCCTCCATCATCGTCGATGACCAGGGCAATCTCAACATTCTCGAAGTCCGGGCGAAGGCGCGGCGGGTGTGTTCGCGCCAGCAGCTCGGTCTGATCGTGGTCGATTACCTCCAGCTCGTCGCCGGGATGGACAACCGGGCTTCGCGCGAAAACCAGATTTCGGAAATCTCCCGGGGGATGAAGGCGATGGCGAAGGAGCTGGAGGTGCCCGTGCTCGTTCTCAGCCAGTTGAACCGCGAGAGCGAGAAGGAGAAACGCGAGCCGCGCATGTCGGACCTGCGCGAATCCGGGGCCATCGAGCAGGACGCCGACGTGGTCATGCTCCTGCACCGCCCCCGCAACGAGGATCAGGAGGAAAACGAGCGCTCCGACGAGATCGAAAAGATCCGCCTGATCGTGGCCAAGCAGCGAAACGGCCCGACCGGCGTCATCGACCTGGCCTTCCTGCGCAAGTACACCCGTTTCGCCAACCACACCGAAGACAACCCGGTCGGGGGCGGTTTCGGCTAGCGAACGATTTGCGCCGCCGGGAACTCCGACCCCGAACCATCGCTGGCGAATAATGAAAGCCAAGCTTCTGGTTTGTAACGAATTATGCGAGAAATCGAGAAGCCTTCCGGGAAAATATTTTCAGCTTTGGTGCAGGGAAGACCGCCACGGGATTCCCCGTGGGGCCTGGCTTCGTCTTGCCCGGGATGGCCGTGGAGTTCCGCACTGGCGTCGCCGCCCCCGCACGGTGAGTTTGTGGCTTTTTGAGCGGGTTTTCTCCTCGCGCATGCAGTGGTCACGGACCCAGTGGTTGCGGACGTAACAGATGTCAATTTTTTTTGCCCGCGTAACTAAAATCCCTGCCCACTGTTGAAGAAAGCTGCGAAGTTGGTTGCCCTCCGATCTCCGGCGGCACGGGCAACGGATACTGATTTCCACGGAGGCCCGGTGTCGGTCCGGAGAGGTTCGGTGGTGTCCGCAGTCACTACCACCTTCGGATCGAGGGGCAAGCCCCGCGACCACGGAAGAGCGCCGAATCGCACGACCAAAGTCATGCGACGACGTAGTTTGATGACTTTAGTCGTCCAACCCGAAGAGGGTTGACGGGAAAGATATTCCCCTGTGTCGGGAGACCACTGGAAAATCGGGAATCCCTTCCATTGCTCCCCGCACTTGTGGTTACGCCCCCCGCGGCATTTTCCGATGATTCATCCTTGCCAACCGCCGGGGCGTCCGCTTTTCTTTGCGGTTTCGTCTTTTTCCCAACGTCAACCAACAGCAGTACCGACCATGGAGTACCTCTTCAATCTGGCCCAGGCCGCGCCCGCACCGGCACCCGGCAGCGGTCTCACGCCCATTCTCTTTTTTATCCTGCTCTTTGCGGGTATGTGGTTCCTGATCATCGCTCCGCAGCGCAAGCGGCAGAAGCAGCAGGAGGCCATGATCAAGGCGCTCCAGACGGGCGACCGCATCCTGACCTCCGGCGGAATCTACGGGGAGATCACCAACGTCAAGGACGACCGGCTGGTTGTCAAAGTCGCCGAAAACGTCAAGGTCGAGATCGGCCGGGCTTTCGTGGCGAGCAAGCTCGAAGACGCTTCCTGAGGGAGGCGCGCCAAGGGTAATCGATGTCCGGGGGGATTCTCTGGAAGGCCGGTTTGTCGGTGGCGATCCTCGCGTGGGCGCTGCTGAATCTCGTTCCGCTCGAAGACCGCGAGTTCGAGGAATACGTTCTCGAACAGACCGACGACAAGGCGTTCGCCGAGTTGGTGGAGGAGGCCCGCGCGGGCGTCGAAGCGGGGGATTTTCCCTCGGTTTACGTGGGGCTCCGCGAAATCGCCAACGCCGGCGATATCGATCTGGTCTCCTTTTTCCCGGAGGTGCAACTGGTTGACATCCGCAATCAGGAGCGTCGCAACGAGGTGATCCTGCGCGAGTTGCTGAACCGTTCGAAGAGCAATCTCCGTCTCGGCCTCGATCTCCAGGGCGGCGTTTCCTTTACCCTGCGGCTGGACGACGAGGCGGTGGAGGATGTCGGGCGCTTCCAGCGCGAGGAACAGTTGAAGCAGGTCGTCGAGGTCATGGAGAGGCGGGTCAACGGTCTCGGTGTTTCCGAGCCTTCCATCCGCCCGGTCTCCGACCACAGCGTGGAGATCCAGCTTCCGGGACTGAGCCTGCGCGAGGATCCGGAGGGCATCGAATCGCTGAGGAAGCCGGCCCGGCTGGAGTTCCGCCTTGTCCATCGCTCCATCCGCCCGGGGGAGGGGGTTCCGACACCGCGCGGATACGAGGCACTGTCGATGGAGCAGGAAGGACCCGGCGGCGAGTTGGTGGAAGTCCCGTATTTCGTGGAGAGACTGCCCGAGGCGACGGGCGCGATCGTTTCCCGCGCCGGGGCGATGCCGAACCAGACCGGGGGGTATGAGGTTTTCATGGATTTCACCTCGGAGGGGAGTGATCGGTTCGCCGCCATCACCGAGGAAATCGTCGAGGGCAATGAGCGGGACGGTTCGGTCGGGCAGCTGGCCATCGTCCTCGACGGCGAGCTGAAGAGCGCTCCGAGCGTGAACGAGGTCATCCGCGGGGGTGCCCGGATCACGGGCCGGTTCTCCCAGCGCGAGGCCATCGAGCTGGCCAACGTGCTCAACAACCCCCTCGAATACGAGTTGACCGTGGACGAGATGAGCGAGGTCGGCCCGTCCCTCGCCGAAGACGCGCGGGACAAGAGCGTGCTCGCCGCCCAGATCGGGGCGGGGCTGGTCATCGCTTTTATGATTTTCTGGTACGGCCTCGGCGGGATCGTCGCGGTGATTTCCATCCTCGTGAACGTGGTCATCGTGCTTGGGGTGCTGGCCAGTCTCGGGGCGACCCTGACCCTGCCCGGGGTGGCCGCCCTCGTCCTCACCGTCGGAATGGCCGTCGATGCGAACATCCTTATCTTCGAGCGCGTGCGCGAGGAGTTGCGCCTCGGGAAGAAGCCCGGAAACGCCCTGCTGGGCGGATACGAGAAGGCGTTTTCCACCATCGTGGACGCCAATGTGACCACCCTGATCACGGCGGCGATCCTGATCTGGCTCGGGACCGGTCCGGTCAAGGGATTCGGGGTCACGCTGGCGATCGGTATCTGCTCGTCGGTTTTCTGCGCCCTGGTCGTGAGCCGTTTTCTGCTGGAGACGCTCGTCTTCAAGACGGGGGTGAAGAAGATTCTCGGCTGGGGCCTGCCGGGACCCTTTTCCATCGACTTCCTGCGGTTCCGCAAGCCCGCCTTTCTCACCTCTTGGCTCATCGTGGCCGCCGGGGTGGTTGCGACGGTCCTCCATTGGGACAATCTTTTCGGGATCGATTTTGTCGGGGGGGACGAGATCACCGTCTCCTTCGAGGAACGTCTCCCCCTGACGGGCATCGAAGCCGTCGCCCGCGAGGGTGGTTTCGGCGAGGTGACGGCCGTTTACCAGGTCAGCATGGTGAACGACGCCGAGACCCTCTCGATCCAGACCGAAGTCGGCAAGGGGGCGGAGTTTTTCGACGCGCTGGCGACCGCCTATCCGGAAGCTGATCTTACCATCGAGGGGCAGACCAGCATCGGCGGTGTGGTCAGCGACCAAATCAAGCGCAACGCGGTTCTGTCGCTGGTGGTGGCCCTGCTCGGCATCCTGCTCTACATCGCGCTCCGCTTCGAGGTCGGCTACGGGATCGGGGCGGTCGCGGCGACCATCCACGACGTCCTCATGACGATCGGGATCTTCGTTCTCGCGGGCGGCCAGTTCTCCGCCCCGATGATCGCGGCCATCCTCATGATCGTCGGGTACTCGATCAACGACACCATCGTGGTCTTCGACCGCATCCGGGAGGAATTGGACCTGAATCCGACCCTGACCCTGAAAAAGGTCGTGAACATGGCGATCAACCTGACCCTCGGGCGGTCGGTTTTGACGAGTGTGACAACCTTCATGGCCGCCCTGGCCCTGTTCCTGGCCGGAGCGGGGATCATCGTGGACTTCGCGTTCGTCTTCCTCGTCGGCATCGTGACCGGAACCTTCTCTTCGATCTACATCGCCAGCCCGATCTTCTTCTGGTGGCACAAAGGCGACCGCAAACACGTCGAAGACCGCGAACTGACCCCGAAATACGACTGGCAGACCGGATCGTCGTCGTAGCCTCCCATTCGATCAACTCCAGCGTCTTGTTCGCTCCTGGAGCAGCCGCTCTTCGATCCGTTTCGGGTCTTGGCGACAATCCAAGACCGCGTGAACGGAAACCAAGTCGTCCGCCAACGTGTAATAGATGGCATACGGAAAACGCTTCGCCAACGTCCAGTGGAAATACTCTGATTTCGCCATTTCCTTTAGTGGCAGTGCAATTTTCATCGCAATATTCCCGGTGAATTTTGTGCCGAGGTCAATGGGAGGTAAGCACAAGTGGGTGGCGGCGGGAGGGCGGCTGCCGTGCCAAGGCGAAGCAGTGTCCTCAGTCGGCT